>CAMFIS010000001.1 GCA_945952345.1 uncultured Fimbriimonas sp.
GGCTGCACCTTGGCGTCGTCGGCCCCAAGCGGGTGATCATGGAGCCAGATGGCGGCATGCCGAAGCCTCCGTTCAAGCTGGTGGATAACGAATTCACCTGGTTGGAGCATTGCGATTTGGTCTTCATCGATCCGGTTGGCACGGGCTTCAGCCGCCCGGTGAAGGAGGAAGACGGCAAGAAGTTTTGGAGTCTCGAGGGCGATGTCAAATCGGTCGGCGAGTTCATCCGGATGTACCTTTCGCGCAACAATCGCTGGTCATCGAAGCTGCACCTCGTCGGCGAGAGCTATGGCACGACCCGAGCGGCGGGACTTGCGGGGCACCTCATCGACTACGGCATCGCGTTCGACAGCATCGTGCTGGTCTCGTCGATCCTCAACTTCCAAACGGCGCGGTTCAACAAGGGCAACGATCTTCCCTATCATGTGTTCTTGCCCACCTACACGGCCACGGCCTGGTTTCACGGGAAGACCAAATATAAGTCCCTGCCGGCGGCCCTGAAGGCAAGCGAAGAGTTCGCGTCCAGCGAGTACGTGCTAGCGTTGGCGAAGGGTTCTTCGTTGACCGAGGCGGAAAGGAAGTCTGTGCGCTCGAAGTTGTCTGCATTGACCGGCTTGAGCGAGGACTATGTTGAGTCCACCGATCTGCGGGTGAATATCCATCGATTCTGCAAAGAGCTTTGCCGCAGCGAGAAGCGAACAGTAGGGCGTCTCGATAGCCGGTTCAAGGGCATCGACGAGATTGCCGCCACCGAGAACCCAGAGCACGATCCTTCGATGACGGCGATCATGGCGCCGTACACGGCGACGATTAATGACTACCTCCGCCGTGAACTTGGCTACGAAACCGATCAGCCGTACTACGTGTTCAACCCCGGTTCTCTGTGGAAGAACTGGTCATACGGTGACGCGGGTGCTGGCCATCCAGACACGTCCGAGTCGTTGCGGGCCGCGATGTCCAAGAATCCGTACATGAAGGTGTTCATCGCTTCGGGCTATTACGATTTGGCCACCCCTTATTTCGCCACTGAGTACACGCTGAACCACCTCGGACTCGACCCTTCGCTGAAGGCGAATATCCAGACGGAGTACTACGAAGCCGGGCACATGATGTACATCGATGAGGGCTGCCTGAAGAAGCTGAGCGCGGACATCAAGAAGTTCTTTGGTTAATCCAAATTTCCCCTTCTCCTCGGGGAGAAGGGGTCAGGGGTAGAGGGGATCGCATGCGGCGAACTTGATTCAGTAGTTTCTCGTATCCGCACCCTTCCGTCCCAACCCTTCCTCAAGGTGGAAGGGCTATTGAACCCAAATCGTCTGGCCCAATTTCACCACCCGCTTCGCCAACGAAGCCCCCACCCAATACGGCAGTTCGCGATAATCTTTCGCATCCCAAACCACCAGATCACCTGCCTTCCCGGCCTCAAGCGAGCCAATCTTGGTGGCTCGCTTCAGTGAATGTGCCGCGTTGATCGTACATGCGGTCAAAGCCTCGGCGGCAGTGAATCCCATTTTGCTTACCGCCAAAGACATGACAAATGGAAGTGAAGCCGTTGGCGACGAGCCGGGGTTGAAGTCGGTCGCCAATACAACGGGTAAGGCGCACTCCTTCATAAATGCGTAGTCTGGATAGCGTTCGGACCGAATTCCGTACACCGAGGCCGGAAGCAGAATCGGAACCGTGGAGCTTTGATCCAAACTGGCGAGACCTTCTTTGCTGGCATGTTCCAGGTGTTCAGCCGTCTCGGCACGCAACTGAGCCGCCAATTTAGCCCCGCCCGAATCGCGCATCTGGTCGACGTGCAACCTCACTCCGAGTCCCAGGGCCCGAGCTGCTTCGGCATATCGCCGAGCATCCCTTGCATCGAAGTACTTGTCTTCGACAAACATATCGACGTACTCGCAATCCTTCGCGACCCTTGGCAGCATGTCGTGGATGACATGATCGAGATATTCCTGCTTCGTATGCCCCTCGGGAGGCACCGCATGGCATCCAAGGAATGTTCGGATGATTGACAATCCAGTGATCTCCAGATCGCCCGCGACTTTCAGCATTTTCAGCTCGGTGTCCAAGTTCAAACCATAGCCAGACTTCACTTCCGCAGTGGTGGTCCCGCATCGAATCATCCACTCGGCATGGCGTTTCGACTGCTCGAACAACTCGACTTCAGTCGCTTCGCGAGTTTTGCGAACCGTGGACAAGATTCCTCCTCCCCTCGCCGCAATCTCCTGATACGAAACTCCGGTCGCCCTCTCCTCAAACTCATCGGCCCGATTACCAGCGAAAACGGCGTGAGTATGGGCGTCGATGAGACCTGGCGTCATGAGTCCACCCTCGGCGTCGATCTCTTCTTCCGCCGTAAACGAGGGAGCCTGTGAACGTGGCCCAGCATAAACGATGAATCCATGATTCAAATGAATTTCACCGTCCTCGACGAGGCCGATATTGTTCATCTCTGGGCCACGCCGGCCGCGATTCGGTCCCTCCATCGTGACAAGCTGACCAATGTTGCGAATCGCTACCGTCATGGTCGACCTAGCATCCCCGCCGCAAACGAAAGGAGGCACGAGGCGGCGGCCATTGCCGTGCAATCGTTGATGTCGATGGTTGGATCGAGCTCGACCAAATCCATCGCCTTCACCTTAGGATGAGAACCGGCGATCCGCGCAGCCTGCTGAGCATGAAGTGGCGTCAGTCCCCCGGGTCGAGAACCTGGGCAGCCGGGTGCGAAAACACGATCCATCACGTCGAGATCGAGGTCGAAATACATCGCCTCGCATCGGTCGGCGAGGCGTTCGAGTTCGGATTCAAAAAGGATGTCAAAAGGTGTGGTGAGGCAGACCTCAGCAGTCACCGAACGGATTCCTGCTTCATGGGCGAAGCGGACATATTGCGGTGAGTTTGCGAATGACTGAACTCCAACTTGGACGATATTGGAACCCAACAAACCATCTTCGAGCAGGCCTCGGACAGGATTACCGTTCGTGGGACCGTCGTCGAGAGATCGGACATCGAGGTGGGCATCCAGGGTTATCAAGCCGATTTGGGACCATTCGAGATTGAGCGACCGCTTCATCGCCGCAACGCCGAGCCGGGTCACACCGTTGTCGCCGCCGATCAGGGCGGTTATGCCTTTCGACAGAATCGTGGTGAGGGCTCCGACATCGGATGTTTCTGGGTGACTCGTCACCTGCACGCCGCGAACATCAATGAAGTCATGAAAGGCGTGAGTACTGTAACGCTGTAAGACTTTACGAATAGCGTCAGGGGCAAGGTCGCAAGAACCCGGCGTAACCGACCGGTTGATGGGAACGTCGACGACCTGAAGCTCGGCCCTTGGGTCCAGTGATTCGCCCTCGAGCCATGCTGATGCCCGGTTCCAACCTGGATCGTCGTACGCCATTGTCTTGCTCAATAGGTTACACGGTTCTCTGCAGCGAGATGAATCTCGCTGGCTAAAGCGTCAATAAATTGACGAACTCCAAACAGGTTCGAACCATTTGGGAATGCGCGGATTCATCCGCGCTTTGATCTGCGCAATTCAGTGGGTTGCTTAATCGTTCATCGGAATTCGCACGCTATTCTCAGTCGCAAATTCTATTGCCTCGTCATACCCGGCGTCGACGTGGCGAATGACGCCCATGCCTGGATCGCTTGTCAGGACGCGTTCGAGTCTTTTGGCGGCTTCGTCAGTCCCGTCTGCGACCACCACCATTCCCGCGTGTTGCGAATAGCCGATGCCCACGCCGCCGCCGTTGTGAATCGAGACCCACGTCGCCCCGGCTGCGGTGTTCACCAAGGCGTTGAGCAACGCCCAGTCGGCAACTGCATCGCTGGTGTCCTTCATCGACTCGGTCTCCCGGTTCGGTGAAGCCACCGATCCGCAATCCAGGTGGTCGCGGCCGATCACGATGGGAGCTTTGATCTCGCCTTTCTTGACGAGGTCGTTGATCGCGAGTCCCATCTTGGCTCGGTCGCCATATCCCAGCCAGCAGATGCGGGCGGGCAGACCTTGAAAATGAATCTTCTCGCTCGCGAGCTTTAGCCAGCGTTGAAGCGATTTGTTCTCATGGAAGAGTTCAGCAGCAAGGCGGTCCGTGCGCCGGATATCTTCCGGATCGCCCGAGAGAGCGGCCCAGCGGAACGGGCCCTTGCCTTCGCAGAAAAGAGGACGAATGTATTCCGGCACGAAGCCTTTGATATCGAACGCATTCTTGACGCCAGCTTCAACTGCGTACGCCCGGATGTTGTTGCCGTAATCGAACGTGATGGCTCCGCGAGCCTTGAGATCGAGCATGGCTTGGACATGGATGCCCATCGTCGCGATGCTCCGCCTGGTGTACTCGTCCGGATTGGACTTGCGAAGTTCGATCGCTTCGGCCAACGTTATGCCGTTGGGGACGTAGCCGTTCAGTGGATCGTGCGCGCTGGTCTGGTCAGTGAGAATGTCGGGAATGACTCCACGCCTCAGAAGTTCGGGCAGGATGTCGGCGCAGTTCCCGACGAGGCCGATGCTCACCGCTTCCTGGTTAGCCTTCGCCGTATCGACCCGTGCCAAGGCTTCATCGAGAGAGTAGGTCATTTCGTCGATGTAGCCAGTATCGAGCCTCTTTTGAATTCGGGCGGGGTCGACGTCGATGCCGAGGAAAACCGCTCCGGTCATTGTGGCCGCCAACGGCTGAGCGCCGCCCATCCCGCCGATTCCGCCGCTGACCACAAGCTTCCCGGCTAGCGAACCACCAAAGTGGCGATCTGCCGCCGCCGCAAAGGTTTCGTAAGTCCCTTGTACGATGCCTTGCGAACCGATATAGATCCACGAACCGGCTGTCATCTGGCCATACATCATCAGGCCAAGCTTCTCGAGCCGGCCAAACTCTTCCCAATTCGACCATTTGCCGACCAGATTCGAGTTGGCGAGCAGCACCCGAGGAGCATCCGTATGCGTCCGGAAAATCCCGACCGGTTTGCCGGACTGAATCAATAGCGTCTCGTCATTCTCAAGCTCCTTGAGCGAGCGAACGATGGCGTGGAAGCAATCCCAATTCCGCGCTACTTTTCCCGTCCCTCCGTACACGATGAGGTTGTCCGGATCCTCGGCTACCACCGGGTCGAGGTTGTTCATCAGCATTCGTAAGGCGGCTTCTTGCTGCCAGCCTTTGCACGAGAGTTGGGTTCCAGTTGGGGCATTCATAGAATAGTTTCAAGCCCGGAGTCGAATGCACCGCGCCTTATTTCGCGCGCAATTTGTTCGATCTCCAATGCGAGGTAACGATCATAGTCGACACGCGGAATGTCGCAGGCAATTCTCAATGTTCGGTGCGCACGTTCAACGCCGGATCCAGCTCGAAGTGGCCGTCGGTATTCCAAGCCTTCCGCCGCAGCGAGGAGCTCGATGGCGAGTCCGCGCTCGACGTTATCCATGATCTTGCGGAATTTCAGCGCACTGGTCATTCCCATGGATACATGGTCCTCTTTGCCTCCGCTGGTCGGGACGGAGTCCACGCTGGCCGGGTGGCTGAGGACTTTACATTCGTTCAGCAACGCAGCAACTGTGACGTGCGGCATCATGAATCCAGAGCCAGTGCCGGGGTGAGCGCTGAGGAACGGTGGCAGACCTTCGTTCGTATCCGGGTTCACCAGGCGGTCCATTCTCCGTTCGGAGATTGAGAGCAAATCGGTCATGACGATCGCCGCATAATCCAGCGCATACGCCAGCGGTGCGCCGTGGAAATTGCCGCCCGAAATCACATCGCCGTTATCGCTGAACACGAGCGGGTTGTCGGTCGCCGCACCGGTTTCCGCCTCCATGATTTCCTTCGCATGGTTCAATGCCGACCTTGCCGCCCCGTGAACCTGAGGCATGCATCGAAGGCAGTAAGCGTCCTGCACTCGCGTGTCATTTTCTCGGTGAGAATCTCGAATCTCCGAGCCTTCCAAAAGAAGCATGAGATGTTTCGCCGAAGCGATCTGCCCTTTGTGTCTTCGAGCCTCGTGGATTCGAGGATCGAAAGCGGTGGGAGTTCCGGTAAGCGCCTCCAGCGTCATCGCGCCGATGACATCCGCCACGTGCACGCATCGCAACGCGCGGATGAGAGCCAGACATCCCACACCGCCGATCGCCTGGGTTCCGTTCAGGAGGGCCAAGCCTTCTTTGGGCTCCAGCACCAACGGTTTCAAGCCTTCCCTCTCTAAGGCTTCTAACGATGGAACCCGCCGATCGCCGTACCAGCACTCGCCTTCGCCGATCATCGCAAGTGCCAAATGAGCCAAGGGAGCGAGATCGCCCGATGCACCGACCGAACCTTGTGATGGCACCACCGGAGTGACGCGGTGGTTGAGCATGTCGACCAGGAGTTCCAAAGCCTCGACTCGCGCGCCGCTATACCCCTGTGCCAGGACGTTCAGGCGAAGCAACATCATCGCCCTTGTCTCGGCGATGCTCATGGGATCGCCGACTCCGACCGCATGGCTGCGAACCAGGTTCAGCTGAAGCTGTTTCAGTTCGTCGTCGGGGATGTGGACATCCGCGAGGCGGCCAAATCCGGTATTGATTCCGTAGGTGACAACGTGGTCGCGGACGATCTCGTCGACAACCTTTCGCGACTTGGCGACAGTGGATCGGATCGCGTCGGAAATCTGAACTCGAGAGATGCCGAGGGCAACATCGGCAACATGACCTAGCGAGATCGGTGAGGGCTCGGCGTTGAGCACGAACAATAGTTTACTGGCTTCGAGGGTGTGCACTCTGCCCCAAACGAATCGGGGCAAAGAAATCTAACAGTTCAGTACAGGTTTTTCGATCATCCTTGAATTTAATGCTTCGCCGTGGCGCTTCTCATGGTGGCCTTACTTCGAGCCCCAATCAGCTGGACGCGGTTTTGCGGTCCCAGCCTGAGACAGTCTTGGGTACTTCATACCAGTCTGTGCCTCACCAGAACGAATTTCGTTCAATTGTATCGTCAGACACATCTTGCGCCCGCATGCCTGCCGTCATGATGAACATATATGGCAGTTCACGGAATTCATCACGTCACCGCAGTGACCGCGCACGTCGGGCAAAACCTCGAGTTTTATACCAATGTGCTGGGGTTGCGGCTGGTCAAAAAGAGCGTTAACCAAGACGACACCTCGGCATACCATCTGTTTTATGCCGATGCCGTGGGGTCACCCGGTACGGATATGACCTTCTTCGATTGGCCGATGGCCGGCGAAGAGCAGCCAGGCTTGGCGACCGTAGGTCTCACCACCTTTCGAGTGCCTGGAGAATCTCTCGACGCCTGGGAAGCTCGATTGAAAGAAGCAGGCTGCGGGCCCGTTCGCGACCTCGATGAAGCGGACCGGCACCGAATTACCTTTGCCGACCCTGAGGGTCAGCGCCTTGCGTTGGTCGACGACTCGGGTCTCGCGAATGATGCGAAAGCGTGGGATAAGGTCGTGCCTTCTTCTCAGGCCATCCGCGGAATTCTTGGCGTGCATCTCGACAGCGCTCGCCCAGACATGACTCGGCGAGTCCTCACCGAGTTGCTCGGCTTTGAGGATGTCGACGGCGTTCGATTTACGACTGGTTCCGACAATACCTTTGGCGAAGTCGTCGTTCGCGATCCGATCGGTCGCGGCATCGCTCGCCCTGGTGCCGGCGGCGTTCACCACGTGGCCTTCCGGGTTAAGGATGATCAGTCGTTGCTGGAGCATAAGGACAAAATCGAGTCGCTTGGTTTTAGAACGTCGGGCTACATCGACCGGTTCTATTTCCACAGTTTGTACTTCCGCGAGCCGGGCGGGATTCTATTCGAACTTGCTACCGACGGTCCCGGCTTTGCCAGCGACGAAGATCCGGCGACACTGGGTGAGAAGCTGGCTTTGCCGCCATTCCTCGAAGGTCAACGCGCGCAGATCGAGGCGAATTTAAAACCACTGCCGACGTTGAAGGTGAAGTAATTTCCCAAGGCTCCGGGCAACTCTACCCCTCAGTCTTGCCTTTGCTTGAGGCTCGACAAGACAGCTCCCCCAGGGGAGCAGCGTGGCTATTTCCTCGGCAAAGTTGGTCGGCAAAACGATCAAGGAAATTAGTCCACGCTACGCCCTTGGGGGAGTAGGTGAATAGGCCGTAGGTGAACCGGAGGGGGTAGCGGCCTCAGCCCTTCTGCAAAATCCGCTCCCCGAACCAGAACAAGCCGATAAGACTGATGCACACCGCGCACGCGATGCTCGCGGGTTGGAACACTTTCGGACGCTTCTCACTCAACAAGGTGAGAATTGGGATGCAGACGAGGATCAGCGAAATCTGCACCAACTCGACGCCGATGTTGAACGATACGAGCGAGAACGCGGCCTGACCCGGCGGCAAGCCAACCTCGCGAAGTTTATCGGCAAACCCGAAACCGTGGATAAGGCCGAAGCAGAATGCGATGAGCACGGTTCGCCACACCTTATCGTTCGGCTTGACGAACCGTTCCGCCGCGACGACCACGATCGAGAGGGCGATCATCGGCTCCACGAAGCGAGATGGCAACGTGAAGATGTTGAGTGCACAGAGCGAAAGCGTGATACTATGCGCGACTGTGAATCCGGTTGCGACCTTGATCAACTCCTTGATCCTTGGCCGCGCGAGCATAAGACCGAAGATGAAGAGCAAGTGGTCTGGGCCAGTGAGGATGTGCTCGATGCCCATCAGCATGAAGTCCTTGATCGTGGTGAGGACGCTCGCCTTGGTCTCTTTTCCGAACTTCCAACTAGGAAACTCGTTGGTGACAACCGCATCGCCGACCGACTCGCCGTCACGCATGACGGTCACGATGGTTTTGGCGTTGGGATCTTTGGCAAACAGCCGCTCCTGAACCTCGAAGCCTTCGATCGCTTCGTCGACTTTGGCTTGCATCACAATGATGTCTGCCTTCTGGTCGACCATGAAATCGGGGTTGATCGGGCTCCACGGATGGCCATTGATCGTCATCTTGATTAAGCCCGGTAACGCGTCCTGCTTGCCAACTTTGGAGAGGTTGGTTTGGACGCTGATGGTCGCGGACGTCTTGTCGAGCAGGACTTTGATGCTCGACAGGCTGGTGTCGTGGGCCAGCGCGAGGCTACTCAACAGAGCCACAATCACCACCAAAAACCGCTTCATGAGATCATCCTACTCCCAACCGATTTGGAAGTTGTTTGAGTCAGGAAGTATTCAGCAGCGGTTCAGATTCGGTGGGACCATAGGTACCGGCTAGCGCGGACTTTCAGCCCGCCATTGACAATGATGTTTGGACCCCCTAGGCGATGCCAGGGCTCAACAATGACCGGCCTTTCAGGCCTGGTCTTTGGCAATTTAGTAATAGGGTCGTACTCTTCATGCTGCCGATTGAATGTGACATTTCTCAACGCTGGCCCGAAGGGTCAAGATTTATTGAGCCCAGGGCAAAGCCCTGGGCTATGAAGGTGATCCAGTTGCGGGCTGAAAGTCCGCGCTAAACGCCTATCGTCCCCGGACTCGCTTTTGCGGCTTGGGCAAGAATGCCAATTGCATCTGCTCCGCGGTAAATGCACGAGGAGTGTCTCCAGTTCGTGCATATCGATATACCGCGACCATATAGATTCCGCTGAGGCAGCTGCCGATGACCGCGAGCGCGAGCCACCAGACGATCATAAGGATGAGCATCCCAACAATAATCTGCCAAATTCCCGTGAAGCAAAGGCCGATGAAAACCGGCACCGGAGCCAGTGCGAGCAAGGTAATCGCCCAAGACACTCCAATATTCCCGATCAGCGCTTCGCCCCAAGTCTTCTTGATCGTATCCAGAGATTCGCGGATGGCTCGGAAAGGACCGATACCCTCGATCGCAAGCGTTGGGACCACAAAGAACGTAGCGACATTCCAAGCGAAGCCGAAGACACCTACGATTAGTTGACCAACCCAATTCACGTTGTCGGCAATCGCTCTGAGGATAACGCCGACGGTGGCAGAGACGACGCTCCAACCGAGAATGGGAAAGAATCGCTTGATCGCCATTCCGATGCCGTCGCCGATCGATGTTTCGCGTCCGTCCAGCACCTCGTTGGCGCAGTGGATGAGCGCGACATTGAAGAAGGTCGCGACGAAGTAGCTGACGATGTAGTACAGAAATAAAACCGCATAATACAGCGGCTGAACTTTGTCGCTGTGGAATTGGTAGTTCGAGTTCCCGTGGCCGGTAAATACGCCTGAATCGCGCAGCGTGAAGAAGAACGGAAGCGCAAAGGAGATAGTAACCAGTCCCATCGCAATCGCCGAAATGATCGGGAAGATCGCCATGGAAGGATGGCTCCGCATGACACCCCACGACCGCTTTGTTAAAGCCCAACTACGCTGAAAACGATTCATTTGATATCAGTATAGGACAACGGGCTTTTCGGGGAAAGGTTGAGGAGTGGGGCGAAAGGCACTAACTCTTGAGTTGAGAGTTTTGAGTTGTGAGACATAATGGTGGCACTGGCTCCGACCTCTGGCTTGAACGAAGTGAGCCTGAGAGAAGCCAGTGAATTCAGGTGTGGCACTGGTAAAGACGTCTGTGACGAAGGAACTGGGATTTACCAGTGTTTATCCTCGAAACCAAGAACACTGGTAACTCGCAGCCTCAGTCCGTTCTCACTCGTACCTCGTGAAAATGAACGGCCTCAAGGCAGTTCTCGTTACCAGTGCAACGTCTAGCTCACAACTCACAACTCAAGACTTCCCACCACCTCGGCCCGGAGGAGGAAAGCCCCCGCCGGGAGGTGGGAAGCCTGGTCCACCTGGAGGTGGAAATGGCGGACGTCCGCCAGGACCGCCCGGACCACCGGGACCGCGCCGGAAGCTGTTATCCGGCGTGCCGTGAAACTTTCGAGGAATCCACGGATACATCTCGGTAATCACGTAATAGTAAGTCCCATTCGGAAACTCGGGCGTCACGCCCGTACGTCCGTTGCACTCGTCGAGGTCGCCGGATCCTTGCACAAACTCCCAATCCTTCGTAAACGTCCCGTCGTAGGTTCCGCCTGGACCTTGGTAGCCGCTGGGCCGCGTGCCCTTCTTCAGGCGCCAACTCGACTTTAGTGACTTAACTCCGCTGCGAGGATTATTAGCGTCGACGTACCCATAAAGGCTGTAGATCGGATAACCGTCCGCCGCCCAGCCGATAAGAGTCATCTTGGTGTTGTCTCCGTGGAGATTCTTCACCAAGCCAATCGGATTGGCATGGTAGTGGTACGCGCCATTGGGTTGAACGTGGGCGTTGTTGAAGTCGATCCCTAGCGTGCCCTGCCCGTGAATGATGCCTTCGTAATTCCATCCCGCTTGGCGGTCGCCGTTCCAGTACTCGGCGGTGAGCGGATCGAAAGGAACGCCGTTCACCGCGATGCCGAAGTCTTGGTGACCTAGGTCTACCGAAAAGTTCGCCTTGACCGGATGAACCGGAACTTTAAAATTGTATCGCTGGGGCGAGATCGAATTGGGATTTCCGCGATTCGGAAAAGCCCCGGTCGTATGGTCGGGAATTCCATTCGCCGTTATCACCCGAGACTCGCCCTGAATCTCGATCTTCACTTGGTTCTTGTAAGTCTGCTGCCCCAATGCCAACAGCGCCATCGCCATTCCAGTCATGTTGGTATCTTAATCCTCTCATATTTGGGATTTATTTGGAACCGGTACAATCCGATCCAGCGGGCAACGGCGCTCGGTACCAAAGCCATGAAGCCGACCCTCATTCTCGATTTCGATAGCACCATTGTCAGCGTCGAATCCCTCGATCTCCTGGCCGAGATCGCCCTCGCCAAGCACCCTCAGCGAGCGGAGCGGCTGGCCGAAATCCAGGCCATCACCAAACTCGGAATGGAAGGCAAGATCGACTTTGGCGAGTCGCTACGCCGCCGCATGGCCCTGCTCGACGTCGACCGCAGCCAAATCGACATGGTGGTTAAGCGACTGCAAAAGCTCATCACGCCGTCCTTCGTATCGCACAAGAAGCAGATCCAGAAGTCCGCGGACAGCATCTACGTCGTCACCGGTGGTTTCCGCGAGATCGTCGAGCCGATCCTCGATACGCTCAAAATTCCGCGAGAACACCTCTTCGCCAACTCGCTGATCTTCGACGCAATGGGCAAAGTAACCGGCTTCGACGAAACCAACCCGCTCAGCAAAGCTGGCGGCAAAGTGGAAGTCGCTCGTTCGCTCGCCGATAAGCGACCGCTCATCGTCGTCGGTGACGGCTACACGGATTACCAAATCAAGGAGCAAGGCGCGGCGGACAAGTTCTACTACTTCGCCGAGGTTGTCGACCGTCCGAGCGTGAGTGCCCATGCCAGTCGAATCGTGTACGGAATCGACGAAGTGCTAGCCCAGACCGACTTGCCCACCCGCTACTCGTTCCCTCGCAGCAAGCTGAAGGTCCTTCTTCTCGACAACATCGACCAAGACGCCGCGGACAAATTCGCCGCCGAAGGCTATCGGGTTGAGCAGGTGAGCGCCAAGCTGGGCGAAGACGACGTGATCAAAGCCATTCGAGACGTCTCGATTGTGGGCGTAAGAACTCGCACCAAGCTCACGCCTCGCGTCATCTCGGCGGGTGAGAAGCTGATGGGCATCGGCGTGTTCAGCGTCGGCACCGACCATGTGGATGTCCACGGCGCAGCCGAGCGAGGCATCGCCGTCTTCAACGCTCCGTTTAGCAACACGCGCAGTGTGGTCGAACTCGCCCTCGGCGAGGCAATGGTGCTGATGCGCCGCGTTTTCGAGCATTCCACCGCCCTTCACCAGGGCCAATGGACCAAGACCGCTGATCGATCCTTCGAGATCCGTGGCAAGAAGCTTGGCATCATCGGCTACGGCAACATCGGCTCGCAGCTTTCGGTGCTCGCCGAGAGCGTGGGAATCGAGGTCATCTACTACGACATCGCCGAGAAGCTCTCGCACGGAAACGCCAAGCGAGTTTCTTCGTTCCAAGAGCTCCTTAAGCAATCCGACATCATCAGCGTCCACTTCGATGGCCGTGCTTCAAACAAGAACCTCATCGGCGAAAAAGAGTTCGAGATGATGAAGACCGGCGTGATCTTTCTCAACCTCAGCCGCGGCTCGGTGGTGAATTACGAAGCGTTGGCCAACGCCGTGAGGAGTGGAAAGGTCGGCGGAGCCGGTGTCGACGTCTTTCCCAGCGAACCAAAAAGCAATTCGGAGTCATTCGAATCCGTACTCCAAGGACTGCCGAACGTGATCCTCACTCCGCACATCGCAGGAAGCACGGTCGAGGCGCAACGCAACATCGCCAACTACGTTTCCGAGCGGCTCCTTAAATTCCTCGCTCACGGCGAGACCCTCGGCTCGGTCTCGCTCCCCGATCTCTATCTGCCGCCGATCCAGAAGGGTATGCGTATCCTCCACATCCACTCCAACGTTCCTGGCATCGTGGCAAACGTCAGCGCGATCTTTGCCAAACATGGTGTCAACATCGTGGGCCAGAGCCTCAAGACGCGAGATTCGGTAGGCTATTTGGTAACAGAAATCGCCGATAAAGTGCCTGATGATGTGCTCCGAGAGATTCGAGAGGTTTCTGAAACGATTAAACTAAGAGTTGTCTATCCATGAAACCAGTTGTTCTTGCTCCAGGTCCGACCAAAGTACATCCTGAAATGGCCCAATGGCTCCAGGACGCGGTCGAAGAAGGCGCCGTTTGGCAGTCGCACCGGTCGCCGTGGTTCTTCTCGCTGTTCGATGAAGTGCGAAATCGGCTCACCGAACTTCTTGGAATTCCGGATACCCACAAGATTTTGTTCCTCACTTCCAGCAATGAGGCTTGGGAGCGAGCCATGCAATGTCTTACCTCGAAGGCATCGTTCCACATGGTCGGCGGCGAGTTCGCCATGCGCTGGCACCAATACACCGGTTGGCTGGGCCGCACCGCCATCGAATGGAAATACACCCACGAGTTCGACGGCGATTTTGGCCAGATCGATGTTCCAGACGAAGCCGAGGCAATCTGCATTACCAATAACGAAACCTCGATCGGACTCTGGACCCCAGAAGACCAGATTCATAACCTCGCTCGACGTTATCCCGAGAAGATGTTCATGGTGGACGTGGTGTCGTCCATGCCTCACTGCCAGCTCGATTGGAGCCTCGTCGATGTGGCGATGTGGTCGGTACAGAAGGGATTCCACAGCACGGCTGGACTCTCGGTCGTCGTGGTTTCCAAGCGCGCCTTGGCACGTTCGAGAGAACTCGAGAAGACCCAGAGCATCGGCTCGTTCCACGCTTTCTCGCGCATCGAAGACTTTGCCGATAAGAGCATGACGGCGGAGACGCCAAACGTCTTGGCGATCTACCTCCTCAACAAGGCGGTTAAGAAGTACCAGGAGATCGGTCTTGCCAACCTTCGACAAGGCGTTCGGGATCGCGCGGCCGCATTCTATGCCGCGCTGGAAGACACGTCGTTCGGATGCTTGGTGAAGGAGAAGCAATATCGCTCGCCAACTTTGTTTGCCGTTAGCACGGGCGGACTGGATGCGAATGAGCTTCGCGCCAAGTGGGCCAAGGAACTCAACCTTTGGACCGGCGCTTGCTACGGTCCGCTGAAGGACGGCAACTTCCGAGTCGCTAACTTCCCGATGCATGCGGCGGAAGAGCACGCGGTGATGCTGAACGCAATTCGCGAAGCTTCGCTCGCGGCGGTTTAGTCAGCTCTTTGGAGTGCGTCCAATTTATTGGCGCTTTGTCCTGCAAGATTTATCTTGCTGAGTTTCGGTCGAGATGAATCTCGACTCGACGAAAGCGCGGATAAATCCGCGCACTCCATATACGCAATCGGCGGTTGAGGCTTTTTCGTTCGCGAGCCTCAGCAGCGAATCCTTTACTCGCCGGGTCAGATTAGGCAGCCCGAGGCTCCCTAATTCACAAGTTCGCGCATCGTCGCCGGAACCCAGTTGGAATGAATCTCGCCTGACCAAAAGCCTTCGTCGCTATACAGTAGGCTCTTCGGAATTTTGAAGTTCACACGCACCTGCCAGCCATCCATATTGCCCGAGATCCCTGCGGGAAAACCTTCCCAAGTCTTGTCGGCGAAGTTGATCGTGCGAACTTTCATTCCGATCGGGTCGAGTTTGTCACCTCGAGGGAAATTCCGATTCCAATTCTTCTCCACCCGAGTGATGTGGAATTCCTTCCCGCTCGGCGATTTCAAATCGAAGCTCATCGCGTCGTAGCCCCACGAGCATGAATCATTCATCAGCGTGGTCTTCTCTTTGGTGCCATTAAGGATCGAGACCTTGAACGTCGATTTGGGTGTGATCGAGATTGGCGGAGCCTTCGCGGCGGCCCTTGCGAAGCTGATCGATAGGTCCTTAGCGTAAAGTTGACCTGCAATGACGGCGCTAAAAAGAGCAATCATGATTTCCCCTATATAGGCTGACGATTATCGCTGGAGAAAGCTACAAGTGTTCGCGCTATCGGAGTGATTTTATCCATTTCGACGTAATGTCGCCGCCCCAGAAAGGAACATTGCTTCGCGTTTTGAGAGCGACGATCTTCAGGTGGGCTCGCATAGTGAAGCCCGCCGTGTTGCCCGAGCCTCCGGCGTAAACCCCGTCCCAGGTTCCGTCGCCAAAGTCGATCGAGATGGTCTTCGATCCGTGCACCGCGATTTCGTCGCCTTGAGGATAATTCTGCTTCCACGGATGTGGGTGCCGGGTCACTTTATGGTTGTTCCCAGTCTCGTTTTTGAATTCAAAACTCAGCTTTTCGTAGCCCCAACTGCAGCTGTCATTCATCAACTTAAACGCGAGCTTGGACTCATTTGAAATCTTCACCTCGAACTTGGTGTTGTGCATGGTCGAGATTCGACCCTCCCTTCCTTTTGGTTCGACGATTTCGATCGTGACGCCACGAAAGTCTTGAGCCATAAGCAAGGCGATTGGAATGATCATGATGTCCTCTGACATACGTGCGATGAAGCTGAAGAAGTGTTCACTCAATTTTGACTCGTAACCGACCTACTCATGGGGCGAGGGCTTCGACTTACGCGTGCAAGATGCCCACGCCCCATAAGGCCCAGCTTTACCTTCACCTCAAACCTTGGTGATAAGATACAGCTACCATGCTGACCATCCTCGCCGCCATCACCTTTCACCGCGCCGAGCAGTTTCCCGTTCGATGGTTCTACATGGGCACCAACCTCGCGGTGGCCGAGAACGCCCAGAACGTGATCCACATCATGGACCGCGCGCACTTGGCAGGCTATAACGGCATGGTCATCACCGATTCCAAGTTCGCTTTTCTCGACCGCGTCGGCCAAAACTACTTCGATAACGTCGCGAAGGTCCGCAAAAAGGCGGCCGAGTTCGGAATCGAAATCGTTCCTGCAGTGGCGGACATGGGCTGGTCCAGTGGACTGCTCTCTCACGACGTCAACCTCATCGAGGGTCAGCCGGTGAAGCGGGCGCCATTCGTAGTCAAAGACGGTCAACTCGCACCCGTTCGCGAGGTGAATTACGCCAACGGCAACATGGAGTCGGGCAGCAAGAATCGACTGGATAACTTCGTCTTTCAGGATGGCCCGGGCACGTCGTCTTTCCTCGATACCAACGTCAAGCACGGCGGCAACCAGTCCATTCGGTTCGAAAACTTCAAAGTCGACAACGGCAGCGGTAACGCTCGCATCATGCACGGACTCACCGTGCATCCTTGGCAACAGTACCGTGTGTCGCTTTGGCTTAAGACGGAAGGCGTCCGCAATGCTGGTGAGCTTCGGTGTTTCGCGATGGGTGAAGGCGGCAAGGTCCTCAGCTTTATGGACCTCGGCGCGAAACCAACCCAGGACTGGACCCAGCATACGGTTGTCTTCAACTCACAAGGATTCGAGAAGGTGACATTGTATGCCGGGCTATGGGGTGGAACCGTCGGTAAGTTTTGGCTGGACGATATCGATGTACAAGAAGCCGGGTTCCTCAATGTGCTCCGTCGCCCCGGAACGCCCGTAAAACTGGAAACCGAGAACGGTCGAACCTTGGAAGAAGGAAAAGATTACGACCAAGTCGCCGATCCGAACTTGGGGCAAAAGCCGTGGCCCGGCGAGTACACTTTCGACCAAGCATCTCCGGCGATCAAGACAAGATTGCCGGAAGGTACCAAGATCTATGCCTCGTACACTCATGCCGTGAGCACGGATATCGGCAAGACCGTTATCTGCCCCAGCGAGCCGAAGTCGATGCAGATCGTCGCCGACCAGATCAAGCGAGTCGCCGATCTTTGGCAGCCGAAGACGCTATTCCTCGCTCACGACGAAATCCGAGTTGCGAACCAGTGTCCTCTGTGTACGAGCCGAAGCTTGACGCCGGGCCAAATCTATGCCGACAATCTACGCCAATGCTACAACCTGGCCCGAAAGACGGTTCCGGGGTGCAAGGTCTACGTGTGGAGCGACATGTTCGACCCAGCCCACAACGCCGGCGATAACTACTATCTCTCAAGCGGAACCTGGAAGGAATCTTGGAAAGGCATTCCGAGCGACCTCTCGATCATGAACTGGAACTCGGGCAAACCGAACGAAAGTCTTCCATTCTTCGCGGGGTTGGGTTGCCACCAAGTTTTGAGCGGATACTACGATGCTCCCGTTGGGAACATCAAACCCTGGCTGGCGGCGGCAAGGAATGTGAATGGTGTCGACGGGGTGATGTACACGACATGGGTGAATGACTACACAAACCTGGAGTCGTTTGCCCAAGTTGCCTTCGGCAAACCTTAACGAATCGAAACCCCTGATAAAATGCCCTTGTAAATGTCCTCCATTAGTGGTAGAACGGGCTCATGCCGAACAAGCAACCTTTGATTTTTGATGGCTACCATGGGGATTCAATTTCTTCGTTTCACGACATGAAAAATGCGGGGATCGTGCTGACGATCTTCAAAGCCTGCCAGGGTACGAGTGACGACAGCGCGTATGAAGGTTTCGTCGACCGGGCTCTCTCGATCGACCTTCTCGTGGGCGCCTACCATTTCGCCACCAAGGGCAATGGCAAGTCCCAAGCCCAACACTTCCTCAAAAAGCTCCGGCCGGGAATGCTTATGGCCCTGGACTTCGAAGAGACCGGCGGCACGCACATGAGCGTCGCCGAAGCCGAGAATTTCGTTCAGGAAATTGTGGACCAAACCGGACACTTGCCCGCCCTCTACTACGGACATCTCTTGCTCGAAATCGAGAAAGAAGGCGGTGTGGGGGCAGATAGCATTCTGCGACAATGTCCAGCCTGGATTTCGCGCTATGGCAACACTCAGCCGAAGCCGATCGCGAACCAAGACATGGTGATGTGGCAGTACACCGGCGACGGAGTCGGACCGAAGCCTCATCGAATTGCGGGGTGCGACAACGACGCCGACCTATCGGTTTGGATCGGGAATCCCGACGACATTCCGGCGTTTGTGGCGAAGCACTCGTTCCTGGCGAAGAGCTAAACGACATGGGCCGGTGAGACAAACTCTTCGGGAGCTTCCACTGGCACCGACGCACGCAGCTTCTCGACTTTCTCGAGAAATGCCTTCATGGGCCGCTCCTCTAGTCCAGGTTCGCCCCCGTCGAGCATTCGAGACAGCGCCGCACACTCGGCTTTGCTAAACGTCACCGAGCCCAGCACATGCTCTTCAAACGCTTCGTAGGCATAGGGTGCAACCGCCTTCGCGCATTGAGCCAGAGCCTCAGCGTAAACCCGAATTTCGTACTGCGCGTGCGGATCGATGCGGAGCCGGATGAAGTGGAAAAGGTTGTGCAGATCGATCTGCCAATACCATTCGGTATAAAGCGAAACCGGCAGGTTGGTTCGGGCCAGTTCGCGCGCAACGCCGCCCTCGATCATGTTGGTGTATTCGGTGTATGCCGCCTTCTGGTCGCGCTCCATCTGCTCGATGATCTTCATCGCCTCGTCGAGAGGAAGCGATTCCGAACGCCCCTGCTTGTTGTTCGAACTTTGGAAGGCGACTTGTGCTGGCTCGGGCACATAGAACTCGTCCTTCATGATGCTGTATCGGCCGGAGATTTCGTTCAGTCGCGCAGTTCTGTGACGAATCCACTGGCGCGCGATGAAGATGGGCATCTTGCAGTGGAAGGTGAGCTGCACTTGCTCGAACGGGCTCGTGTGCCAGTGCTTGATCAAATAATGGATCAACGCTCGGTCTTGGCGGACCGACTTGGTACCCTCGCCATAGCTCACGCGGGCGGATTGCACGATCCGTTGATCGCCACCCATGTAGTCCACCAGCCTTACAAAACCCTTATCCAGAACCTTGATTTCTTGGTCGAGGAGGGCTTCGGCTTCGGGAACAACGGTGCGTGCCATGGGACTAGCAATTTTACTTTAAGTGGTCGATGAGGATGACCGAATCGTAGACATCCATTTCAGGATTTTCGTCGAACATCCGGAGGATGCTCTGCAAGACTTTTTCGATCTGGACGGCATCCGAGCCTGCCACCGCGACGCCAACGCTGGCATTACCCAGCATGTCATGATCGCCGACTTCGTGAATGCTCACTTGATAGGCATTCCGCACTCGTTCGAAATTCTTTCGTAATATAGATCGCTTATCTTTTAAAGAATAAGTACCAAGTAATCGAATTTCAATCTGTAAAACCCCGTATATCATCGATTCCGACACGTCGGACTAACGTGTTAACCCCATTATAATAATGTCCATGCGCCGTGCATTTACATTGATAGAACTGTTGGTGGTCATTGCGATCATCGCGATTCTTGCCGCCATCCTCTTCCCAGTGTTCGCTCAAGCCAAAGAGGCTGCTAAGCAGACCAAGGCCCTCGCTCAGATGAAGCAGCTAGCCACATCGCTGATGATCTACTCCTCCGATCACGACGACTACTTCGTTCCGGCTTCGGCTCGGTCGACGAATGCCGCCATCGATCCGGTTATCTGGACAGAGGGATTATACGCTTATGTGAAGAATGAGGACATCTTCGTTTCGCCGGCCGCAAACGACTCGAAGATGGCGAAGAATTGGTCCACCCGAAGAATACAAAGCGTAGGCTATAGCGATGCCACCGGCGTCGATCCCAACAGCACCGCGGTTATAGGCGCGGCCCCGGCGGGAACGGAGGGCTTCACCTCGGCCGCTTCTTTTTCGCAAGCCGAAGAGTCAGCTCGAACTGGGCTGATCGTGACCACTCCGCACACGACTGGCACATCCAAAGAGCGCGGCTACGTGTTCAATCCGTATAACGGTGCGACCCCGACCACGGGTACTCCGGCTGAGAACTACATGAACGGTCTCCCGCTCATTTCCGACGTGAACCTTTGCACCACGCAAGGTGTGCTTCAAGCGGGGTCGGCCTGCACCTCGGTTGGCAATGGTCGATTCGATTGCACGGGTCTCGCACCCGGCGCCCTCAAGCCAGTCTACGCTCGCTTCCGCGCCGACAAGAATGGCAACGGTACTACGCCGGTGGTCTTCGCCGACGGCCACGCCAAAAGCTACTCGGCGAATAGCCTCAATACGTTCGGCAAAGTTATTTGGCGATTCCGATAGGTAAACGAATTCCTCTCAGCTTGCGTACTGGATGCTGAGAGAATTCATTTCTTGGAGCTAATCGACCTTTACAAATCGGACCGACTAGAATCGGATGGGTACACCTGGGACCGCCTGACCCCAGATGAGACGTCTGCTTTTGCGATTGCCTGCGATGTTGTCATCGCCGAAAGCTCTAGTCAGTTCGGCATTCGCGATCCGCTGGGACGTTCCGCCGATCTCCGATTTCTGACCGAACGATTTCTGTACCCCATCGCTCGGCGGCAGCTAAGTTCCCGGGCATTCTTGGTTCGCAGCACCTTGTTCGATAAGCCGCAAACCGCGAATTGGGCGGTGCCTTGGCACCAGGATGTGACTATCGAAGTCGTCGAGCGCCACGACATCGCCGGTTTTGGCCCGTGGTCGATGAAGGATGACATCGTTTCCGTCCAGCCTCTAGCCAAAGTCCTCCAGAATATGTTGACGCTTCGGCTCCACTTGGACCCAGCGGACGCCGAGAATGGCGCTTTGCTCGTCGAGCCGGGAAGCCATCTCCACGGCAAACTACGAATTCAGGATATTGTTCCGACCGAGCCGCTGCTGTGCTCATGCGAGGCGGGCGAAATTCTCATGATGAAGCCGCTGCTTTTCCATGCCTCGAATCGCTCGACCTCCGGCCATCCGAGGCGCGTTCTGCACCTCGACTTTGCCTACGAGCAACTGCCACATCCGCTAGTTTGGCGAAGCCAAGGATAGCCGTTATGGAGCGCAGGCATCTTGCCTGCATCTTTGCCCACAAGATGTCGGCGCTCCCATCTATTCTCCGTCTTCGAGATATTTCATCTCAGCCGCGCTGAGCGTCACATCCGGTACCTTCACGTTCTGCTCGACATCACTCACCTTGCGCAATCCACAAAGCGCAAACGCCGGGAACGGCTGATTCAGAACCCAGGCCAACGCGACCTGCGTTGCCGAAAGGCCATACTTCGCGCCGAGCTCATTTGCGCGATCCCGCCGGGCCCGACTGAGGTCGCAATCGTATGATGCGATGACTTCGGGATCTTCCGTTTCGGCAAAGTAGCCCCGCGCGGCCGATGACCACGCGAACAATGGCAATTGCGTCTCTCGGTGCCAGTCTCGTCCGGCCCGATCGATGGTGAGACAACCTCCCCAGAGCGGCTTCACATTGTGCGCCAAGGTGAGGTTCGGGTTGTTGCATGAGAATCCTTGCTGGCCCGACTTCTCCGCGTAAGCATTCGCCGCCGCGACCCGCTCGACTCGCCAGTTCGATCCACCATAGGCAGTGATGAGCCCGCGACGAATAAAGCCGTTCATGAAATCGACAACCGTCTCGACCGGGACGTTCTCGTCGTCACGGTGGAACACGTACAAGTCCGTATGGTCGATGCCCAGATTGTAGTGGTTTTCGAAAATGTCCGAACTCGTATCTCCCGCCGTCAACCGTGGTGA
This sequence comes from uncultured Fimbriimonas sp., assembly GCA_945952345.1. GTDB lineage: Bacteria > Armatimonadota > Fimbriimonadia > Fimbriimonadales > Fimbriimonadaceae > Fimbriimonas. The sequence goes on from CAMFIS010000001.1 coordinate 21,966, forward strand.
GCCATAAGGGTGGTTGCCCTTGTTGAGGAAAACGATCTTGCCATGGTTGTGGCGAGCCTTCAACCATGCACCAAGGATGTTGCTATTGGCGCCATAGCAATGCGCTGTATCGAAACAGTTTCCGCCCGCAGCTAAGTACGCGTCCAACGTCTTAAAGGCATCGCCCGGGGGCACGCCCATCAGCCAATCCGTACCGCAAACAATCTTCGAAATGTCTTTGTCGAGGTGGGGAATGCGGCCGTATTTCACGATTTCGCCTCCGCACCGAAGACGATTCCGGCTGATGCCCTCAACCGGTCAAGAGTTCTCATTTGCTGCATCGTGTCTTCAAGGGTCACATAGGGACATTCTTTCTTGTGGAAGTACTCGGCGACTGCGTCGGCCTCCGCCGCATAAAGCTGAGCGTTGGTGATTCCGAGATCGAGAGTTTCGACGAGTGTGTACTTCTCGTATCGGTGAATCTTGGCTCCCTCGTGTTGCTTCCACGGATCCTCGATCACGATTCGGCCCGCATCGCCGTAGATCGAAGCTCCATTATCGCAAACGATTCCCACACCGGTGGTAAATACCGCTGAGCGATTTCCAGAGAACGTGAGCTGGCCGCTGCCGATCCAATCCACACCCTTCGAGTTCTTCTGCGAGATGTAGTTCACGTCTGAAGGCTCTTCGCCAAACGCCATCCGCGCCAGCGAGACGCAGTAGGTGCCAACGTCCATCAGGCCGCCACCACCAAGGTTGGGGTCATTGCGGAAGTTGTTCCAGTCCTCGCCCGCTTGGAATGCGAACTCAGCGTTGACCATTTTCACTTCGCCAATCGCGCCGCTCTCGATCCACTCACGGACCTTGGCGGTTTGCTTTGTGCAGCGATACATAAACGCTTCCATGAAGAAAACGTCGTTCGCTTTGACGGCATCGAGAGCCTTTTGAGCTTCGATCGCGTTCAGTGTGAACGGCTTCTCACACAAGATTCCCTTGCCCGCCGAGGCGACCTGGATGGTATCGGCCATATGCGTGTGGTGAGGAGTCGCGATGTACACCACGTCGACGTCCTTGTGGTTAATGACTTCCTCGTAGGAGCCGTACGGAATTCCGCCATGCTTGCCACAAAAAGCGATGGCGCGGTCCAAGGTTCGTGAGCCAACGGCGACGAGTTCACCCGACGTGGTCTCCGCAAGCCCTTCTGCAAATTGATTCGCGATGCTACCCGTCGCGATGATGCCCCAACGAAGGCGATTCGACATATCGCCTTGAAGGATACTTGGAATTCGTACCGATTTCGGGCGAGCGGCAACCGATTTCACAATTCAATCGTTCAAGATTATTCGTATGCCATTTCCCGCCGACTTCCGATGGGGCGTTGCCACCGCCAGTTACCAAATCGAGGGGTCGCCGTACAAAGCGGGAGGCGGCCATTCGGTGTGGGATATGTTCTGCCGACGACCCGGAAAGATCGCCGACGGCAGCAACGGCGATGTGGCTTGCGATCACTTCAACCGCTTCCGCGATGATGTTGCGCTGATGAAAGAGTTGGGAATTCCCAACTATCGGATGTCAATCGCTTGGCCGCGCATCCTGCCCAACGGAACCGGCAAAGTGGACGAGAAGGGCTTGGAATTCTACGATCAACTCATCGACGCGCTGCTCGAGAGTGGAGTGAATCCGCACGTCACGCTGTACCACTGGGATACGCCTTGGAATGTGTATCTTCGTGGCGGATGGCTGAATCGCGAGATTTCCGATTGGTTTGCCGATTACTCCGAAATCGTGGTGAAGAGGCTCGGCGATAGGGTCGCTTCGTGGATGACCCTCAACGAGCCGCAGTGCTTCATTGGTCTCGGTATGGAGAACGGCCACCACGCTCCGGGTGACAAGCTTGGGCAACAAGAGATTCTTTGGGCTTCGCACAATGCCCTGCTTGCCCACGGCAAATCCATCCAGGCGATTCGCGCGAATGCGAAGGCGGATGCCCGCGTCGGATGGGCTCCGGTTGGCAGTTGTTCGCTTCCTGCCACCAACTCTCGCGAGGACGTCGAAGCGGCCCGCAATGCGACGTTCGAGATGACGAAGTTTGATACTTGGGCCACGCCATTTTGGAGCGACCCGGTTTTCTTCGGCAAGTACCCTGCGGCGGTCGACGAGTTTTGGAGCACATGCTATCGTCAACCCGAGGCGGGCGATATGGCGATCATCCAGCAGCCGCTCGACTTCTACGGAGCCAATATCTACCATTCGGGGCATGTACTTGCCGGCGCCGATGGTAAAGCCGAGGAAGTCGCGTATCCACAAGGCGGCGCTCGAACCATTTACCATTGGCCGATCACGCCGGACGCCCTCTATTGGGGTCCGAAGTTCTTCTATGAGCGGTACGGCAAGCCGATCGTGATCACCGAGAACGGGATGGGGCTGTCGGATTGGGTGCAAACCGACGGCAAGGTTCACGATCCGCAGCGGATCGACTACCTCAATCGCTACTTGAAGGAACTGGAGCGAGCGATGGCTGACGGCGTGAAAGTTGACGGCTACTTCCAGTGGTCGTTCATGGACAACTTCGAGTGGAATGAGGGCTATCGATTCCGATTTGGCTTGGTCCACGTGGACTACCAAACCCAGGTCCGTACTCCGAAGGACAGTGCCTATTGGTATCGCGATCTCATCGAATCCAACGGCGCGACGCTCGCCTAAGCTCGGTAGAATTCGGATATGCATGCGGCAGACCGCAAGCGCGCCGTCGAGCGGGGCTTAGTCCCGAGTCTGGAATCGCGCCCGAGCAAGGTCTCGGACCATCTGGTTGCCGATCGCATGGCTCTTTACGCCGTCCCCGCGATTTCAGTGGCGGTCATCCATGGCGGCGAGATCGACTGGACAGCGGCCTATGGACACTTGGCGGGCGACCAACCTACGAAAGCCAACGACGAAACGCTGTTTCAATGCTGTTCAATCTCGAAGATGGTGGCGAGCTTGACCGCTCTAACCCTCGTCGCCCCAGGCAAGCTCGACCTCCTCGAACCCGTGAATGCCAAGCTCCGCCGATGGAAGCTGCGGGATGCAGCGGGTCGCGAGGTTGGAGTATCGCTGCGACAGATCCTCAGCCACACCGCGGGCGTCAATGTTCATGGCGCGCCGGGATACCCGAGAGGGGCGAAAACTCCGTCACTTTTACAAATCCTCGAAGGTGAATCGCCCGCCATTACGGCCCCCGTGAGAGTGACCAATGAGCCTGGCCGAACCTATCGATATTCGGGTGGGGGCTACTGCGTGCTGCAATGCCTGATCGAGGACGTCACCGGCCATCCTTTTGCCAAAGTCGCTCACGATCAAGTGCTTTCGAAGCTGGGAATGAAGCATTCCACTTACGAGCAGCCGCTGCCAAACGAACTTTGGAAGAATGCAGCCTCGGCTCATCTCACGCTTTCCAAAACGCCATGCCACGAACATTGGTTCGTGTACCCCGAGCAGGCGGTCGGCGGACTCTGGACGACGGCAAACGATCTCGCCCAAGTCGTTATCGAAATCCAGCGAGCAATTCAAGGCAAAGGCAAAGTCCTGCCCGAAGAGCTCGCCACCGAAATGCTGGCCCAGCAATCGAGCAACTACAACGTCGGCCTCGGAACCTACGTCACGAACTATACGAATCCTGCTTCGGCATTCTTCTCGCATACCGGCGCGCACCTGGGATGGCAGGCTATCGCCATGGGCTATCTCGAAACTGGAGACGGTGCAGTAGTTCTGACCAACAACGGCTATACGGGCAGCGAGTTGTACCGAGAGGTCTTGCTGTCGATCCGCGATGTGTATGGGTGGAAAGACTTCAATGGTTCTTTTGGACCATGAATTTTGTCATACAATGTCATACGAAATGAATATTTCCGTTGCATAATGTAAGTATGATTCGCGAAATCAAGAAGAGCGGCAACAGCATGGCGCTGATCCTGTCGAAGGATATGCGCGACCACTTGGGCTTGGTGAACAACGAGATCGAAGTCATCTTCGAGAAGGGCTGTCTTGTCCTGCGTGCTCCCCATCATGAATCCAAAGTCGATAGCGCTGTGCGAGAGACACTGGCTAAATACGATCAAGCCTTTCGTAATTTAGCCAAGTGAGCCGCCAACCTTGGTTCCCATCGATCGAGGAAGTTCTTTACTTTCACGAGATCCAAATCACGCTTTACGGGGGAAGTCCGGGTGTACGTGACTTGGGTCTGGTTGAAAGTGCAATTTACAACGCCCAACAAACGTTTGGCGGGCAGGAACTTTATCCTTCCATGCATGAGAAGACGGCTGCGCTTTGGCACGGTCTAGTCTGCAATCACGCATTCGTGGATGGCAATAAGAGAGTCGGCTTGATGGTGGCTTCTATTTTCGCGGCCGTGAACGACTACGATATTGACTTCCCTTGGGAGGAAGCTGAAGCCATTACAATGGCGCTCGCATCCAGTCAGATGTCGAGATCAGAGCTTTCAGCGATTTTGGCTGAGCATATGGTGCCAAAAAGATACTCAAATTAGTCGAATGTCGTACCGACGTAATAAGTTCAAAGCGAATGTTTTTGAATTCAAAAACATTCGCAACCCAAACCTCCGCCAGGCGGTAATACATCCTGTACACTCTTCCTGATCTTTGATGGAAATCTTCCTTAATCCGTCGGCCTGGATTGGTCTTCTCACGCTGACGATCCTCGAAATTGTGCTCGGCATCGACAACATCGTCTTCGTCAGCATCCTCAGCGGAAAACTTCCCTTGGATCAACGGGACAAGGCCCGCAAGCAGGGCATGTTCCTCGCGATCATTCCCCGAATCCTGCTTCTACTCGGTATCGGACTCCTGGTCAAGGCCACCAATCCCTTATTCGAAATTCCGCTCGTTTACAACGCTGTACTTGCAAGCGGTGAAACGGCAGAGCGAGCCAAGGAAGCGGCAGAGATCAGCCTCAAAGATATCGTTCTCATTGTCGGCGGCCTGTTCCTCATCTACAAATCGGTCAAGGAGATTCACCACAAGATTGAGGGGCACGAAGAAGAGGCTCCGACCAACGCCGCGGCCGAGTTCTTTAAAGTGATTCTCTCCATCCTCTGGATCAACATCATCTTCTCGCTCGACTCGGTCATTACGGCGGTCGGAATGGTGAAGGAGATCGAGGTTATGATTGCAGCGGTGGTCATCTCCGGCCTCTTCATGATCTTCTTTAGCGGTGTGGTTTCGAAGTTTGTGGATAAGCACCCAACGATCAAGATCCTCGCGCTCTCGTTCCTGGTTCTTATCGGTGCGAACCTGCTGGCGGATGGTGGCGGAGTGCACCTACCGAAGGGATACACGTACTTCGCGATGACATTTGCCGTGATCGTCGAGACGATCAATATTCGCGTTCGTAAGCATTCTCCTGTAAAATCTTCGCAAGACGACTATGTCGGCGAGTGAATTTGCATCAAAGCGCGACGGCTGGACGGTCAAAATCGGAACTATCGAGGAGATGAACCTCGAACGGACTGAATATTGGAAGAGTCTAACTCCTCAGCAACGCCTGGACAAGATGTTTGAACTTCTCGATGTTTGGAAGGGTGAGAATGCACGACGACTTGAAAGAACTTATCGAATCGTTGATTGCTCATAACGTTGAGTTTATCGTCGTTGGGGCACATGCCCTTGCGTACTATGGACGCCCTCGATACACAGAAGACCTCGACCTCTTTCTCCGCCGCAGCGAAGCTAATGGAACCGCTCTTCGCAATGCATTGAGCGCATTCGGAATACCCATTTCAGACACAACATCGGAACGCCTGATGACGAAAGACAAGCAAATGATCGTAATTGGTCATAGTCCAAACTCAGTCGATCTCATGACTTTTCTCGATGGTGTCGAATTTGAAGACGCGTGGAGTCACAAGGTCCAGGGTGAAGTACTTGGCGTCACCACTTGGATTCTCAACAAGAGCGACTATATCAAAACAAAAGCGGCGACTGGAAGGCCCAAGGATCTTCTAGATTTGGAGATATTACGCGAGCTAGAGTAGGATTCTAATAAGACAATGTCGGCGAGTGAGGCTCAGTCCAAGAATGTTCGCGAAGTTCTCGATTCCGAGATCTTCAAGTTCTGGATGCCTGAGCAGCGTGAGTACGTCTAGATCGAGCCCAACTCGCAAGCAGTACTCATCATTCTCCTGTCCCTCGGAATCGCGTGTCTATCGGGATTATTTCTGCCCGTAACAAAGGATTTCTTGGTCTTTTACGAGCGCATTCTTGTTGCCGCGATTTTCATCTTCGTGGTCATTGTTGCGATCTGGTCTTTTGGAAAGGGAACGATCGCAAGGTATAGCCGAGATGAGCTTGAGGTTGGCAACGCGAAACGAGTGTTCTTCCGAATTCCTTGGGATGAGATTCTCGAGGTCCAAAAGGTCAAACGAAATGGACATCAGATTATCACGAGCCAAGGCACGGCCGTCATTGCATGGCCGCCTTTAGTTCTGGATAAAAAGGGATATGCATTCTTCTTGCGAGCCACGTTAAACGCGATGGCGACCGGAAACCTTCGGGGCGATTTCTACCGAATTCCGATGCCTGTAAAGCTTGAAGAAGGGCATCGCTATGAATACGTGAATCGCCGGGATACGGAGCAATGGATGATGTTCTTCATTCTGTGGTTCGTTCCAATCACTTTCCCGGTGGGCATCTATAAAGCCATCCAGCACCACAATTTTATGGATGGACTTACAGCATGTTCGATGTGGGTCATCTGGTTTTTCGCCTTGGACAAATACCGGACTCTTCGCCGCGAGACAAGGCATGTCGGCATAGAAGTCAGGGATGGTCGACTCCATGTCACCAGGCCCGCCTCGTCCGCTGATGTATTGAATCAATATGCCGATGGCAAGTTGGTGCCATGTATGAATCCAACGCCCCTAGATGGAGCTGAACGTTTTGGTTCTGGAAACGAAACCGTCAAGATTGACCGCCGATTCCTTCGCGACGTGACGCCTTAGCGTGAGCGAAAAGTCACGCCCGGCTCGCGTTGCATGGCTTCCATTTGTTCCAGTTCCAGCGCCTTCGCTTCCCACGCATCCATCGCGTCTACCACTTCCTGCTTAAGTTCATGGTGTCGCTTGCTCAGGGCTACCACATCGTCCTTGGGTCCAATGCTTGCTAATCGATTCTCGAGCTGCACCATTTCAGCTTCTTTTGCCGCCACGCCATTCTCTGCCGCATCCACTTCCTTCTTCAACCGCTCGATCGCCTTGCTGATCTCGCGCGGCGTCATGGTCGGCTCTTCGACCACTTGTTGCTTTACGACCGTCTTCTGAACGGGTCCACCCTTCCTGGAAAGCGATTCACGATATTCCGAATAGGAGCCATTGTATTGAACCGGACCGCTCTTGCGAACATCGAGCGTATGGTCCGTCACCTCGCTCAGCAAGTACCGGTCGTGGCTGATCAGGATCAACGTGCCCTGGAAAGTCTTCAGAACGTTGGCCAAAGCCTCACGAGAAGCCATGTCAAGGTGGTTCGTCGGCTCATCGAGTACCAAAAGGTTTGGATTCAAATTAGTTAAGCGAGCAAGCGAAAGCTTGTTCTTTTCGCCGCCACTGAGGGTTCGTACTGGGCGGTACACATCGTCACCGGTGATCAAGAATCGACCGAGGAGGTTTCGAGCGTCGGGCGGCTGCATACCATCTTCGTAAGTCAATGTGTCGATCGGCGAAATTTCTGGATCTAAATCGCTGGCGTCCTGAGTAAAGTAGCCTGCTGCCACATTGCTGCCCAGCTTCGATTGGCCCGATAGTGCCTCGATCTTATGCATGCAGACCTGGATGAGCGAGGACTTGCCGGCTCCGTTCTCGCCGATGATCCCCCACCGCTCGCCATACCGAACCACCCAATCGAGGTCCTTAATGAGCACCACATCGTCGAATCCCACGGTCAGCTTTTTTGTTTCGAGCACGATGTCACCCGAGCGCTGAGCTTTACCAAAACCTCCCGCCATTTGCTTATCATGCTTAGGAACATTCACTTTCTCTTGGATCAAGCGATCCATGAGCTTCAGCCGTCCGCGAGCCTGGGCGGTCCGCTGGCTGTTCATGAACCTGCGAACGAACTCATCAAGCTTCGCAATCTCTTGCTCTTGCCGCTTGGCGACCTCGACCTGTCGTTCCTCATCTTCCTTTTTGAGTGCAAGGAACTTCGCAAACGGTCCGGGCCAGGCTCGCACGGTGCCGTCCGACATGTCTAGCACTCGTTGCGCGGTGGCTTCTAGAAACGTTCGGTCGTGACTGACGAGCAAGATCGCCCCGTGATAGGCCCGAATCCAACCCTCCAGCCACTCGGTAGCCTGAAGGTCAAGGTGGTTCGTGGGTTCGTCGAGGATGAGGAGATCGGGTTCTTCGAGAAGTAGCCGGGCAATGGCTAGCCGTGTCTTTTCACCACCACTGAGAGCGTTCGTCGGCTTATCAAATTCCGACTCTTCAAAACCCATGCGAGTCAAAACGGTTCGCACGTCGCGCTCGACGGAATAACCTTCCGATTCGAGGAAGTGCTCATGGACCAACGCGTACTCTTCGAGGTCCTCCTCGGTCGCTTTGTCGGCGTGAATGATGTCTTCCAGTTCTCGAAGTCGAACTTGGAGAGCCAGTCTTTCCTCAGTTCCAGCTTGGGCTTCTTCGATGACTGATCTGCCCATCGTGACTGGTTGCTCTTGGCGAAGGTAGCCGACTTTGGCGCCACGGCTAAGGATAACCGAGCCAGAATCGGGTTCATATTGGCCGGTCAGAATCTTGAGGAGCGTGGTTTTCCCTGCTCCGTTTCGGCCAACAAGGGCTACGCGTTCCCGGGGATCAAGGCGGAAAGTAACCCCGGTCAGGATTTGGTCAGGCCCAAATGCCTTCTTGACATTCGAGACAGACAGAAGCACGGACCTAGTTTACTTCCGACGGCCAATTGATTGGGGGTACAGTTATATCCTCGATTCCTGCCGGGGTGGCGGAATGGTAGACGCGGCGGTCTCAAACACCGCTAACGCAAGTTGTGTGGGTTCGAGTCCCATCCCCGGTACCACTTTCAGCATCTAGCTACGAGCCGCTAGCCACTAGCGACGCCTGCAAAGTGCTTTTCTTTAGCGCGAACTGGCACCCAATCCTCTACTCGCTAAGGAAGGAGTCAAATGATTTGCTAGAGGCTAACGGCTGGCGGCTAGCGGCCCTCAGTCCTCAACCTTCACGTGATCCAGCTTCCACGCAAACGCGCGCATTCTATCTTCAAACTCGGTGGTGGAGTGATCGGAACTCAACTGCATCCTTTCCATATCGATCATTCGTGACTGCTCGGCGGCAAGCTCATTGACGTCGGATTGCTCGAACGTTATCGTTGGTCGGATTTCTCCCGCCAGACCTATCATAGAAGATGCCTCCATGGCGCGGCTCGCAACCAATTGTCGATGTTCCAACCAAGCGTCGTACTGTTGATGAGTCATTGTCTTGTCCTCACCTTTTCCTACGCCGAAGAAAGCTGGATTCAGGGCACTTGGGCTTCTCATGGAACTCTAAGCCTGCTTCCGGCGCTTCTTTCGCTGGCTTTGCGCTTCTTTTGCTAATTTTCCCCTCCAGATTTCCAGGAACCCGCCAAAACCTAACAATGTACTTGAGGTTTGTGAACCATGTTAAAGAGTCTGATTCGGTCGTCGATCCTTCTCCTCGCTGGAGCCGGGCTGGGAATTTGGTTCGCGCCACCCAAAACCCGGGACGTCATGAAACTTGATTTCGCTCTCGCCCAAGCCAAGGCCAAAGACTTCCACAGTCGGGTGAGTTCGAAGTGGGTGGATAACGCTCAACACTCTCTAAATGGAGCGGCGAAACAGGTGGATTTCAAGAAGTTGAACCGGAAGCAATTTAACCAATGGATCAACTCGGTGAAGACATCGTACGATAACATCAGCGAGCAAGCCTCAAGGACTCAGAAAAGTTTGGCCGCCGTCGATTCGTACTTGAAGAACGCTAAGGATGAAGTCCACAAGCAGCGAAAGATGCTGGGAATCTGAGCTGCAAACGAAGAAGATAAGACGTCGCCCCGTTGCAAAACGATTCAGTCTTCGCCCATAATATAACTTCTGCCGGGTGCGTTACCCTTCAAATCTTGGAACGCATCGTGTTGAGGTTAGTCCCATGGCGAAGAAAAAAGGCGAAATCAGAGAGATCATCCGACTCGTGTGTACCGAGGATGGGAAGAGCTATTACACGACGACAAAGAACAAGCGAAACACTCCCGATCGACTTGAACTCACGAAGTTCAATTTGAATCTGCGAAAGTACACGCTCCACCGAGAGAAGAAGTAAGGAGAATCCAGAGACCATGCCAAATCCAAAGCGACGATTTAGCCACCAGCGAACAGCTCTCCGACGAACGAACTACACGACGGAGTTGCCAGAGATCACCGCGACCAAACAGGTCGACGGCGAACCGTTCCGAAAGAACCACAACGCCAGCCCCGAGGGTTACTACAAGGGCCGACGACTTCCTGGCTTCAAGGACTAAACTTTCAACTAACCTCTACGAATGCCGTCTTCGGTTGCGAAGGCGGCATTTTTTTTGCAACTCTGTTGCCACCGGCCCCTGTAAACTGTATTCATGCGACCGTTCTGGAAATTTGCCAGACCGCATGGCGCTGGTTTCGGTATCAGTAAGAATTACTACCTCTCCGTACTGGGGAGCACCCCGGTCCTTCCCCCGATTTCGGCCATCGTGAACCCCAAAGGCGAGAATGGCGCGATCGAAGGATTTGGCGTTCCGCTTGTTTCCGGCAAAGACAAGGCCCTCCTCGACTCGCCGATGACGCGGGGAACCTACGCCATTGCCTCGCGAGACCGAAAGACCGTCGTGCGGATGATGGTGATGTCTGCCGATGAAGCAGGATTTTCTCCCGAATCGATTGCACGAAGTTCGCTAGCTTCCCGACTTTCTCCCGACCTGCTTGCCCGTCTCCGCTCAACTTGGCATTTGATGCAACTCAGTTTTGAGAGCCACGATCCCGACGTGTATCCATCTCTCGACTTCCTGCTTGGCATTGCAACTCGGCTCGGGACGATCTCGCAAGCGGTCGTCGCTGACCCCATTTCCGAACGGTACCTAATGCCCGGCGAACTCATGATGCGTCCCCGAAGCGACCCAAAAGTTGACGCCCGAGAGCATGTATTTGTGCATCGGCGACCCGAAAAAGACAAGTGGCACCTCTATACCAAGGGGCTGTCGAAGTTCGCCCAGCCCGAACTGGAACTCTACGAAGTCGAAAGTGTGGACCAGGATGCCGCATCGAGATTCCTAATATCTGCAAGCCAGGGCGTACTTCAAGGCTATCTCGTTAAGAACGGATCGCAGGTTGGGCCGTTCGAGGCCCGACTCGGTGGAAACAACAAGGCGATATGGGATGGCATTCCGGTGTACGAACTGCTGCCCCCTACAGGCCAACCTGTAGCCGATCTTCTACGGACGCCATAAGTCGAAGCGAGTCCGTCGAAGGTATCCTAAAGAGAATATGAAGCTCCGAGAAGGGGATCGCGTCCGCATCGTTTCCCGCGAAGTCACCGAAGAAGATAAGAAGGCTAACCGCTACTATGGCCACATGGCAGGTTTGACCGGCGCGGTGCAGAACATTTATGCCGAAAATGAGATCGCCGTCCAGATCGATATGGACACCGTATCCAAGGTCACTCGCGATGTTCACAAAGAAGCCACCCTTCGAATGCGCCATAAACTGAACGAGAGCCTGAGCGAAGTGCAGCGCAAGGAATTGACCAAGGAAGAGTTGGAATTCGACACGCACTTCATGCTCTTGTGCGATTCCAAGGACCTGGAGAAGATTTAATGGCCGCCGATTTCAGCTTCGATATCGTCAGCAAGGCTGATCCCATGGAAGTCAAGAACGCCATGGACCAGGCAGAGAAGGAGCTGATGAACCGGTACGACTTCAAAGGCACTAAGGCCGAACTCATATTCGATGGCAAGATGGACATCGTGCTCGTGGCCGATGATGAATTCCGAATGGACCAGCTCAAGGACATCGTGTTCAGTAAGATGCTGAAGCGCGGAATCGATGCCCGCCAGATCGAATGGGGCAAGATCGAGCCAGCAGGCAATATCACCGTTCGCTGCAAGCTCGAAATCAAGCAAGGAATCAACCAAGAGAAAGCCAAGGCGTTGACCAAAATGATCCGCGACAACAAGGCGCTCAAGGTCAACTCACAGATTCAAGGCGAGGAAGTTCGCGTCTCGAGTAAGAGCAAGGACGATTTGCAGAAGACGATGCAGTTCGTCAAATCGCTCGACCTGGATTACCCCGTCGACTTCATTAACTTCCGCTAAATGTCCAACGTACCGATCCGACCCAATGTTTTGGGGATGACCCCTTATTCCCCGGGCAAGCCCATCGACGAAGTGAAGCGCGAGCTTGGGCTGGATCGTGTCATCAAACTGGCGAGCAACGAGAATCCTTTGGGGCCATCTCCCAAGGCCGTCGCCGCCATCAAAGAAGCCGCCGACCAGATCCATCTGTATCCGGATGGCTCCGCGTTTCTCCTTCGCGAAGCGCTCGCGAACCATTACGGTTTGCCGATGAAACAGATCATCGTTGGCAATGGCAGCGATGAACTGATCCACCTGCTTGGGATGGTTTTCTTAGGTGCCGAGACCGATGAAGTCGTGGTTGGCTATCCTTCCTTTGTTCGTTACGACGCATCGGCTTACTTGGCAAATTGCAAGCTCGTTCGGGTTCCGCTGAACGACGAGATGCGATTGGACCTGCCTGCCATGGCCGCCGTCGTGAACGAAAACACCCGGCTGGTTTTTATTGCAAATCCAAACAACCCGACGGGAACCATCGTCTTCGAAGACGAGCTTCGCAACTTCCTCGCCGCGATTCCTTCGTCGGTGGTGGTGGTGCTCGACGAAGCCTATTTCGAATTTGCCGATGGCACGCCTGGCTTCCCGAACTCGCTCGACTTCATCAGGTCGCACCCAAACGTGGTCGGCATGCGGACGTTTAGCAAGACGTATGGCCTCGCGGGAATTCGGGTTGGCTACGCGTTTGTTTCGGACGAGATTTCCGATGCGTTCGATCGGGCCCGAGAGCCGTTCAATGTGAACCTTATTGGCCAAGCCGCGGCAAAGGCTGCGCTTGGCGATACGGATCATCTCCGCCAAACAGTCGAGCTGAACAAGCGAGGTTTGGATCGTATGGAAAAGGCCTTCGTTGAACTCGGTGCCAAGCCGTTCAAGAGCTACGCCAACTTCATCATGGCCGACTTGGGGCGACCCGCTCGACCAGTGTTCGAAGCGTTACTTCAGAAGGGTCTGATTACCCGGTCGGGCGACGTGTTGGGTATGCCAAACTGCCTGCGAGTTAGCGTGGGAACCGATGAGGAAGTTGGAATCTTTATCGAGGAACTAACAAAGATTCTCGGTTAGTCGACGTAGCTAGTCACGATCTTGGCTGCTGGCACGATACCGTGAACGATCTGCTTTTCGAACGGCCGTCCACCATCGAAAGAACTCTCCACCTGAACAATGGCGGGATCCAGAATTCCATCGGCAACCTCACTGAGAAGGTAGACCTTCATTTTAATAGTAGTCGGAGAAAGCGTCATTTTGACGCCAAGGACCCCAAGCTCCCAAATTGGAGCAAAGGCCTCCGCAACGTTGCGTTCTAGATTCTCTTTCTCGTAGACACTATCCTTAGCGTTCTCCGGCATAGCCATTGTCCCCACACTTTGAATAACGTACGAATTGCATTTTCGTTCAAGTTCCGAACAAAATGGCGCTTCTACGCTGATCTTAATCCTCTTGACGCACAAGTACAACTGCCGTTCTCAAAACACCGTCAAATTTGCTAGGTCAAAAGACCCAGCGAGGGTATTTTTAACCAGTTTTTAAGTTCTTGAAACGAAATTCATGCAAGGCGGGTACCTTTTCGCTAGATGCCCGCACCGAAAGAGATCGAAATTCTCATCCGTTCCAAGTATCCGATTTTGTATATCGTGTCTTGGGAAGAGCGTCGCGTTCAGGATGCCATCCAAGGTGTGGCAAACGACCTCAAGCGGACCTTACACACGTGGTCGTACACGCAAGGAATGAAGCCGCCAGTGCCCAGGGCCGAGGGTGTTGCTGCGGTGCCAGACGCAACTTTAGAAGCCCTCGCTCAGGTCATTACGGCGCAAGAAGGGACCATCTTCCTGCTTAAAGATTTTCATCCTTATATGAAGGATCCCCGCGTGATTCGATTAATTCGTGATGCGGCATACAAGCTTCGCAGCCGAGCGCAAACGTTGATCCTCATGGGACCGACGCTGGTGCTTCCGCCAGACCTCGAAAAGGACATTACCGTCGTCGACTTCCCGCTGCCCGACGCCAAGGATATCGCCAGCGTTTTGGATACCGCGATTCAGGAAGTCAAGGATAATCCCAAGGTCGACGTAACCCTTTCGGATGAAACGCGGGAAACGATCATCAAAAGTTGTCAGGGTCTGACGATGGATGAAATTGAGTCGGTGTTTGCTCGCTCGATCGTCGAGTCCAAGAAATTTGACCAAGCCGTGATTCTCGAAGAGAAAGAGCAAATTATTCGCAAGTCGGGAATCCTCGAATACTATCCACCCAATAACTCCCTGGCCGATGTTGGTGGCATGGAAAACATCAAGGAATGGCTGGATCAACGCACGACCAGTTTTACCGATAAGGCGCGGGAGTTCGGCATTCCGGTTCCAAAGGGCGTTCTGCTTCTGGGCGTTCAGGGCTGCGGAAAATCTTTGACGGCCAAGGCGATTGCCGCGAACTGGAAGCTGCCGATGTTGAAGCTGGATGTTGGCCGAATCTTCGGTTCGTTGGTGGGCCAAAGCGAGGAGAACATCCGCAAAGCGATTACGACGGCGGAGTCGGTTGCCCCATGTATCTTGTGGGCGGATGAGCTTGAGAAAGGCTTTGCCGGAACCTCGAGCGTGGGCGACAGCGGCACCACCGCTCGTGTGTTTGCCACCTTCCTTACATGGATGCAAGACAAGACTGCGCCGGTGTTTCTCATTGCCACCGCCAACGATGTCTCCGCACTGCCGCCGGAACTTCTCCGTAAGGGACGTTTCGACGAAATCTTCTTCATCGACCTGCCCAAGGATAAGGAGCGGGAACAGATCTTCGAGATTCACCTCAAGAAGCGCAAGCGCGATCCAAAGCACTTCAAGCTAAAGCTGAAGGCCTTGGCGGAGAAGACGGATGGTTTTAGCGGTGCAGAAATCGAGACGGTCGTCATCGCCGCGCTGCAACGTGCCTTCCACGAAAATCGAGATATTACTCAGGCGGATTTGATCACCGAAATCGAGGCCAGCGTTCCGCTGAGCGTGATGATGAAGGAAGACATGGAAGCGTTGCGTGACTGGGCCCACCTGCGTGCCCGCCCGGCATCGTGAGAGCGGTTATCCCGGCGGCGGGTTTTGGAACGCGGATGCAAAGCGTCACCCGTGGCGGCGCGAAAGAGTTGCTGCCCTTGGGTTCTGGAACGGTGATGGACCACATCCTTGCTTCAGCTCGCGCCGTCTGCGATCAGGTCGTGGTCGTGTGGGAACTCGGCAAAGGCGATCTTCCCGATGGAGTGGCCTGGGTTCCGCAGATGCCGCAACGAGGATTGGCCCCTGCGATTGCGAGTGGAGTGTCGGTTGAGGATTCGAACCTGGTTTTCGTTCCTGAGGCGGTATTTCTTCCTTATGACCGCGCAGCGCGGATGGTGGCGATGGGTGAAGGTGACATCGTCTTGGCTTTGACGTGCGTTTCGGATGAAGAAGTGTCGAAGTTCGGGATTTGCGAAGTCGACGACCATGGATGGGTGACCCGCATGATGGAGAAACCGCAACCTTCCGAGACGGAGAGCCGGTGGGCGATTTGTGGGCGGTATCGATTCTCAGGTCGAGCGGCAGAAATGCTGGTTGAATGGGTGGCGTCGAAGCCACTTGGGACCACCGAGTTTGATTTGTCCGGATTCTTCGCGCTGGCACAAGAGCGCGGAGTAAGAATTGCCGGGTGTTTTCTGGACGATTCCGTTCATCGGTTTGACTGTGGCGATCCCGCCGGATATGCTTCTGCCAAGGAAGCATTCGCACATGAAGGTTAGTTTTTCGGCACCCGGCCGGTGCGGCATACTCGGGAATCCAAGTGACATGTATGGCGGATGCGTTATTTCGTGTTCGGTGCCAGCGCGAAACACTTGTACAGTCGAGGAATCTTCTGAATGGTCGTTGCCTCCGGATACCCGCTTGTGGGATGCGGCGGTTGCTAGGATTCCATTGCCCGGCAAGTACAAGGTGACGTGGGAGACGGATGTTCCGCGATCGAGTGGGCTCTCCGGTTCGACCGCATTGCTAGCCGCGACGGTTGCGTGCGTGTCGGTTTTGGCTGACAAATCTATTCCTGATGATCGAAGGGAGTTTGCCGAACTGGTTCGCGATATCGAGCTTCGAGAAGCGGGAATCGTGTGCGGATATCAGGACGCCTACATGTGCGTTTTGGGTGGAATGAATCGATTAGATTTCGCCGGCAAGCATCCGATCGATAGCGGTCCATTGGGGACGGTCACGCCAGTTTCGGTACAAGGAAGTTTCTTGTTGATCACGACGGGGGTCGAGCGATTAAGTGGATCGGTGCATGGCCCGATTCGCGATCGATGGCTGGCAGGAGATCCAAACGCTCGCCGGCTCATCGAAGAACTGGCGGCGATGGGACGATCGGCGAATACATCGGACGACTTTGCCGCAGCGATGAACCGCAATTTCCAGATCATACAAGAACTTGGTGGCTCAGGCGAATCGATCGACCGTCTCGTACAAGAATGTTTGGACCATGGCGCGAAGGCAGCAAAATTGGCCGGAGCCGGGATGGGTGGAACCGTCATCGCCTTAACCGACAATCCCGAAGAACTCCAGCAAAGACTGAGCGAAATCGGATATACCAGGTTCTTGCGGCCCGTGCCGACCGAGGGGCTGAGGAGGGAGATATGAATTGGCCTTTGAGTGCTTTTGCCGATGAGATCGACGGCGATCTCGACGTTCAATTTACAAACCTCGTCGAGAACGGGATTCGTCTCGTGGATATGCGTTCGGCGTTTGGCAAGAACGTGATGGCGCTCTCGGACCAGGAAGCGGCCGACTACCTCGCCAAGGCGACGAGTTACGGCGTCGCGATCAACTGCGTCGGCTCACCGGTCAACAAGGTCGTGATGGCGGACTCCTCTGCTTCAGGCGAGTTGGACAAACTACGACGCGCGATCGAGATTGCAGGAATCGTAGGAACCAAGCGAATCCGAATATTCACTCCCGAAGGCGACGACTTTGAGGCCGTCTGCGCTTGGATGGAACCGCAAGTGAATCTGGCTGCCAAGCACGGCGTGGTACTGATGCACGAGAATGACGCCCGGTATTACGGCGCGTATCCCGACAACGCAAAGAAGCTTCTCGACCGCTTCGCGTCCCCACATTTCCGCTTTGCTTTCGACTTCGCCAACACCGTCCAGATCGGGTTCCGAGCCATGGAAGACTGGTTCCCGTGGCTGCTGCCGAACCTCGAGACGATCCACATCAAGGATGCTCGAGAAGACAAGAAGGTGGTTCCGGCGGGTGAAGGAGTAGGCCAAGTTCGAGAAACCTTGACCTGGCTGAAGGCGCAGGGATGGGAAGGAGTTTTGTCGATTGAACCGCATTTGCAATACGCCGGGGACCGCGGGGGATTCACCGGCATCGAGTCGTTTAAGATCGCGTCAGACGCGATCCAGGGCATTTTGGAAACCTTATGAGTGATCTAAGATTTGGAATTTTGGGCTGCGGGAATATCTCGAAGACCCACGTGCATGGCATCAACCATACGGAGGGCGCGACGCTAACTGCGGTTTGCGACACGGTCGACGAGAAGGCGCACAGGCTGGGTTCGGAGATCGGCGTTCCCGCATTCTCGGACTTCGATGGCTTTCTTCGTGAAGTGGACGCGATTACGGTTTGTATCCCCAGCGGATTGCACCACGAGTATGCGATCCGAGCTGCTCGGGCGGGCAAGCACGTGCTCACTGAGAAGCCTCTGGACATCACGCTTGCGAACGGTTTAGCGATGGTGGAAGCGTGCGAAGAAGCCGGAGTGAAGCTCGGCTGCATCTCGCAACATCGGTTTACCAAGGACATGCGACGCTTGTACGATGCGGTTCAGAATGGTGAGCTTGGCAAGCTTCTCCACGGAGATTCATTTACGAAATGGTATCGCAGCCAGGGCTACTACGACAGTGCGGGATGGCGGGGAACGTGGGCTCTCGATGGTGGCGGTGCGCTGATGAACCAAGGCGTCCACTACGTCGACATGATCCAGTGGATCATGGGCGGCGTGAAGTCCGTGCAGGCCCGGACCCGAACCGTGATGCATAACATCGAGGTGGAAGATCAGGCGATCGCGATGGTGGAGTACAACAATGGCGCGCTGGGCACGATCCAGGCGACAACCTGCACGTATCCGGGCATGGCGGAGCGGTTGGAAGTGCATGGCACCAAGGGATCGGTGGTCATCGAGGCCGACCGAGCCAAGATCTGGGTCACCAAAGACGTTTCCGAGCACGAGGCGTTTGGCCCCTCAGTAACGCTCGGCAAGAATCATCCGCTCGAAGAAGACGAGACGACCAAGGATTGGAACAAGGCGCACAACATGCAGATTCAGGACTTTACCAACGCGGTTCGCGAGAATCGCGATCCGTTCATCACGGGTCGTGCTGCGTTGGAGCCACTCAAAGTCATTCTCGCGATCTATGAATCTTCGCACCGCGGCGGCTCGCCGGTCCACCTCGAGGAACTGGTTCCTTGAACTTCGGAGCTCAGCTCTACACGGTTCGCGAATCGGTGAAGACGGCCGAGGGCTTGCAGGCGGCCTTGGCTAGCGTGGCGGCAATGGGCTACACCGGGGTGCAAGTCTCGGCGGTCGAGGCATTTCTGAACTCGGTTTCACCTCGCGAATTGCGAAAGTGGCTGGATGATCTGGGTCTGACGTGCTGCGCGACCCACCGCCCATGGGACCGGTTGGCGAACGATTTGTCGGAAGAAATTGACATTCATCTGGAGCTGGGCTGCCCGATCATTGGCATTGGAATGGGCCCAAAGTTTTGCTTCGAGGGCGGGCCTCCCGCGTGGCGAGCCTGGCTGCTCGAAGTCGCCGCTGTTGTCGCGAAGCTGGAAGAGAATGATTTGTCGTTTGCCTATCACAACCATGCCATCGAGTGGGAGCGAGTTGGCGGCGAGAGGGCAATCGACATCCTTGCGGCCGAGAGTCCGGCGTCGATGCAATTCATTTTGGACACGTATTGGGTGCATCATGCCGGAGCCTGCGTCGTGGATATGATCGAACAGCTTCGCGGTCGGATCGACGTGGTCCACCTGAAGGATAAGGCCGTGCACGGGTGGGACACCCGGTACGCCCCGGTTGGCGAAGGGAATCTGCCTTGGGACCGGATCCTGCCCGCGCTTGAGAATGCGGGGACGCAGTGGCTGGTGGTGGAGCAGGACGACTGCTACGGCGAGGATCCGTTTGATTGTCTGCGGCGTTCGGTGGAGTATTTGAAGTCGGTTGCGGCTGGGGCGTAAGAGTCTCGCTTGTGAATTTCTTGTGCAGGCTGGAAGCCTGCGCTCC
Source organism: uncultured Fimbriimonas sp. (assembly GCA_945952345.1). GTDB lineage: Bacteria > Armatimonadota > Fimbriimonadia > Fimbriimonadales > Fimbriimonadaceae > Fimbriimonas. Next base: position 41,630 of record CAMFIS010000001.1, read on the forward strand.
ACAAGATCTGTTCCATCATTTCAAGCAATATGTTTAGCTGAGCTTAGTGAACACCGAGAAGCACTAAAGCCTGAACGCTGAAGCCTGAAGCCTATTTCCGGGTAAACCAGGGCAATGATGGTGTTGCCTGTTTTGGCGTTCGCGGTTCCGGCGTTGTATGGTCCGATTCACTTAGCCTTTGACGTCGATTCGAGCGGCAACCCATTCGATCCTCGCGAGAACGATGTGCACGCCATCTTCCATCAGGGCAGTGCGACGACCGACCTCATCGCCTACTTTGCGCACGACAAATGGCATGTGAACGGGTACGTGCCCAGGCCCGGAAGCTATAAGGTGGAATTCACCCGGAACGGAATGACCGTCCCCGTGAGCATGGAGATCAACGTTAGCTACGCTCCGCAAAAGAACATCATCCACGCCGACGGCAAGTGGTTCTTCGATGGCGCGGATCGGCCGTTCTGGCCCATTGGAATCAACACTGCGTGGGGATCGAAGGATAAGCCGGTCACCAGCTATTTCCCGAAAATGAAAGAAGCGGGAATGAATTGGTCGCGCGTGTGGACCGCCCATTGGGACGACCACAACCCGTTCTGGACCAACCAGTTGCCGAAGCCGAAAGACAATTACTTCAGTGAGGAAGTCTTCGACCGATGGGATGAGATCATCAAGGCGGCGGAAAAGAACGAAATCAAGTTCCAGTTCGTCCTCTTCCACCACGGGCAATGGTCTTCGAGCGTGAACCCGAACTGGCCCGAGAATCCTTGGAACGCCAAGAACGGTGGATTCCTGAAGGACGCGGCGGACTTCTTTACCGACCCGGAAGCGAAGCGGCGAACCAAGATGATGCTTCGATACATGGTCGCGCGATACGGAGTTTCCTCTTCGATCATGGCATGGGAGCTTTTCAACGAAGTTCAATTCGTCGACCGTGTGCGGGAGAAGAACGATTGGGCGACGATTGGCGCATGGCACGACGAGATGGCCGATTACATTCGGTCGATCGATAGCGCGCACCACCTGATCACGACAAGCTCGGAACTCAGCCAGCCGATCTGGGGGCACGTCGACTATTCGCAAGGCCACGGCTACCCGGCGAGTGTGGCGGGCATGCTCGCGGGGACTCCCAACACGGGTCCGAAGCCGATGTTCTTTGGCGAGATTGGGCCGAGTGGTGCAGGCAACGGATTGGAAGCAAACATCATGGCCCGACGGGAAGGCATCTGGTCAGCATTCTTTGCCGGGCACTCTGGCGCGGGCGAGTACTGGTCGTGGGATCAGATGAACGACGCCGCCTTCAAGGCATATGGATTTTCAATCGAGCTTATCAAGCACTTGCCTCCAGCGATGACCTTTGCTCCCCAAGCAGTGGATGTGAAGGTTGCCATGGGAGGCGACCTCACGATTCGACCCGGGCGCGGCTGGGACAAGACGGAGATGATGACCTTCAACCTACCCGCCGATGCGACCGCAGCGAAGACGGGCATGATGTCGTCGTTCTTCCAGGGAACCGGCCACCGGGACATGCAGCCGCAACCGTTCAAGTTCATTTTCGATGCGCCGGCGCCGGGAACGATGTCGCTCCATGTCGGCGAAGTCTCGAAGAGCGGGGGGCGACTCGAGGTGTCCCTCAATGGTTCGAAAGTCACTGAGAAGGACTTTGATAGTGGACAACGAAACGGTTCGTTGGCGGTTGGCTATCCGGCTGGGCACAACGAAATCGTGATCGCAAACAACGCTTCTGACTGGGTGAATGTAGACAAGATCACATTTACCGGCATCGCTCCGCTGGCGACGGTCGAGGCGATTCGAAGCGGGAAGATCACGGTTCTGCATGCGTTCGCCACGAAGCCGGGCGTGTCAGTAGATATGAGCAATTTGGGTAACGATTCTTTTGGGAACCTGCAGATGTTCGACCTCGATACGCTGACGATGACGCCGGTGGTGAAGATGTTTAAAGGCGGGAAAGCGTCGGTCACTTTGCCGGGTAAAGACGTCATTCTGGTTTTCCGTCCCTAACGATGTTAGCCCGCGACGCCGTCCGGGAATTGGTGTTGCGACACGGGTGGAACGCCACCTGCTACCAGACTGTCAATCCGATCTTCGAGTATTCGTTTTATGGCGATCTCGATGCGTTCGTCGCCTACGTTCGAGCCCATGGCAAGCGGGTGGTCGCGGGCGCGCCGGTGTGCGCACTGGAGGTTTTGGGCCAGGTGCTCGACCGGTTTGAAGAGGAGGAGAAGAGCGAAGTTGTGTACTTCGGCGCGGGTGGGCGAGTGGTGTCTTTACTGCGGGAACGGAATCCCCGCGGCATTGTGTCGCTGGGAGCTCAGCCAGTCTGGCGACCATCGCATTGGAACGAGTGCGTACTTAAGCGGAAGTCTCTTCGCTACCAGTTCAATCGAGCCCGAAACAAAGGCGTGGTGGTGCGGGAGTGGAAAACCGCCGAGGCAGAAGAATCCCCAGCTTTGCAGTCCGTGCTGAACGATTGGTTGGGATCGAGGGGGCATCCTCCGTTGCACTTCTTGGTTGAACCTGAAACTCTCGACTATTTGGAGGATCGGCGAACGTTCGTGGCCGAAGTCGAGGGGCGTCCGGTGGGATTCTTGAACCTGTGCCCTGTGCCAAAAAGAAACGGCTGGCTGACCGAGCAATTTCCCCGCACACGAAACGCTCCAAACGGGACCGTTGAACTTCTCATGCACGAAGCCGCTCAAGTCGTAGCGGCGGATGGGGCGGAGTATTTGACGATGGGACTAGTTCCATTCTCGGTGGACGGAGCGGTGCAGGAGAACCCGTGGTGGCTGCGGCAAGTGATGGAGCTCACTCGCGTGTTCGGTCGGCCGCTTTATTCATTTACGGGCTTGAATGAGTTTAAGTCGAAGTTCAATCCCGAGGCTTGGGAGCCGGTATACGCGGCGGTGACCAGGCGGACTTTTGGAGTCGGAGACTTGCTGGCAGTGTCCGAGGCGTTTACGCGAGAGTCGTTCGGGCGAACGCTGGGACGTTTGGTCAAGAAGACACTGCGACAATGAGGCTTCTAGGTGCGAGTGCAAGAAAGATGGTGGGCGGTACAGGACTTGAACCTGTGACCCCTTCGGTGTGAACGAAGTGCTCTACCACTGAGCCAACCGCCCGAGAGACCGTTAGTCTACCTTGCAATAAGTCGAGCATTCCTTTGATGTTCAAGCGAATATTTCGACGCCACGCTGATCGGCACCTCACGCTTCTCTAGCGGTCGTCTATGGTGCACCTTGGACGGTGAGAGCAAACTTCCAGAGAAGGATATCAGTCAAACAGATAAGTCTTTCTTACTAATTGTTTATCATTCGGCTCCACTTGGATTTCAAAATTTACAAGTTCAAGGACAAAACTTGTATTTTAAAATTTGATCATATGCTTTTCATATGCCGCAATCGGCAAATGTCCCCCGTATGAGGCTTGACAAAAGCCGATGATAAATCGAAACATGTCGTCGGATTTATTTGTGGGAAGCGTCGATGGAACTCAGGGATGGAGAAATTACAGGGCGGCTTGACGCCGAGCTGCTGAAGGCAGTATTTGACACCGCGGTCGATGGGATCGTAACGATTAACGAGGTAGGCACGATCATTAATGCCAACCTGGCGATTGAGCATTTGTTTGGGTATCACCCTGACGAGCTTATTGGCAAGAACGTTAAACTGCTGATGCCAGAGCCGTACGTTTCTCAGCACGACGCTTACCTCGCCAACTATCGAGAGACGCAGGAGAAGAAGGTCATTGGCATTGGCCGCGAGGTGCATGGTAAGCGAAAGGACGGAACAGAGTTTCCGATCGACCTCGCCGTCGCCGAAACGATAACACCAAACGGCCCAGTCTTTACCGGCATCATAAGAGACATTTCGGACCGAAAACTTGCCGAACAATTGGTTCTCGAAAAAGAAGTTGCCGAGAAAGCAAGCGCGTCCAAATCCGAATTCTTGTCTCGCATGAGCCATGAATTTCGCACACCGCTGAATGCAATCCTTGGGTTTAGCCAGCTCTTGGAGCTTGAAGAACTATCCGACGTTCAGCGCGACAACGTACGATACATCATCACGAGCGGTCAGCACCTGTTGCGTCTGATCAATGACATCCTCGAGATATCGAAAGTGGAATTAAGCACGTTCGGCATGTCGTTGGAAGCCGTTTCGGTACGGGACGTCATGAACGAATCTCTTGGCTTGGTAAAGAGCGCTGGAGACATACCTAAGATCAAGATCGAATACGACTCGCAGGAGTACATGCTTCGCGCCGATGCCCAGCGCCTCCGCCAGGTGTTTGTTAGCATCTTGTCCAACGCGATCAAATTCAATCGACCGGGCGGCTCAGTGAGAGTATCGCACCACTTGCGCGACGAAATTTGGGTGGACACGATCATTACCGACACTGGAGTTGGGATCCCTGCAGGGAAGATGTCAAAGCTTTTTGTTCCCTTCGAGCGGCTTGGCGCCGAGGCGACAACCATCGAAGGCAGCGGTCTGGGGTTGGCTCTCTCCAAGTCTTTGGTCGAGGCCATGGGGGGTGAAATTACCGTTGAATCGAAAGTTGGTCAAGGCTCGACCTTCCGAATCTCATTGCCTCTACTGACCGAAAAATCATCGACAATGATTGTTTTCGGAGATACTCCTGGAATCGATCTCTCGCTGGAGAGAGGCAGCCGCATCCTGGTCATCGAAGATAACATTGTTAACACGGCCCTTCTTCAGAAGATTTTTGCCAAAAGGAAAGGCGTCGAGCTAATGATTGCATCGGATGGCGGGACTGGTCTTGCGATGGCCGAAAGCAATCGGCCCGATCTCATTCTGCTCGATCTTCATTTACCTGACCTCGGAGGACGAGAGGTCCTTCGCGAGTTGAAATCGAACGAGGAATTAAAGCACATCCCGGTCATTATCGTGAGTGCAGACACGTATTCGACTCTCAAGCAGACTCTGCTAGAAGAAGGCGCCGTTGCTTATCTCACTAAACCGATCGACATCAACCTGCTGGTGAAGGCAGTTGGAGAAGCGCTGCAGGTGCCTTAAGCCACCTTTGTGGCGTCAGAATCGTCATCGAGAAGGCGAGCTTCGAAGTCTTGGGCCGATAGCGGGCGATCGTACAAATACCCTTGCCCACTTTGGCAACCAAGATCGCGGATAATCGACGCTTGAGCAACAGTCTCGATTCCCTCTCCTATAACATCCATTTTCATCGTTCTTGCCAAGGCAAGAATAGCTTCGATAATCGCCAATGCCCCCTCTTCCTCGTCGAGTCGACTCACGAAAGTACGATCGATTTTCAATGTATCGATAGGGAACAAACGAAGCATGGAGAGTGAAGAGTAGCCAGTGCCAAAGTCATCCAGGGCGAGTTTGATTCCCATGGCCTTCAGTTCGCGCATCCGCTCCACGATAACTTCATGTCCCTCTATCAAGATGGACTCGGTAATTTCGAGTTTCAGGCATGCCGCGGGATACTCGGTTTTTTCCAGGATTGCCTGGATTGTTTGCGCAATTTCGGGTTCCTGAATCTGTCGTCCAGAGAGATTCACGCTCATTACAAAGTCAGTCGACCCAAGGTCGTCCATCCACTTGCGGCCTTGCAGACAAGCCTGCTCCAGGATCCATGCGCCAATTGACCCGATCAAACCACAGTCTTCGGCCAAAGGTATGAACCGACCGGGCGACACAGTACCGAATGTCGGATGATGCCACCGAGCCAACGCTTCGGCACCTACAAGTCGACCAGTTCTGAGATCGATGAGCGGCTGGTACACCACTTCAATTTGCGAGGCCTGCAGGGCATGTCGAAGAGCATTTTCGAGTTGGTGCCTTTCCGAAGCGATGGCTTGAAGAGCTGGATCGAAGACGGCGAATTTCGACTTACCTTGAGATTTCGCGGCGTACATGGCGATGTCCGCCTCCTTCAGAAGGTCGAGACCTTGCTTGGAAGCATCATTGGTGATCGCAATGCCAATGCTGGCCGCAACGAAGCACTCGTGTCCAGCCAAGTAGAGAGGTTCCATCAAACATTCCTGGAGCCGTTTAGCCGCGGCTTCTGCTCCATCAATTCCGTCGAGGTGTTCGAGAATCACCGTAAACTCGTCGCCGCCGAGGCGTGCGACCGTGTCGCCGGGACGAAGAGTTTCGGAGAAGCGATCGGAAACGATTCGAAGAAGTTCATCGCCGCGATCGTGTCCAAGGTTATCGTTAATCACTTTGAAATTGTCGAGATCGATGAAGAGAATGGCCATCTGCTGGTTACTTCGTTGGCACTTACGAATTGCAAAATCTAGTCGATCCATAAACAGAATTCGATTCGGAAGTCCAGTTAATGAATCGTGAAACGCTTGGTACTCCATCTCTCGAGTCCGTTCTTGCACGATACGCTCCAGGTTTTCATTCTGGTGTTTCAGTCGCTCTCTGGTTTCGATTATTTTCGCACGACCATTATGGAGTTTCGCCAGCATGGCATTGATTTGGCCGGCGAGATGGGAGATCTCGTCTTTACCGCTTTCGCCAACACATCGAAGCTCGGACAGGTCCTGAACGTTCGTGATCTCTTTTGAAAGTGAGAGGATTCGAGACACCGCAAATCGCTCGACGACAAAGAGCATGATGAGGGCAAAGATGGCGCCCACAAATAGGACTTCGACTAAGTAAGAGTCAAGCACGGCATTGCCCTGACCCGTTATTCCCCGGCTCAAATGGGTGTGAAGCAACACGGCTGGCTTCCCAAATAGATCATTCGTGACGGCATAGCCAGTTCCCGATTCGCGCGTATTGAAGTCAACATGGACTTTGCCGAGGCGAATCATCTGCAGAATCTGCTGATTCGATTTGTCCTGAATTGCCTTGTCGTCAAGGACATTAATGCTTAGGTCATCTCGCGATATCGACTCGACTTCGGTAATTGAGTCCCGGTTAATGTATCTCCCGAAGATGAACCATCCTCGAGAGGGCCCGGTGCCATCGGAGCGAAGTATAGGCCGAATAGACAGGGCTACCGGACGCCCGTTCGAGAGGATCAATCCAGACAAGCCGTCTTTAGCCTGGATCTTCGTATCGAGTGAATGATGTGACTGAAGTTGATTGCGAATATCGGACGCATCGATTTGAGGGAATCCTTGAATGCGTGGAACGGTTGTCGATTGGACGACTCTATACTGCTTATCCAGCATGAGAACCATATCGATTCGCATGTTCTGCAACGATTGTGGATTCAGATTTGAGCTCACATAGCCAGCATTCTTGTCGGCGACAAATTGGTAGGTGTCATTCCAAGATGACCAGTCAGTTGAGCGACGATGAACTTCGTTCACCATCGACTCGAAAGCCCACTTGAGTCGCAAAGTATCCTTCTCCGCGTCCTGCTTTTCCAGCCGAACAAACCCGGCCATGATAATGTGCGCCGAGATGATGCTCACTCCAGCCGCCGCGATCGCGAGGGCGAAGCAAAGCGATAAAAGGATGCGATAACGAATTCTCAAACCATGCTCCGTTCAACTTATTCCACAACGGAATACCGCCTGACACGATCCATCCTGGAGGCCCCGAATTCCCCTTTTAGGTTCAATTGGAATCCAAATGGAGCGATACATGGGGTCTTTGCGTGGTGCAAACTCACTACAAAATTTGAGCAGGCAGCAAAGGTTAGAATCCAAGCACCAAACAGTGAGAAGGTGTAACATTCGTTCAGACCACAATTGGAGCAGCAATGTCCGAAGATCTTTCCCGTCGAAATCTCTTTCAACTTGGCGCAGGTGCCGCATTAACCAGTCTTCCCGTGCTTTCGCTCGGCCAGGGCGGCGCAACCACTGCCAGTCCGCCCACGCAGACCGCAGGGCCAGTCGAGGCTCCATTCGAGCGCGACTACAAAGCTCCCGATTTCAAGCCCGCTTGGAAGAAGCAACAACTGAACCGTCTGATGGTTCAAGACTTCGTGATCTTTGCTCACTTCGATCTGGCGATGACAAAGCAGCTTCTGGCCAAGGAGCCGAAACTCATCACGGCCACCATGGACTGGGGTGGCGGAGATTGGGAATCTGGTTTGAATGGCGCTTCGCACTTGGGCAATAAAGACATTGTCAACTTCTTGCTTGAGAAGGGAGCGCGAATGGATATCTTCTGCGCGGCGATGATGAACCAGCTGGATGCGGTTCGTCAGTTCTTGACTTTGCAACCTGCCTTGATCGACGCACTTGGCCCGCACGGGATCACCCTGCACAAGCACGCGCAAATGGGTAAAGCCAAGGAAGTGTACGAGTACTTGCAGACGATCAAGAAGATCGGCTAACGTCGCACCTCACCCGGTCCGCAAGCTCACCGACCTCTCCTAAGTGTATAGGTAATCCTGATCGCGGTGGCTTCTCCGAAGAGGAGAAGCCGGTAAGCAGGGGAGGGTAACGAGGCTGTGAACCGGACGAGGTTTCGCCTTAGCTTACGAAGATCTCGCCAAACGTCGGCTTGCTATACTGCTCGTACGAGCAAACCTTGTCGCCGTCGAACTTCCAGATAAATACCCACGGAGTTTCATCGATCTTGCCCGTCGCCTTCGACGTCGCCCCGAAGCGGCCCATTGAAATCACGGTATCACCCTCGGCAACAAACTCGTCGGCCGAGAAGAGATTCACGTCGACATTGTTATAGATCGCCGAGAAAAATCCGGGCACATTGGCCTTTCCCGAGAAGTCGCCGCCCCACGGTACATCCTCGGTGAAATGGCTGTACCAATGCACATCGTCGGTAAGTCCGTCGACGATGGTCTGGACGTCGCCACTGCCAAAGGCAGCGTAAAAGTTGCGAATGGTCTGTACGTTTGCTTGTGTGTTCATCGTTGAAACTCCAATCGATTTCGATGCTACCGACTGGAGTTTCGAGGTCAGGTTAGGGCTAAGTTCCGTTCAAGTTTTGTTCATCTTGCCATATTGGACGCTTCAACTTGCTCTTTGGGAGGGGTTCGCTGCACTTCCCTTTCGATCTAGTGCGGCTTGGGCTGGGTCATGCTGAACCAATTTCCGCTGTCATCCATCATGATCGCTTCGATGCCGTAGAACTGCTCTTCTGGCTCGCCCTTGAATTGAACTCCTTTTGCTTTCAAGTCTTCGTACGTCGCACGGCAGTCATCCACTTGGAATACTCCAGCGCCAAGAGCCCCAATTTCTTGAAGCTTCTCCATCATAGCGCCGGCTCCTTCGATCGCCATGGGGCCATAGATCGGCATGAGGATGATCTCGATGTCCGGTTGAGTCTTGGGTCCGACCGTCAACCATCGAAATCCGTTGCCCATCTCAGCGTCGGTGCGAACTTCAAAGCCGAGCTTGTTGACATAAAAGTCGTATGCCGATGCCTGGTCGCGTACGAAAATCGGAAAGTGTGAGAGGCGTGTAACCATGGATTCATAGTATCGCGTTCGACCTGTGTAAGACCTCTTCGATCTTGCGCACTTTGCTCAAAACGCATTTCACGGTTCTTTCACGCTACGTTCGCAATAATGCCTTCATCGTTGCCATTGGCGACGCAAAGGACATTCATTATGAGCATTCGTAAAGAGAGCAATCGACTCGTGGCTCTGAGCTTGGGGTTGGCGGTTTTTGCCTTTGGTGCCGAGCGGGCTCACGCATTCAGCGTGTGGTCGGAAAGCATCATGGGCGTATCGCAAAACATTCCCGGAAGCAACATGGGCTTTCTCGATTTCGCGTACCACGGCGACAACACCGTGTCTGCGACTTCGACAAACACTTCATTTACCGGATTGGATGGCAGTGGAAACACCCAGACTATGAACTTCACTGGATCCAACTGGGCTCAGTGCGACTTTGGGAGAATGCATTGCTATGCGTCGGGAACTGTCACCAACACGTACAACAATCCTTCAAACCCGCTGTACTACGACTCAGCGACGAACACTTTTAATACAAATGGTTCGCCCGATACACTCATCAGCCTCGGTTTTGCTGGATTCGACGACACGCTACACTTCGGCGGAAACCTGCAGGCGGGTTACCAAGCCCGATACTATTGGCACGTTGATGGCAACAACTCAGACGGACATGCGGTGGGGGACATGGCGTTTGGCATCCAAGGCTACGCGGACGAGTCGTTCTTCGCATTCGCGCCAGGTTCCTACAACACCACCTGGGTGACTCAATCTTACGCAGTCGATGGCATCAATCCACAGAACATGCACGTGTTCTTCTCGAACCAGTTTGTCGTCGACACTTTCAACGAGGCAGACGGCAGCACAATCAGTGGCACGTCAGACTTTTCGTCTACGGTGACACTCGCGGGCATCGAGATGCTAGATGCCAATGGAAACCAGGTCTCCGACTGGACCGTCACAGCCGATTCTGGAACGCATTACAATACCGTCCCGGAACCAGCCTCCATGGCAGTGATGGTGTGCGGACTGGCAGGCTGCCTGATGCGCCGAAAGCGTCGCTAAGCAAAGCTCTGGCGGAACGACAATCGCGCGCGACTGAAAGCGGCTCGAATATCTCGATCATCGAGCCGCTCCCTTAGGAGGCGGCGCGTCGGATTCGTGAGCTGCTGTTCAAAAAGAGATGGCTTTGAACCTAGATGCCGACGGACTAGAGCCGAGCGGGCAAGAGATTCGACAGCTGAGTCGTATTCACGCGTTCGAGAATAAAGGCTCGCTTCCAAATCGCCGATGGCGGCGAAGAGAGATTGGCCAAGTACAGCAAAGCCATGGGCTTGGATGCGTCGAAGGATGTCGAGCGCCTCGCGATGCGCTCCGATTGCGGTGTAAAGTTCTGCCTTTCCGAAGTGGACGAACGAGGCCTTTCGGTATTGCTGATTTGCCTCATAAAATCGGCGGCTCTGGTCAAGCATGCGCAACGCTTCGTTCTCTTGGCCCGCCCTAGCTCGAAATCCGGCGGCGAACATGCCGTACGAAGCGACATCTTCAGCGTCGCCGTACTCTTCGGCCATCCGGTAAAGTTCGAATGCTTTCTGTTTGGCTTGGTCGACTTGGCCAGAGTGCTGCTCGATGATGGCCAAATCGCAGAGGGAACGTAAACGAAATCGAGTGTCGCCGCTCCTTTCACCGAGGTCGTATACGCTTCGGGCGTAAAACATCGACTCACGAAACTTACCTTTCGACAGGTTGCTGTACGCAAGCGCCGAACCTGCGATCCACGCACTCGTGTTTTCTCGTTCAACGATGGCAGTTTCGAAAATCTCTCTTGCTTCTACGTCGACTTCGTCAAGGCGACCAAGGATCCACTTGAGGTAGATCCGCTGGGCGCGAACAATCTTGTGGGCCGGAGTTGTGTGTACTGCACGCCGCAATGCATCGTCGTGAAGTTGAAGGCCAGTCATCGCGTTGCCGCCAAACCAAGTTCCACCGGTTGCGGCAAGGAAATCAATCGCCTCGGAAGGATTGCGATTCAGTAGCCATTCTGCAGTTTGTTCGAGAGGATTCGCTGCTTGTTTAGCACGAGATTCTGGTGCAAGGTTGGAAACAGTTCCGAGTAGTTTAAGCGACCGGGCTTGGAATTCATCTTCCACCTTCGCAGCCTCGTTGCGGTGGCCCTGATCGAGCAACAGGTCCATCTGCCGTTGGGCGGCTTCCTGACTGAGCGGGTCGATGGATAAAGCCAGCCTGGCGTATCGGATTGCTTCCGCTCGATCCTTCTGCTGTCCAGATGCTTTGAGAGCGGCTTCCAAGGCTTTCTCTCTCAATCGAAGTCGCTCGTCGATCACCCAATCATGGTCGTATCCGGGCATGAAGTCACCCGAATAATCTTCGGGCCCAACCATTTCTCTGGCATCCGCCCATAGGGTGCCGGGGGCAAGTGTGATCGAGTCCTTGTCTGAAAAAATTGCAGGCTCGGCAGAAGTTTTACGGAGATGCGAAAGGGCGTTTCGCAAGCTAACGAGACGATCGTCGCGATCCTTATCGGGCCAAATCGTCTCGGAAAGTACGTCGCGAGAGAGGCGTCGCCCCTCATTCATGGCGAGGATCGCAAGGAGAAGAAACACCTTCTTGGTCGGCAGCGGAATCGGCCGATCATCGTCGGCAACCCACTCCGTCCGCCCCAAAAGGAAAAGCTTCATGCCGACTACGCCTCTTCTACATCATAACACGCGGGTTGTGATCACAATTATGCCGACATGCTGGCAATTGAGCCGGGAATCGTATTCTTAAACTGCGCCAAACCACGTGCCCGCAAAACAATGGGGCACGTATTTCGGACCCCAAATCTTGCCTAAGGCGTAGGCTCGACAAGCATGAAACCGGAACTCGGACGGGCTCATTCCGAACCGCTTCTTGAAAAGAGTGGTAAAGGTCGTTGGGCTCTCGTAGCCTAACTCGAAGGCGATTTCAGTAACGGAGTGATTGCCCTCGATCAGGAGTTTCTTGGCTCGTTCGAAACGTTGTTGGGTTTTAAATTTTTGCGGCGTCATGCCGTATCGCGCAGTGAAGAGTCGATGGAAATGGAATTGCGAAAGAAGGGCGACATCGGCGACTTCAGCTAGAGAGAGCCGCGACATGAAGTGTTCGGCCAGGTAGTCCCGGCTCTCGCTTAACCTCACCGCCATCTCGCGATCCATGAGGTCATTTTATTACAAATGCCGTTTTCAGAGCACTGAGTGCAGAGTGCTAAGACCCGCCCTATTCATCTTTCCGTTAATTGAAATCTTTGCCGAAGGGCATTAACCACGCTACGCCCCTGGGGGAGTCGCTGAGCGGGCCATAGGTGAAGCGGAGGGGGTGGCAAATAAGTTTGTGCATTGGTATTGAGGAACAGCAGCCCATTTTCCGTAAACTCTCGCTATGGCATCGTGGGATCGAGATATTGACCTCACGCTAGAGTTCTGCCACCACATCGTATCCACCCAATTCCCATCATTTGCCGACCAACAACCTGCCGAACTCGGCTCTGGTTGGGACAACGTTTGCATCGAATATCCCGATGGCACCGTGTTCCGACTGCCATCGCGTGCGGTCGGCGGGGAGCTGATGGAAATCGAACTACTCGCCTTGCCCCAACTGGCAGACAAACTGCCGATTCCCATTCCAAAAATCTCCTTCGCTGGCGTTCCCGGCAACGACTATCCTTACTCATTCATGGGATACCAAAAGCTCTCTGGCGTCACCGGTGACCGTCATGAATGGACTCGCACTGAGCGAATGGAAGGAGCACGAAGTTTGGGCCGATTCTTGGCCGAGCTTCACCAGATTCCTCCATTTGGTGGGCTACCTACGGGGGTGTTCAGCAAGGCCTGGCTCGAAGAGCGAATTGGATTCCGCCACCGGCACTTACTCCAGATCTCGCCCGACCAAGCCGATTGGGCTCAACCGCTACTCCGGCTTACAGCACAAATCTTGGACTTATGTGAAGATGAGCCCGCTCGCGTGGTCTGCCACGGCGACCTTTACCCGCGTCATGTGTTGGTCGATGAAGGAAGAGTCTCAGGCGTCATCGACTGGGGCGACGTGCAACTCGCGCATCGGTCGGCGGACTTGTCCATTGCGTTCACGTTGCTCGAAGCGGTGGAACGGGACGAGTTTTGGCAAGCTTATGGAACCGCGCCCACTGCCAATACGGTCGCGTTAGCCCGACTGAAGGCGATCCTATATGCGCTCTCTTTGGTTGGCTATGGGCTGGATGTGGGCGACCACCCGATTCAGAGGTTGGGCGAGGAGATTGGTCGGCGGGTGGTGCAATGATTTTCGTTAGGCTCACGTCGCTTTTCCCCCCTTCCCCCTCTACCCCTGCCCCTTCTCCCCGAGGAGAAGGGGTTCAATGAACCTATTCTGAACTCGCCAAGTGCAGATACATCGACTGGATGGCGATTCGTCCGGGCCCGGTGAAGCGGTTAAACACGAGGTTCCCAGCGCTCGCAAACAACCCTGTGGTTAGGCGCTGGACCTGAGTATCCATCCTCACCGTGACGTCTTTGTAGATCCATCCGCCCGGCTCGACGTCGATCATCTCTCCCGGCGCGAGCGTGACTTCGAAAACGTTTCCGTAGCCATGCATCCAGAGGATTCCCTCGCTGCCCTCACAGGTGAAGGTGTCAATGAAGAAGCCGGTTCCGGAGAAGAGCATGTTCGCCAGCCCCTTGACGCGCGTGAAGGTATAGCCGAGAGAATTCGTCGCTGCGAGCCATTGATGCTCTCGAACGTCGAGCTTTTCGCCTGCCTTAAGATGAACACCAAAGACGTGTCCCGCTCCATCACGGCTGAAACCGATTCGGCCCGTGCCTTCCGTTTGCACCATGAATAAGGGCATACCTGCGACCATGCGCTTGAGTCCGCCCTGCATCGCCTTCACCCCCACATTCAAAGACGGGTCCTTCCAAAGAAGAATGTGGTGCTCGAAGTACACCGGCATCTGCCCAATTTCAATCTGGAGGACGGGGACGAGTTCGCCTTGGATATGATAGGTCACGCCTGCGAATTGCTCGTCCATGACGTTGGTCTGCTTCATGACTGGAACGGCCATGAGGCAATTATACAAAAGTACTATTCGTTCGAGAATATGTTTGTGCAATCGCGACGGGTCCGCGAAGTCGGGGCTGGGAACCCAAGCAGGAGAGTTTGGGCAGACTCGGGATTGGAGATCGACCATTTGACCAGTGCCTTGTGCTAGTCAGTTTTTGCGACGACCTGTCCGCAGTTGCGCGTGCGCCGAGACGGGATGAGCAAAGACGAACTAAGGATGAGACAGTGCAGTGTAGACGGCGAAGCTACTTCTTCAGCAACTCCTCAATCGCCGCCATCGCTGGATCAACGCCCGACGAAAACGCCTTCCAACTCGGCGCGGCAGGAATGTCCGGCGCGATCCACATCCGGTCATCCATCGGCCAAGAACGCTGCCAATACAGATCGGAAACCGTGCCCGCCATCTTGCTGTAGGGAAGCATGTACGGAATCGACTCACCCACGAAGTTCGGCCGCGATCCCGTCGGCTCGCCCACAAATGTCGCGATGCACGAACGCGAGATGTCGGTCGTAAAGTTCTGCGCCGCCGAAAACGTATTTCGCCCAGTGATCACATAAAGGTTTCCTTGCTGCGAAATCCTTGGCCGTTGCAGCAAACCCAGCACGATCGGCTGGCTGAGGAACGTGTTGCCCCCACCATTCCACCGGTTGTCGATGATCAGCCGGTCGATCTTCTTTTCGTCCATCTCCTGATACATGCGCGGGATGAACTTCGTGAGCGGGTCCTCGGAAATATCACGCACCGCGTTGTATTGAAAGTACATCGCCCTAAGCTCAGGGAGGTACTGACACCAATAGGGCTTGAAGCGATTCTTCAGCGTTAGGATGTCGCCGGACTTTTCGATCTGCGCCCAGTCGGCTTTGGGCTGGACATCGGTGGAGCAGGCAACTTCGACGTCTTCCTTCGCACCCGATGCGTTCTCAAGCGTGAACTTAACCTTGTCCTTGGCCGCCGTAACTCCGATGCCATTGAGAACCACCGGGTTCGTAATATAGCTCGGCGAGAGGGCCAAAATGTCTTGCGAATTGTCTCGCGAAATGAATGGAATCACCTTTTCGACGAGTTGTTCCACTGGTTGACCTTCGACCGCCACCAGCTTTTTGCCGACGATGTCCTTGAGACTTGTCGCGGCGGCCAAGACATAGATGCCTTCCTTAAACTTGAACAGCTGCACTGGCGGGCGGCGGAGATTCGGCACCGAAATTCTGGTGTGTCCGTCGCCAAACGACGCAACGTATCGCATGAATTCGACGATGATCTCGTTGTCGCTAAGCCTCGGAATGCGATCACTGAGATTCCTGACCATCGCCGCTCGGTCCTTCTCGCTAACGTATCGGTACGGAGCGTAATGAACCCGTCGAAGCTCTCTGTCCAGAAGCCAAAGATCGTATCGCCAACCCTCGTCGCGGCTCATTTTGCTCACGTCCTTGGTGGCTGATAGATCTTCCCATCCTTTGTGACCGTGAACGAGCTCGAGATTGGGATCTTTGCGCACGCGGTCCAGATATCTGTAGCCAGCGTTCATCGCTTGCTCCAGGTATGACCATGCGTGGTCTTCGTCCTTCTTTTGCCCGTAGGCTTTCGCCATTTCGAACAAGGCGTTGGCGCGCGTTTTCTCAGAGAACGCGCCGAGATCCAGTACGTGCTTTCCGGCTTCGATTGTGATGTCCGGGTGCCCCGCTTTCGCCGCAGCCTGACCATAGGTCAACCACACTTGGCCGTCTTGATCGTACAGGTCCAAGGCTTGCCGCAACGTCTTTTCGGCTTCCTCGAACTTGCCGGCGGAGAAAAGCTCGATGCCCTTTCCGTATAGGTCGTTGTATTTGATGCCGTCGCTTTGCGCTTGCGCCAAAGCCGACAGTGGCAAAAGTGCCAGGACGAAAGAAAGATGATGGAATCGCATCCCCGGATAAACCCTCACCAGCATTACGATACGGATCGCACGAAAGGTTTCGGGTCCCGAAGGTATCCTTCGCCCATGCCAAAATGGGTTCTGTTTGGGGTAGCCGCGATGCTGCCCTTCCTGGGTCAGGCGCAAGATGCCAAGAGCATCGAGATTGCGACCTCGATCACCAAGCATTCAATTGACTTGCCTTCAGGGCGTCTTCAGTACACCGCGCATGCGGCTCAGCTTCCGCTTCGCGATTCCGAAGGGAATACCGAATGCCGGATGTTTTATGTGGCATACACCAAGGACGACGCGCGGGCGAAAGATCGTCCGGTCACGTTTGCCTTTAATGGCGGACCCGGCAGTGCGACGATCTGGCTGCACATGGGTGCGCTAGGACCCAAGCGAGCGCCCATGAATGCCGATGGTTCGCTCCCAACTCCTCCGTACGAAGCGGTGGACAACGCCGACTCGTGGCTCGACTTCACCGATGTGGTGGTAGTGGATGCTCCGGCAACTGGCTATAGCCGACTCACAAAGGCCGAGTACGGCAAGAAGTATTTCGGCGTTCGGCAAGACATCGAAGCGTTCACAAAGTTCGTAAAGACTTGGCTGACCGAGCACAATCGCTGGAAGTCCCCCACATTCATTGCCGGTGAAAGCTACGGCGGAATCCGCGGTTCTGGTCTCGCCAACAGCCTATTCCAAGCCGGCGTCGCCATCAACGGCTTCGTCAGCATCTCGGGCAGCAGCAACTTCCTCACCCTGGACGGCATGCGTGGAAACGACATGACCTACATCGGATTCTTCCCATCGATGGCCGCGTGCGCTTGGTACCACAAGAAGCTGAACCCAAGGTTCAAGTCGGTCGAGCAAGTGGTAGCCGAAGCAGGCAAATGGACCGACGAAGAATACGGCCCGGCCTTGCTCAAAGGCAACAGTCTTTCGGCAAAGGAGAAAGAGCACATCGCTGACAAGATGTCGGAGTTTCTTGGTATTAGCAAGAAGTACTGCCTTGGATCGAATCTTCGAATTCCTGAGTCCAATTTCTTCAAAGAATTGCTTCGGGAGGAAGGCCTTAGTATTGGCCGCTACGATGGAAGGCTGATCGCAAAGGAAGAGCTAACCGTTGGTGGACAACAAGCCAACGACCCGAGCGACGACGCGGTCACACCGCCGTTCGTGGCCGCCTTCCATGACTATGCGATGAACGATCTCGGAATCAAAACGAGCATGGATTACAACACGTTTGGCAACGTGTATCCGTGGGAGAATCCTCAAGGTAGCTATCCAGAGACTTCGACGGATTTGCGAAACGTTCTCGCCGCCAACAAGCATCTGCGCGTGCTGTATTGTTGCGGCTACTACGACCTCGCATGTCCTTTCAATGCCACGATCTTCACCGTGAACCACATGGGCCTCGATGAGGAACTTCGTTCGCACCTTTCGTTCGAGTACTACCCGGCGGGGCACATGATGTACATCGAACAGGGTAGCCGCAAGAAATTCCACGACGACGTGAAGAAGTTCGAAGCGGACTGTTTGAAGGTCGACAAGTAGAAAGTATTTGGGAGAGGTGGGCATCTTGCCCACCACATGTGGGCTGGAAGCCCACAACTCCCAATGCCCCCCCTGTTGGCTCTCCCCTGGATGGTGAGGTGAGCTGATAGATTCTTAGGATCCCAGAACCTTGTACTTGATCAGCCAGTTCTTGATGTCTTCGTAGACTTCCTTTGACCGAGTTTGGTGCACATTGTGCCCTTCGCCAGGATAGGTCTTCCGCTCATTCTCGACCTTGTTCTCGTCCAGCACATCCTTCAGGCGAATCGATCGATCCGGTGGAACTGTTGTGTCGTTCTCGCCGTGGATGATGAGGAAAGGAACACGAATCTTCTTCGCGACATCTGCGGTCGGAGCTGGATATCCTTCCTTCGAAGATAGCCCACCCGCGGTAATGATCGCGGCTTTCAGCCCTGCCCTAGGCTCAGCCGCCAAACCAATGGTCAGGAAAGCGCCCATGCTGTTTCCGTATGCCGCAATCCGCCGAGAGTCCACATACGGCTGCTGCTTCAGGAGGTCGAGAGCCTTCATGGCTCGCTTCATGTTTTCCTTGCTGTAGCCGTCGTCGTTACCTGTCGTCACTCCGCCTGCCATTGAGTGTGTATAGTCCACAGCAATGGTCACCATCCCCCACTTCTTGAACTCTTCGGCCTTGCTGCGGGCGAAAGTTTCGGCCGTGCCTCCCTTTCCATGACTCACGATAATCGCGGGAAATGGGCCGGGTCCGGAGGGGTGCACTAAGATCCCATGGATCATCCAATTGCCGTCGCGATACGTCCAGTATTCGTTGTTTTGCTGAAAGCTCGACCCTTGGCCAAACTGCAGCGACATCGCCAGAGCGGACAGCGTGATGATTCCCATATCTCTTAGGACGTCTCAAACCGCAATTCGTTCAAATCGTGTAAGTACATGGCCACTGCTCGAGAATGGGTACAAATCCGAGGCGGCACAGAATCGGAAGGCTCGACGGCTTAGCATCGACGGATAGGTAACGCAGTCCTCGTTGCCTTGCGACTCGGGCACGCGCCCAAACATTCGCCTGGTAGAAACCATGTCCTCTGGAACCGGGCAAGGTACCACCGGTGTAGAGCCCGCCAAAAGTAGCTCCGGGTACAACACTCAGCCTTCCAACCGAGACTGGCCTGCCATCATCGTAGGTTATAAAACCGGTCTCAACCCCGTCGCCATTGGTCATTGACTCGCGAAGTACGCCAGTGGTGTAAGCAAAGTCTTTTCCGAACACTTCTTCGGCGACGGCGCGAAAGTCAGCCAAACCCTTCTCGTCGATAACTTTTCGGACCTCTAGTAGTGACTCTGGGATAGGAAAGCTCTCAAGATCGAGCACGAGCGTGACTTCCTTCTCTCCGACCTCAAAGCCAAAGTCGACGAGCCTGGAAAGAAGATCGGAGGGCTGATCGTGCTCCATCGCAGTCCACTCGAACGAGCGCTCCATTTCGCGATGGAGGGCAATCTCCCGCTGAATAATCTGGTCTTCAACGCCTACCAAACTCCCAACTGCGAATACACAACAGAATCCGCTGGTCTGGATTCGGACCACGTAGTCGTCTCGATAGACGACATGCCCAAGTGTGGACCACTCCTGAATTAATCGATCACGAGTTTCGTTTACGGACAACCCAAATCTCCTCGCTCGGCCACCGGCTCGCCCAAGCCGCATCGATATATTCATACCGAATCACCTTGTCCGTGGGTGCCTGAATCTCGATGAGTTTCTCGATCTCGAATCCGCAATCTCGCAATAGGTCGATCATCGGTCCGTGCGGCAAATGGAACTCTTCCGGCTCGTCGGCATTCCACTCCACTCGGTTCATCCCAAAGTAATCCCGCAAGAGGGTTGGTGTGGCCAGACCTTTCTCGGGAGTGCAGAGCACGGCTATCGGATGGTTCCGAAGAAATACTAACCTCCCTCCCGGTTTAAGAAGCCGGGCCGCCTCAGGAATCCAGGCATACGGATCAGCCCAGATCGCCGCGCCATATTCGCTAATGGCAAAGTCGAAGCTTTCGTCGGGGAATGGGACTGACTCGGCATAGCCTTCGATCAGCGGAAACTCGATCCCAAATTCCTTCTGAAACAGCCTCGCATTGGCTAACTGCTCAGGAGTCGGATCGATGCCCACCGGCTCCGCGCCGAGCTTTGCCAACCATGCCGACACATAACCAGTCCCGCAGCCTAACTCGATGGTCTTCATACCTCGATACTGACTTAAGTCTCCAAGAGCACAGAGGTCGGATTCCTTGGCATCCCAGATTCCCCAGGTGATCTCTTCGCTCGCCCACGCTCGTCGGCCAGGTTCGAAAAAGCTCTTGCTGTATTCTCCCCACGCCGTCCGGGTTCGGGCCAAATAGTCAGGCTCAGTCATGAGGTCATTGTTGCATGTACGGTTCTAGGAATTAGCCCTCCGTCACTCGACATATCCCGGATCATGGGAGGAGCTTAAGACTTCTTTGGTGGAAATACAGGCACAGGAACCGTAGCCATCTTCTCGTGGGTGGCGATCCGGTCGGTTACGTCGACAAACTGGTACGGCTGCGGGAATGAGGAGTACCAACTCTTGTCCGGTTTTGTTGGTAGCGAGTCTTCAAAGAGGCCGTTGAAAAGCAATCGGAAAGAGTTGACTGGTGTGATGCCAGGATACAGTTTCTCGCGCACGGCATCGGGAACGAAGAATGCATTGAGGTTCGGGAAGCACTCGTTCACGTCGGTCCGATCCAGTGTAGCCTGATCCAGTCTTAGTTTCGATCCATGATCTCCCTGCACGATGATCACGGGTTTTTGTTTGGAATCGGCGAGGAGCGTATCCAGCGACTTCAGCAACCGTTGGCCGATGTAAGTGGCCTGACCCACGTACCCATCGCGATACTGCTGCGCGGTTCCTACGTGCTCCATGTAGTCGCTGCCATCCCAAAAGCCGTAGTTGGACAGCTTTTTGGGAACGTTGCCTTGGGCATCGAAGACGAAAGGTGGATGCGGCGCCAGGATATGCACCATCACGAATCGCGGCAGCGGATCCTTCACCGCTAGCGAATCAAGCTGGTCGAAGGCGCTGAGGAGGTTTTCGCGCTTCTGAGCAAACAGTGAATTCGAAGTTGCCTCCAAAGACTTTAACGGCGTCATCTCGATGAGGGCCGCTTCGATGAGCGAATAGCCACTCTTCGTCTTGAGATTCACATCTGCGCTGTCGAACGAGAGAGGCGGAAAGCCCGTCGTGATCGCGGCATAGATGTAGCCCTTCTCGCGAAGATACTTGGCCACGGCGCTTTCATCTGTGAGGGATCGAAGAGGATCTCGATCGTCGGTTTTGACCAACTCAGGCGGGATCATATCTTGAATGAAACCCATGTTGAGCGATGAGCACACCGACAGCTCGGTTTGGCAATAGTTGCTATGTCCGTCCTTGGCAACATAAAATCCACGCTTTTCTAAACCGTCGATGAAATCGTCGTTGTTGAAATTCAATGCCCGCTTGAGGGCATCGGACCGACCGTAGCCGTCGAGGATGATGTAGATGATGTCCGGCTTTGGTCCTTCGACCTTGCCTACCGCCGATAAGTGATCGGCGCTTTTCACCTTGACCCGCGAGATTTGGAAGAGTCCAAAGGCAATTTGGGCCACCGCGACGACAACAAGGATGGAACTCAGCAAGTTGAGGAGGCCGTGCCACTTCCACTTCCACGTCATGAGGGCAGCAAGAATAGCGAGGAGCCCGCACCACACGAACATGTAGGTTTCCACGGGCAGGTCCTGGTTGTGATAGAGCGTGGTTTGCCACGTAAACGAATACGCGAATCCAAGTATGGTTGCCACGAGGACGGCCGAGCGGCCCGATTTGCGAAAAATGGCGTAGGCGACAGCCCAAAGGATCGCGGTGACGCCAAGTGCGATCGCGAGAGGACGGATCATCATGGTCGCGGGGATGATCACCAGGTTCGCCGAATAGAGCGAAAGAATGGGGAAGACCGCAAACAGGAAAGGGTAATAGATGCGCGGCTCGGGCCGAGTCGTGGGCTGCGAAGTGGTGGCGTCGGACTCGGTCATCACCCTCTCCGCGCGAAGAGATAGAGCGTTCGATGGGTTCCTTCGATGGGAAGCTTCGCCACGGTTTCAAACTTAGTGGCAAAGGCGGACTCGAATCCGGCTTCGTCGTATTCGGCAAAGATGTCCTTGCGAGCGACGAGCATTCGTTGAACCTGAGAGTCTTCCTTAGGCACGAACTCGATGATCACTTGGCGGCTAACGTCGGCCAAGAACTCGGCAATCTTTCCTAAAGGCGTATTGTTGCCGATGGCGATGTGATGGACCAGCGCCAGGGCAAGGACGACGTCGGCTGGACCACGTTGAATCAGGGAATATCGCTCGCGTAGATGCCAGCCAAGGCTCGGCGACGGGTTGCGAAGGTCTTGTTTCAACGGAAGCAAAAGCTCGGACTTTTGTTTGTCCACGTAGCGATACGCTTGCTCGACGGCAGCCGGGTCGATATCCCACGCAATCGTGAACAGGCCACGCTCAACCGCAAGTCGGCTGAACTCGCCATTGTTCGCTCCGAGGTCCCAACAGGTTCGGCTGGATTCACGAACGCGATCCAGGCATTGACCAACCAATTCGCGTTTCTTCTGAAGGCTTGCCTCAGAGTAGTTTGTGTTGTCGTAGTAGTCTCCCCACTCAGTGCCGGTCGGATTCCAGTTCAGGCCATTGATCGTGCCCTTGAGATTGTCGAGAAGGGCAAACAGACTGAGCTTCGAGAGGTTGGCTTTCCGATCGGTACCAGCCGCGGTTCCCATGGCGGCTTTGGCATGAAGATGGATGTGCGTCAGGAGTCCGGGGCTGAACTTGGTCTTGCCCGGGAGAAGACCCGATGCCAGGTCGACGTCGATTCCGTCGATGTGAGTCTCCAGCAATGAGCCGAGGCGGATGTCGCACAAAGCCATAAGGGCGAGTGGGGCGAGGAAGTGCTGGCAAAACTGTTTGTAGGCATTCCAAGGCGAGCCTTCTTGGTACGGCTCAAAGGAAAGCGTGTCGATCAGGACCGGGCGATGCCCTACAAATTGAATGTTGTAGGCGCTCGCGTCTTTCAGGATCATGCCCTTTTCGAGGGAACGACGTGCGATCTCAAGCGTGGCCAATGCCGCCGCCTTGAGCTGGCCAAACGACCACTCGTAGGGGTAAGAAATGAACGGTACGCGTTGCGGCTGAATGACCATGGCCGCGCCTGGCTCGGCCGCCAAACTCACATCCACTTGCTCAAACGGCACCACGAGTCCGGCTTGTACAAGCTCTCCTTGCAAGCCAGACTCGATGAGGAGTTTAAGATCGTTATCTGCCTCAGCCTGGATTTGACGATACAGGACACCGTCTTTCTCGAAGACGAATCCGCTCGGATCCCGGAAAGAGGACGGGAGACGCCCTCGCTCGATCATTGACTGGAATTACGATTCCGAAGCTTTGCTACCGATGCCATGAGCACTTGCCATCGAGTTTTGATGGCGAAGATCGCGGTCACCGAGCTAGCGACGAGCATTTGGAAGATAAGGCTCCCAGAACCGCCATCGAGGTATGCGAGAGGAGCGTGGTTGGTTATGATGTGCAGGTTCTCTGAAATCATGGTCGTCTGTACGAACAGAATAAGGGACTGTTCAGTGGAGTAGTCTTTATTACCTACACGATTCTTTCGCCCTTGGGAGTACGGGTGTGAACGCTAAGAATCGTAATAAATGAATCGGCCCGACCTTCAAATCGTTTGTGAGGCTGGCTAATTTTCGGAAAGTACTCTTAGATTTTCTTATTGGATTCTTTCGTAACGGTTTGGGACCTATAGTCCAATCCATATTCAGAGTTCGGAATATGGCCTCTGGTAACCTTTGACCGCCTTGGCATTTGACTCTCTGATCTTCGACTTGGATGGCACTTTGTGGGATACAACTCCAGCGTGCGCCGTGGCCTGGAACAATGTGCTGGCACGGAACTCGGTCGAGTTTCGTAAGATCACGGCGGAAGACGTACGTGCGGTAACCGGCAAACCCCACGAGGCCTGCATCCGCGAGACGTTTGTTGGGCTTCCTGAAGATCAACTCATTCGGCTCATCGACGAAACCGCAACCGAGGATAATGCGATGATCGAAAAAATGGGCGGCGAGCTGTACCCTGGTGTCTCGACCGGACTCGCCGCGCTGGCCCAGAAATATCCACTATTCATTGTTAGCAATTGCCAGTCCGGATACATCGAAGGGTTTCTCAATCAGCATCAGTTGGGACCATGTTTCCGAGATTTTGAGTGCTGGGGCAATACGGGCCGCCCGAAGGGTGAGAATCTCAAGGCTGTCATCGACCGAAATTGGCTCTCTGCTCCGCTCATGATTGGCGACGCCGAGGGCGATGAGAGGGCGGCACGCGAATGCTCGGTTCCCTTTGCCTTTGTCACCTACGGCTTCGGTGCCGCGACCAAGCCGGACATGGTGTTCGAATCGTTCGAGTCGCTCGTCCACGGCCTGGGCTAGCGGTTCATCACTGACTCGACGACCTTGAAATCGCTGACTAATTCGACGTCACTGGGCCCATCTTTACAATTTCGAAGTTGGAGCCCCGAATCGTCTTCAGCGTGTTCATGTCGTCGTCGTTCCAGCGAGCATCGGCGACACCGGATAGGTACCAGTTACTGCCGTTGTCGGCGACGAACATGCCGTACTTCTTGAGCGCTTTGAGGATGACCTGCGCCGACGCCGGGTAAGTCGAGATATCGAAACTCGCCTTAAGACGCACACGCATTCCCATTGGCGGGTAGTTCACATTGGTTGAACTGCTCGCGAAGTGTCGAGCCGGGGCAACGTACGCGTGCCGCGAGTGGACGACGGTAAAGCGAAGCGCATGGTCGATCGACCCTCGCGAAACTTCGTCGTAGCGCACAAGACCCGGAAGGATGGGAAGACCCGCCGCATCGGCCGAGGTCCAACCCGCCGGCCGGGTCGTTCCATTCGTCATGTCGAACATCGCACCGCTGCCACAATGCCAGCTTCCATCGGTTTGGGGGTGCGAGTCCCACGTTTCATAAAGCGTCCAATTGTCCTTGTCCACCACGAGAACATGGCGATCTCCACTGGAGTTGGCCCCGCCTTCGATCGGCGCATTAGATGGAAAAGGGTACGGACCCGGGTCGCTTTCGTCGGAGTAGTCGAAAGACATGGGCACCTTCTTCTGGGTCCCGCTTACGACGACATAGGGAATTCCGAATGGACCGCCATTCCAATTCGCGCCGAAGTCCGGGTGAAGCCCGGTTGTAAGCCCAATTGAAGCAATGAGGTTGTCGCTGTTCGGATCCACGGGGTCCGAGTCGATGGGTGTGTTCCACGGATCTGTGTCGGGAAAGATGCGTTTGCCGCCAAGATCGCCGTTGAGAATGCCAAGGCCGGTCGTCCCCGAGGATCCGGTTGCTCCTGTGGTTCCGACGGAAGCGCCGCCACCGCCGCACGCAATGAGGCACGCAAGCAGAGGGGTCATGAGAATGCTCATCTTCACGCCTTTCACCTACAGTATAAGATTCCGAGAGACAGCGTAGTTGATACGACGGTTTACACGAGGTTTGTTGATGTCCAGCCGTATACTGCAACCAAGACGATGGCTTCTAAGGTTTGCATCGTGGGTGGCGGACCAGCGGGCGTTATGCTCGCCTTTCTTCTCGCCAGGTCTGGTGTGCCGGTCACAATTCTTGAGAAGCACGAAGACTTCTTTCGCGACTTCCGCGGCGATACCATTCATCCCTCCACGCTCCAACTGATGCACGAGTTGGGGCTGCTCGACGAATTCCTTAAAGTTCCTCACGACGAGCTCACCCAGGTCTCTCTCTCACTGGATGGACATCTCTCGCCCATCGCCGATTTCACGTCGCTGCCGACCGTTTGCAAGATGATCGTCTTTATGCCGCAGTGGGATTTCCTCGACTTCTTGGCGGATCACGGACGCAGGTATCCCACCTTCGATTTGCGGATGGGAATTGAGGTTACCGACTTGATCGAAGAGGATGGCCGAGTGGTTGGCGTAAAGGCTGGGGAGGAAGAATTCCGGGCCCATTTGGTGATTGGAGCCGATGGGAGGCACTCGATTGTGCGCGACAAGGCGGGCTTTGAAGTCGAGGAGTTCGGAGTGCCGATCGATGTACTTTGGACTAAGATTCCAAAGGCGAAGGAGATGACCGAGCAAGCATTGGGATACTTCGGCGGCGGCAATTTCCTAGTTCTCATCAACCGTGGTGACTACTATCAGACCGGCGTGCTTATTCGTAAAGGGGATTTCGATGGGATTCAGAAGGCAGGACTTCCCGCTTTTCGTCAGCGCATTCTTTCCACCGCTCCCTTCCTTTCCGGCTACGTGGATGCTGTCGACGATTGGTCGAAGGTGCGGCTACTGACGGTCCAAATCGACCGGCTAAAGAAATGGCACCGTCCTGGTCTTCTCTGCATCGGTGACAGCGCTCATGCTATGTCGCCCGCGGGTGGGGTTGGAGTTAACCTCGCGATCCAAGATGCGGTGGCAACGGCTAATATGCTGACCGCCGGGCTCTTGTCTGGGAAGATCGATGGGTCCGACTTGCAGCGTGTTCAGGACCGGCGACTTCGGCCAACGAAACAGATTCAGGGATTTCAGGTGTTCTTCCATAAGCGAATCGCCAATGCGAGCGCGACGGGTCAAACCAACCTAAGACTTCCCCTTTGGTTTGCCCGTCACTTTCAATTCATTCGCCGGTTCGTTGCACGCATGACCGGAATTGGACCGCTTCCCGAGCATATCGAAACCAAGCCTGGCTAACCATTCATTTCCTATTCACCTTCGGTTCACGGCAGGGCTAGGTTCACATGGTTTCATAAATCAAATGATCTCAACTGCACGGGAGCACACCGCCACCAACGACTACCACTTCGTCACCAAATGGACCTTCGACGCCACGGCCGATGAGGTCTATGACATCCTTGGCGAGCCCCTCCACCTCGTCAATTGGTGGCCCGAGGTTTATCTTAAAGTGACCGAACTCAAGCCCGCTGGCGACGACGGCCTGGGACGCGAAATCGCTTTGCACACCAAAGGCTGGCTGCCATATACGCTGAAGTGGCAGTTCACTGTCACGCGCGCCGAGCGTCCGAACGGCTTTGCCTTGGTGGCGAGCGGCGACTTCGAGGGTACGGGAAAATGGACGTTCATCCAAGTGGGCGACCAGGTCGAAGTGATTTACGACTGGCGCATTCGAGCCGAGAAGCCCCTCATTAAACGGCTGTCTTTCCTTTTCAAGCCAATCTTTGCTTGGAATCATTACTGGGCAATGGGTAAGGGAGAGCAAGGATTGCGCCGCGAAATTGCCCGAATACGCGAGATGCATCGGCACGCGGATTCGATTTAGATAAGCTAACGAGGTGCGGTATGTAGCATTCCTTCGGGCGGTCAATGTCGGAGGCGCAAACAAAGTCTCGATGGCAGACCTCAGAACTATGTTCGCTGACATAGGGTTTGCCGACGCGAAGACATTGCTCGCCACGGGGAACGTTGTGTTCACTGCCACGGGTTCGGATGCCGAATTGGCGTCGAAGCTTCGAGAGGAGACCAAGAAGCGATTCGGCTTGGAGACGGACTACATGGTCCGCACATCCGACGAAATCGCTGCGGTTCTGAAAAACAATCCCTTTCCGCAAGAAGCTCTGGATGACCCTGGCCACCTCGTGGTCTTGTTCGCCAGTGGGGAAGCAGTCGATGGCGGCGAGTCCAAGTTGCGCGAAGCCATTCTGGGACGTGAATACTTCCGGTGCGGGAGCAGAGATTTCTACTTCGTTTATCCCGATGGGATCGGCACTTCGAAACTGACGGTCAAGATGATTGAGCGCCATCTCGGTGTGCGTGTGACGGGGCGGAATTGGAATACGGTTCAGAAGATACATGCGGCGTTGACGTAGGTTGAGGACCCTGACCACCCCCCACCCCGGGAGCTTCGCTCCTCCACCTGCGGCCCGCTCTTCGACACCCCCGGGGTGTACCGTTGGCTAATTCCTCCGTTCGAATCTCGACGTCCACCGGGCAGCCTTAAAGCATCCCGTTCTTAGCCGCGTCCAGCATCGCGTCGGCGAACCGGTCGATCTCATCCACCGTTGAATACACGTTGGGAGATACGCGGATGCCGCCAATGTCCTTGTTCACGATCGTCGTAACAAAAATGTTGTGCTTCGCCAACAGCCATGCAGCAAGGTCCGCGTTTGGAATTTGCCGAATACCAACCGTGGTGAGCGCACAGGAGTGCTTGGGATCCAGGTTCGTGAAGAACGTGAAGTCTTTGTTGCCAACCAGCCGGTCGGTCCACCGATGCCGAAGGTAGCGCAAACGAGCCTCCTTTCGCTTCATCCCGATCAGGTCGTGGAAGGTGATGGCTTCACCGATCGCGTTGTGGTTCGCCGCAGGGTGGGTGCCAATCTCCTCGAACTTTCGAATGTTTCGATCGAGAGACTTGTCGGCAGCCATGAGCGGCCACACTTCCTCGATTCGGTTGCGCTTGACGTACAGCATCCCAGTGCCGATAGGAGCCATTAGCCACTTGTGCAGCGACGTGCCATAGAAGTCGGCATTGAGGTGAGCGTTATCGAATTCGTACTGCACGAAAGCGTGCGCGCCATCCACGATGACGGGAATGTGGCGTCCATGTCCTTCTTCCATGATCTCCCGAATGGGGAAGATTTGGCCGTTCATAAAGGAAACTTGAGAGACCACGATCATCTTTGTCTTCTGGGTAATAGCCTGGCGAATTGGATTGAGAAGCTCCTCCATATTCTTGGGCACGGGCGGCACGTGGACCTGCACCATCTTGACTCCGTCACGCCGTTCGCGTTGCTGGATGGTGGTAATCATCCGCGGGTAATCGAGCGTCGTGGTGATGATTTCGTCGAGCGGATGAAGATCAAAACCGTTGATGAGGGTCTCCAAAGACTCGCTGGCGTTGCGGGTGATGGCAACCTCTTCCCTGTCGACATTGAAGAGCTTGGCGAGCCTAGTGCGGACCGACTCGACTTCGGGCTCGAGAACTCGCCACATGTAGTTGCTCGGCGCTTGGTTCGAGAATTCAACCTGCCGCCGCATAGCCTCCTGAACGATGCGAGGCGACGGCGAGCATCCGCCATTGTTGAAATTGACGGTATTGCGATCGAGGTCGAACGATTGCTGAATCTTCAGCCAAAAGTCTTCGTCTTGGGCGTCGTTGGCGCTGCCGTACTTGGCGACCACATTGGCGACCACATCGAGCGTGTTGTTTCGAAACGCCGCGGCAGCGACGGTGCCGGCAAGGAGTTCGCGACGAGACAAAGGCATATGGCAGTATAAGGCGAAAGGCCTAAGATCGCCAACGCTTTCCACGGAACTCATATAAGAAATCTTCTCGTAGTTTGTGCATGAGGGTTTTGTTGTGCGGTCTATGTGCGGCCATGGCCATGATCGGCTTGGCTTCGCCATTGGCGAGGAAAGGTACGTTCGGAGTTCCCTTTCGGGCAGCGCCAGAGGAAGTTCGCACGCCTCTGAAACTTGGCGCTCAGGAAGCACTGCAGGTGGTGAGCGACTCCGGCTCGCTCAAGGCGAACGACTTGGTGGTTGCCGTTAATGGAAGGCGGTTCAAGGCCTTCGCGGACTTCAACGACATGGTTCGGTCCCTCGCTTCGGGAACATCAGCACAGCTAACCGTTCTCCGAAACGGTAAGGAGCAGGAGGTGACGGTTCCGTTTCGGGCGAAGCCACTGGATGAAACGGACAAGTACGTCACGCTCTATGACGAAGTGACGAGCAGTGGACACCAAATTCGAACCTTCATCACCCGTCCAAAGAGTCCCGGCAAGCATCCCGTGTTCTTCTGGATTCAAGGCATCGGCACTGGCTCGGTGGACTTTCCTTTATCGACCAAGAACTACATTGCTCCGTTCGTGAAGGCATTTGCCGATGACGATTACGTGACGGTCCGGGTGGAGAAGCCCGGCGTAGGCGATAGTGAAGGCGGGCCGGCGAAGCTCGTGGGTTACGACGAGGAGCTCGACATTTATCGGCAGACGCTGAAGGCTCTGGACAAGTACGATTTTGTGGATCGATCCAATGTCTTCATCTTCGGGCATAGTATGGGCGGGTGCCATGCCCCGCTCGTCGCTTCCGAGATTCCGGTCAGGGGAATCATTTCGTACGGAACAGTGTCGAATTCTTGGCTCGAGTGGACGATTCGGAGCCCGCGAATCCAGAGCCCACTCGGCGGGAAGACGCTGGCCGAAGTCGACACCGAAGTCCGCCTGACGACCCAACTTTACAACTATCTGTATAACGAAAAGAAGTCCGTGGATTGGATCAAGACGAACCATCCGGAATTGAAAGAACTTGCCGAGGCCACCTCACCGGACGGCATCATGCTCGGCGATCGGTCGCTGGAGTACATGCGCGGAGTGAACGACAAGAACTTTTGTGAGGCATGGGCGAAACTAGGGGAGACCAAAGTCCTCGCCCTATTTGGCGCTAACGATTGGATCTCTTTGCGCGAGGATCAGAGCCAAGTCGCGGACGCGGTGAACGCCGCACATCCAGGCAACGCTGAGTTTCAAGTCCTTCCCGACATGGATCACCTGTTCTCGAAGTGCACCTCGATGAAGGACAGCTTCGCTCGGTTTGGGAAGCCCGGCACGGAGTTCAACGACGAGGTCGTTCGTGTTGTGAAAGCGTGGGTGAAGGCGAACATGAGCCACTAGCCACAAGCTCCGAGCAATGTGCATTACAGTTGGCTACTCGAAATTGATTTGCTCTTGGGAGCTGTGGGCTTCCAGCCCACATTTCGGTGGGCAAGATGCCCACCACCCCCAGAATGCGCTCAATTCGCTGACCGGAAGATCGCGTTCATCAGTAGTTTGTAGGTCCCATGAGGTTGGGCACGGTAGACGATTTCAGGGCCAAACATGACAACCTTGCCTTTGCCCACCGTCACGTCGACGATGCCAGCCGTACCCTCGAGCAATTCCTGACCGAGCGCCCATCCGGACCGCAAGGTGTTCGCCGTTGCATAGGTGCCGACCGCTTTTGCCATGCCGTTCTTATCGTCGACAATGCGGAACGAAGGAGAGTTTTCGAACATCACATCGACATGGCTGCCCATTCCTCGAGTGAGGTCGCCCTCGGTAAGCGACAGATCCATCAGCGAACCCGGAATATAGAATTTGGTGTTCGGATACGCGGTGCCGTCTTTATCGACAAGGGCCGAGCGCACCGGCAGCTTGAGGCGGCTCGCAATCCCAAGGCTCGACGAGCCGATGGTGACGATATGGCCGCCATCTTTCGCGAACTCCTCGAGTTTCGCGATGGTGCCGGCCGAGACGGAACCCATCCTTGCGCGTAGATAGAACGGAATCGTGAGGTCCTCGGCTCGCGTGTCGTTGCCTCCACCGCGCTGACTGTCGCCACGAGGGATAGCACCGTTCGGAAAGATGATGACGTCGAACTTGGAATGGAGGTCGCCAAGATCGAGATCGGGGGGATAGACGACGGTGAAGTCGAAACCAGTGCGCTCCAGCATGTAACGTACCCAGCCGGATTCGATGGAGCCACCGTACTGGTCCCAGAGGGCGACGCGGGGTTTGTGCACAGCTCTGAACTTGCCCCCAATCGCGATCTCAGACACTTTCAGATTCACGAGGTCCTTGCAAAGCGCCGTCATCCTTGAAGCCGGTCCTTCCACGACGAAACCGAGTGGAGACTCTCCAACATTGAGGCCGGCTCGAACGGCACGGTTCGCGAAGGTAAATGCGTCGTTTTGGTCCGTGGATACCCAAGCCATCGAGCTCTTCAAAGCTGGACCGTCCCCCAAATGATTGAGATTTACTGGCTCTGAATCAAACTTCTGTGCGTCGGTAACCCGGTCAAATTTCACGCCCATCTGCATCGCCAACGTATAGCCAGCGTTGTCGTACGGCGGGATCGGGGGGCCGCCAGGATAGGCAAGGTCGTTCGGGTGATCCTGCGGCTCGAACATATCGAGAATGTGGGGGCGGAAGGCCTGATCGCAACGGAATAGGAATGAACCTTTCGGCCACTTGCCGGTGCCCTTGGTCAGTCGTTCGACCTCGATTCCACACTGAAGCATTTTCTCGACGAAGCGCGTCGCGGTGGCGAAATCGGCCTGGTCAGCCGGTAGCACATAGTAGCGTGCGTCTCGAAACTCCGGCTTGGTCAGAGCATCTTGTCCGTACTTGGCGATCCGGGCCGGATAGCGGGACCAAGAATCTTTCGAACCCCGATCAATGGAATTTCGCCCCGCCTTGTAGAAATCGAAAAGCACTCGCTCGCGGTATCGGGAGGCGTAATCGAGGATCGCGTAATTCGCCGAAATCTCGTACTCCATCGAATCGCGGAAGTGCCACAGCTTGCCGCCCTCGACCGGAAGCGGAACATCGGTCGACGGAATCTGAAACTTCTGGACGAAGGGAAGTGGCGTGGGAATGGGACTGCCCCACGTCTCCGTAAGGATGCCAACCATGTTATGGAAGTAAGTCGTGGTTCGTAGGCCGCCGTTCCACCAGGTCGAGTACAGCGTCGTGCTCCGCATCGCCGTGCCCGGTTTGCCTTCGGCGATTAATCGTTGGTGCAGATGGGTACCGACCAAGTCGGTTGCAATCTCCACCATCGGATCCATGTTGTAGTTGAAAGGATTCCGGAAAGGTGGCGAGAACATGATGGTTCCGGCCGGGGCTGCTTGGTGGTGGTTGTAGACGATCTGCGGATACCAAACCGAGTAGAGTTGGCGGTTGATGTTCTTGGTTTCCGCGATGTTGTTGGCGTAGAAATCCCGGTTGTTGTCGTGTCCGGCGTACTTCTCATACAGCCTAGGAATGCCCGAAAGGCTCCGCGCCTTCGGGTCTTTCTTACGCATGAACCAGTTCGAAACCAAGTCCTGGCCATCAGGATTTGCGTGAACGAGGAGGATCACGCAGTCTCGCAAGATGCGCTTCGTTTCGGCGTCGTCCGCTGTGGCTAAGCGGTAGGCCATTTCGATGAGGTGTTGGGTCTCAAGCGTTTCGTTGGCATGGAGTCCGCCATCGATCCAGACGACCGCCTTTTGTCGCTTGACGAACTCGCGCGCCTCGTCGTCGTTCTTAAAGTTGCGAGCCCGAGCGAGCCGTTCGTTTCCTTTGCGAATCGAGTCTAGATTTGAACGATTGGAGGGATCGGTGATGACGCACATCAGTTGGTCGCGCCCCTCTTCGGTTTTGCCTATGCTCTCGACCGTGAGTCGATTCGAGTGTTGAGCGAGGAGCCGCCAGTAGTCCGTTAGCTCGCCGTAATTCGCGAGGTAGTAATCTTCGCAAACATCGTGGCCAAGGAACTCTTTCGGTGTAGGAATGTGATCGCAAAACGCGTACGAAGACGCCATGCAAACGAACGCCAGAGCCAGAGATTTCCCACCAAGGACCATGCTAGGACTTTACCCCTCGGCAAAGACCTCTACTCTCTTAATGCGCGGTCCAGCGCATGCGTTGGTACACATCACGGACGTCGTAGGCGACGAATCCAAGGCGCTCGTAAAGCCTCAGGGCAGGATTGAACACTTCGACGGAGAGCGTAACATCCCGGTTGGTAGCCCGGCCCTGCTCCATGATCTGCCGCATGTAATAGGTGCCAATTCCCTGCCCGCGGACCTCGGGAACGAGAGCGATGTCGAGGATGTGGTGCGACCCCATATCGACGGTGGCGTAGTACCCGATTGCCTTTCCATAGGCTTCGATGATTTGATAGTCCGCGTCAGGGAACTCACGGCGGTAATGGGTAAGCATCGCCTGAAACTGTTGATCGAGTAGGTTCGCCAGGGCCGGACCGGAGACTCCCGCGGCTTCGAACTCCGGGGTTCGGTTTATAACGAAGAGCTGCTTCAGAAATTCCTGGTCTTCGGGCGTGGCCGACCGAGTCGCTGTGGCGAATTCTGGCATCTCAGTTAAAAACCGACTGATAAGTTCGCGTCCCGTTCGATTCGCCAACTGGCACCAAGAAGATGAGATTTTCCCCTAAAGTCTCGTTGCGAAGTAGGAACGTATCTTGGCCGAGCGGGATTTCGGATGGTCCTGTAAATATCAAAGAGAAGGGTTCCTCTCGGCCAGGATGGGGCCGGCCTGATCTTGTTATCTCTGTCAACGTCAGCGAGCAATACACTTGCTCGGTGTTTGGAATCATCACGTCAAAAACCCCTCCGGAGAGGGGTTCAAAGTTCGAAAGGACCAGCATGGCTAATTTCGAGATGGGAAAATGCCCTGCATTGCGATGCAGAAATTCATCGACAGCGTTGGCATCATATTGTTATGGGCCTGACCACCATTGTTTGGCAGAAGCACCAGACCTGCAGTCGAGACCCCTTGCGAATCGTAAGGCTTGTCCGTACTGACGAGGCCAAAGAAGTTATTGGCAGGTGACTTCTGGGTGGCCTTTGTGTTCGAAACCGCGATTGAGTGAATGTGGTTGGGAATTTCCTGGTCGCTCAAGGAGTGGGTCGATTCTCCTCCCATTTCACCTAAGGGATGCTGACTGTTGAATCCAATGAAGCATCGACTGGTGGCGTTCGGCAATGCGAAGTTCGTTTGCCCGTTTCCACCATAGGTAGTACCGAGGAGGGAAAAGAGGGCCGTGTTTTGATTGATAGGAAGGAGCTGACCTTGGCAGAAAGCCCACCCTTTGGGGGCGAACTGGAAGCCAAAAATCCTGATTTCTCCGAGAAATGGTTCTGACATGATATTCGTTAGCTCCTCGAAGGGAAGATTCCTTGCAAGGCAATGATGTAGTTGATGGACAAATAGGGCTGCATGTTGTTATGCGGTTGACCACCGCCATCCGGAACAACTGTACTAGGTTCCATGTTTCCGTTGGCGGTCGGGGAATAGACACCCTTAGACAGGGAGGCAGAGAACAGCGAAGCAGGGAAATGCCCTACGGGTGAAGCTTGAGTCCCGTTTGCAGTCGAACAAGCCATTAGGTGGCTGTGCGATGCAAGCATGTTCGTGTTCAGGAGCACGGTCTCGTCGCCGGACATTTCTCCCAAGATATAGTTTGAGAGCCCTGGGCCCTGACCAGAACTGAGCGCTACATTGCCCATGAGGTTTGGCAATCCGAAAGTTACTCTTCCATCTCCGCCGTAGTTTGTGCCGAGCAGCGAAAAGAGCGCGGTATTTTGAGCAATGCTCATGATTTGCCCTTGGCAAAGGGCCCATCCATTCGGAGCAAAGTTAAATCCGGCGGGTCTGATTTCTCCAATAAAGGGATCCATAAAATTTCTCCTCTTAGCCTTGACTCGGGAAAATCCCCTCCAGAGCCACGATGTAATTGAGACAAAGATAAGGCTGCCGATTTTCGTGCGGCTGGTTTCCTCCAGCTAAACCGACGGAAGCCGGGTT
The DNA here is from genome assembly GCA_945952345.1 of uncultured Fimbriimonas sp. Classification (GTDB taxonomy): domain Bacteria; phylum Armatimonadota; class Fimbriimonadia; order Fimbriimonadales; family Fimbriimonadaceae; genus Fimbriimonas. The sequence goes on from CAMFIS010000001.1 coordinate 76,981, forward strand.
CATGGTACTGTTTGGCTGTTCGATGTAGGTATTTCCTAGTGTCTTCGATACCTTGGCTATGAAGTGTCCGGTCGGATCGTTGAGCGTCCCATCGTTAGCCGAGGCATGCATCAAGTGCGTATGCTGCGGAATTTGCGATGTGGTCAGGGTCACCGTCTCCGTGCCCGTTACCAGGCCAATCGGCATGGATTGCGATTGATGAATCGGAACGCGTCCACGGAGATCGGGTAGTTGAAAGTTGCTCTGTCCGTCGCCCCCGTAGATAGTCCCTAGCAATGCGAATAACGCATCGTTTTGGGAGATTGGAAGTAACTGCCCCTGGCAAAATGCCCACCCGAGTGGTGCAAAGTTGTAGGGCACGAGTTTTATTTCACCAAGAAATGGTTCAGCCATATAAAGCTCCAATAAGAAAACGACAAATGAGGCTCCAAATCCTGGTGCCTATTTATCGGGAGTATAGACCTTTTCACCGACGTCTTCAAGACCTTGGCCCTAATTTAATGAATCGACAATCCATCGACGCATGCCCGTCTGGTTAAGTCGCATTGGCAACACGCGAGAATCTGGTAATGTTGCGAGGATTTCTTGAACCATTTCTCGTTGGAGGACGGGATCGTTCTGGGCAAGGATGGTTACCGTTCCCCCATCGCCACCCGCACCATTGATCTTCACGCCAAGGGCACCAAAGTCTTGGGTGAGGGCAATAATTTCTTCGACTCCAGGTGCAATAAGGTTGGGGTGAAGATCTCGCTGGGCTTCAAGATTACGATTCATCGCCCTGGCAAATGCCACCAGGTTCTCGGCATAGAGCGCATCCTTACCTTCTATCGCGATCATTCTCAGCTGGTCAAGAACCGCGACCCGGTCACCATGCTCGCATGCCTCAACCACTTGTTGATGTGTCAAGTTCGAGTCGTGTCCTTTTCCGAGGAAGATTGTAATGAGGCGAGATTCCAACTCCCAGAGAAACTTATCCGATAGCTTAATGCCCGAAACGTTCGTGATTGGATAGTCCATGATCTCGATAAAGCTGACACCGCCAAAACTCGATGCGATCTGATCTTGCACTCCAGATTGTCGCTTGAGAGTTTGAACCTCAACTTGGTGGGCTATCCGAGCGATCTCGTGAGAACTGAGCCGTCCTGGCGTAAGCAAGTCGAGGGCCGCGATCAGAGCCACGAGTACGGATGCCGAAGTTCCCATGCTCGCCCCTGGGGGCACCTCGCTGAACACAGAAATGTCGAGGTTCGAACCCTTTGGAATTGGTACTGCGCCAACTGCAGCCTCGATCAATCCAAATCGGTCCCCCTTGCCGAGAGGGAATTTCTCGCGAAAGTTCTCGGCATAGATCGAGATGGTGGTCTCCGTTTCTGGAGGCATGACGCGAATAATGCACTCCGTCCCAGGGTCCACCGCGATGTTGGTGACTGCGCCATTTCGAGCAAACCATGTGTCCGTCCAGCCACCGAGATCACACACGCGAACCGGAGCGTAGGCCCGAATGATTTGCGCTGGCTTCATTTCGTGGGCAGAGTAGCGAGGAGCTCGCTTACGCGGCCGACCAGCGCCGCCTCAGGCTGATGAATGTCGTTGAGGTACTGATTAAGAAATTTGATTTGGCTACCTTGCGGAATTGGATGGTATGCCTTCTTCCTGGCACGCAAATCTTGTTCGAGAAGATACAGCGACATCACGAAGGAGCTATGGGTTAACCGTCGGAACAGCTCTTTCGCCGTCGGATCCTTGGGCTCTCGCTTGATAAGGGGATCGTTGGCGAGGAAGAATGTGTACTGAATCTCCCACGGAAAATTCGGTTGAACTGGATTCCTATTTTGCTCCGCCAGCTTTCTCGTAAGCATGAATGCTTCGTGGCCCATATAAGGTCCATCCTGCTCAAGATACGTACAGAAGTAATCGCCCCGAAGAGTCTCACGCGACAGTCCGCTCTTGGTGAGACTCGGGTCCCGAATCCAACCTAGCCAGAACCAAGGAAGGCGCAATTGGCGCATCTGCGATTTGAAAGTTGTCTTCATCGACTTGTCCAGAACGATGGTTTCCGGTACGTGAAGCGTGATCTCGTCTGAGTCGGCATAGACGCGTCCAACTTCTGCGATTTGCCAAAACGGGTTGTCCGGCGGAAGGAAGCTGGTTTGCTTGCCGGTTCTCATCTCATGCTGCAACAGATTAAGGCAGCGATACTTGGCGAGGGATAGCATTGAGAACTGATCATGCAAGCTCGAAAGCAGCACCGCTTTTTCGTCGATCTTACGAAGGTTCTCCTCCGTCGGGTTCTGAAGGTATGCATCGGAGACGGCCGCAAGTTGGTCCGAATCAAAAGTGGGCACGTCCGGAAACCAATTTGCGATTGTGGCATGATTCGCACCAAGAGCCGAGTCTTCGCTGAGACGGTTGACCTCGATACCAATGGGCACACTTCGGAGGTCAATTGCTAGAATCTCCTTTTGATATTCCAATGCTTGGGCGAGGGATGAGATTGGCTTGAAAAGGAATGGATGCTGCTTGGCGAGATTTGCCAAGAAGGCACCATCACGTTCCTGCGGAGTCTTGCCCGGAAGGACGGAGCCACCTGGTTGGAAGGGTCGATAGTCGTGGCCAATAAACTTGAGTCGGTTCGAGTTCTGGGTGACAATTCTGACCACTTGCTCGGCCAGATCGCCAGAATGATGCCGCAGAATTCTTCGGCGCAGATCGGATTCGGTAAACGCCGTCAGTTCGATTCCGTCGGGTGAGTGGCAAGAGGCACAGCTTTGGCCTTTCGCATCTTTTGCTCTCCAAGCCTGAAGGCCGTCGAGAGACAGAACTGGCCGCATCATGGGAGATGCGGCCAGTAAGCAATTGAGAAGGATCACTATCGAGCGACGCCGACGGCGTAGAGGGTTGCGTTGGCGATGGCGTAAATTCGGCCATCAGGTCCGATTGCGGTCGGAGTGTATGCCTCACCGATTCCGGTCGTCAGCCGAATTTGCTCGGACAAAGTGTTCGTCCGCAGGTTCCATCGGTAGAGGACTCCATCCTCCGAGCTGACAATGATACAACTCTTTGGAACATCCACCGCCGCTGAATTGACGCACCATTCCCGAACCGCACCCGGGTGCGACGACTGGAATTCGTCATCGAGCGTAGGACCTGAGATGGAAAGGATGACCTTCCCAGTGGGAATTCCCGCGATGGGATCCATGGCCGAACTGCTCGGATCGATGACGGCGATCTTGTTATTTCCGTCACCGCCAACGCCGGCATAGTTGTTGTACTTGCACATCAGCAAATAACTGCTGGTACCGGTATAGCTGGGAACCATGATGCGAGGAACGACGGTAGGAGTGTCATCCCATCCGAACGAACCCGGAATTTTGGTGAGCGAAAGATCCGCCGAGTAGTGAAGCAGGAATCCACGATCATGGTTGGATGGGAACGGATTTTCAAGAACGCCTTGGTACACGTCCCCATCAGGACCGATGATCGGTGAAGCGGTACCTTGAGCATCCACCGCGGCATCGTTTCCGTTACGGGGATCGAGCAGTTTCACGCGGCTCATTGGTTGCAAGGTTGCTGGGTTCACACGGACCAACGTTCCGCGACCAAAGCTACCCGCGTAGCAAGTGATGTAGAGCGACGTCCCTTTCACGTCGATCGCAGGGGCACAGTTTTGCTTGATCTCAGTTAAGCCAGCGTCATTTGCCAGAGTTGTTGCAGAGACCCAGGATCCGTTGCCGTTTACATCGATTTTCCCAAGTCCGCTCGTCAGGTTGGCCGAAGTTGCCCCGTAGACGACAAACCCAAAGTAGATGGAACCGTCTGGACCGGAGGTAAGCGGAGTGCAAATCTTGACGTTCGACTGGTACGTCGAAGGCATGATGTTGTAATTTGCGTCGCCATAGAAGGCGTGCACTATTGGTGTCGAATTCGCAAAAAGTGTTGGCCTGAAGGCAACTCGCCCTCCACCCATCGGATAAGCGACCCAAGGATCTTTCTGGGTACCGCGAGTGTAAACAAGAGTCGGGCCGCAGCTCGGAATCCAGCCCTGCGAAGGCACCGAATAGTCCGTCACTTCCGTCCAAATTGGTGTGCCATTTGCGCCACTAAACGCTCGAATATTGAATCCATCGTTGAGATTCTGCTTGACCGACGAAATGACAACATTGCTGCTGGTGATGCAAGTCTCGCCGTAGTGTGTCAACAGATCGTTTCCACTGTATCGAGGATTCAAATCGATGGGCGTTTGCCAAACAATCTGATCGAGCTGGCGCGATGGTGTATTCGAGATACCGGTATGCGCGGAATTTCCGCCGTGGCCAACCCAGTTCTCAGCTAACCGGGTGACGGTGACCTGTGAGGATCCGCCTCCAACCAATGCAAGAGAAATCGCAGCGCTAATGAGCATGCTTGGATTCTAGTATTTTTTGCCTTATTTTGCAAACCTATGGACCGAAAATTTGCCACTCATGAATTCCCGACGCCCACCCGTTTTGTTGGTCCACGATAAGTCGGAATTCTCGGCTCTTCACAGGCTTAAAGTGGATGTCGTTCCATCGATCAAGCGACAATCCGAACGAGTCGCGTCCGGTTAACTCGACAGATTTCCACTGGCCGTCTACCCTCGCTTCTAGCTTCCATGACTTAGGTATTCGGCATTCGCCGCGGCCGGTGTCGTCAAACCAGTAGACTCGTGACGAGTTCGCGCTGATCGCCTGATCGAACGTGTATTGCACCCATTCCGTTCCGCCCTTGTGGGGCCAGAAGTGCAACTGCTGCGGGGAGTTTGGATTGCTTCCCTCCGGTACAAAACCATCATTTATACCAGGTAAGTCTGAATTGCTATTCTTATACGAAACTGTCACTTTCGCGTCCTTCTCGAAACCGCGCAGCGGTGATGGCGTAGGGTTCGGCGAAACCCAAACCCGCATTTCGCTTGCCGCACGGTTATCCCAGAAGCAATAGGGTATGGCACGGAACTTCACCGGTGTCGTGGCCGAGACGTCGGAGAACAGCTTTTCACTCCAGTTTTGAGGCTTGGCCAGGAATCCCGTTCCTTCCAAGACTGTGGTGTCGCCGAAGAGTCCCTTCACGTTCTTCGGCGCGACCGGAGCATCGAACGGAATACCAACTTGGTCAAAGTTGAAGCCGTTATCCACACCCTCCAAACAATAGATGAGCGGTCCGCGAGCGAATGCGTACTTGCCAAACGTCTCTTTCACCGACGGATGTGAAACCACGCGGCGCACAGGCATGTCTAGCTTGAGGTCCACCGAGTCACCCTTCGTCCATTGGCGGTCGATCACGGCGAAACCATGGTCGATGACCATGGGCGTTGCTTTACCATCGACCGTGATCCGACCGCTCGTTGCCCAGCCTGGCATCCGCAGCTTGAGCGCAAATCTTTGAGATGATGCAGGGTTTACGGCGAGATGGACATCGCCGGAGTACGGGTAGTTAGTCTGGACATCCAAACGTACAGGCGTCTGCCCTACTTTGAGATTAGCTGCCCCGCCGACATACAGCATGACGTACGCTTCTCGATTCGTCGTGGCGTAGCTAAGGCCGCCCAGTTGCCCAATAAGCCGGGCGATGTTGGGTGGACAACATGCACACGCAAACCAATCCTCGCGATGGTGGTTGCCATGGCTGGCCAATGGGTTCGTGTAATAGTATTTGTTTCCGTCGAAGTTGATCCCCGCCAAAGCGCCGTTGTAAATCGCCGTCTCCATAACATCCGCGTATTTTCCATCGCGATGCAAGAGGGCAAGACGGTAATTCCAAAGTGCGTTGGCGACGCTGGCACAAGTTTCTTGGTACGCGGAGAAAGTGGGAAGGTCGTAGTCGACGGTGAATCCTTCGTTGCTACCGCTCGGTCCCAAGCCGCCGGTGACGAACATGCGACGCTCGGTGTTCGATCTCCAAACCCGATCAAGCATATCGGTTAAGGGCTGATCATGGGTCTCGATCGCCAAGTCGGTCGCGCCACTAAAGAGGTATGCGGCCCGCACCGCATGCCCTACGATGGATTCGTGATCGCGGATCGGCAAGTTGTCGCTCCAGTAGTCGCCGTTGTACCGGTCAAGCGGAGTGTTGTGCTCGGTCGCGAACCACTTGCTGCCCCGACTGTTCAGGAAAAACTCCGCGAGCTTGTAATACCGCTGCTCACCAGTGACGCGCCAAAGCTTGAACAGCGCCAACTCCGCTTCAGGATGTCCCGGGTAGCCCATGTGCTTGCCCGGACCAAAGTGACCATCGATGTGATCCGCCAGCTTCTTCGCGATGTTTAGGAAGGACGTCTTCCCGGTTGCAAGGTAGTGGGCAGAGGCCGCTTCGAAAAGGTGCCCAGCGCAATAAAGCTCATGCTGGTCCCGCAGGTTCTTCCACTTGTTTTGCGGCTCGTCCAATTGGAAGTGACAATCGAGGTAGCCGTCGGGTTCTTGAGCCCTGCCGATGAGCTCGATCCAATCGTCAACCTTTTTTTCCAGCCAGGGCTCTCGCTTAATTCCAAGCGCGTAGCTGGCGGCCTCGATAACCTTATAAACATCGGAGTCGTTGAAGACGTAGCCAACGTACCCACCGTGCTCACGCCTAGCCGCTCTCTCGAAGTTCTGTCGGTACTTCTTGGCATCGAGTTGGTCAAACTGCTCCTTCAGCGTCGAGGTGAAAAGCGCCTTCTGGCGTGGCGACCAAAATGTACTCTCTACCTTCACATCTCGCCAAGAGACCGGCTGAATGCGCTCGTCCGAAGGAGCGGAGGCAAGGAAAGCGACGGCGGCAACAGCGGCAGTGAGCACGATCTGGTTTTACCCGAGACGGTTTCACTCCCGACCGTATCCGAGAAAGCTCTATAATAGGGATGTTTCGATGGTTGTTGCGGGATTGATTGGGTTGTTGGGCTGGCTTTCGAGCCCAGTAATCACTCCATATCAAAGTCACGAAACACTTTCCGCCAAGTCGATCGTCAATCGGTCGGACGAGACCCATCAATACGAACCCATCGTCTTCGACCTCGATGTCCACGCCACCTACGACAATCCTTTTGACCAAGACGATGTCTCGGTAAAGGTTACGGTGAATGAACCGGATGGCAAATCCTTCGTGGTTATGGCGTACTACGACATGGACTGCGACCGCTCGATCAAAGACGGTCATGAGTCGGTGCAGAAGCGAGGCAAGGGACGGTGGCGAGCCCGCATCGCTTTTAATAAAGTCGGAGTGAACAAACTCAGCGCGCTGGTGAAGGACCGAACTGGCACGACATTCTCAGAGAGCGCATCGATCAAAGTTCTGCCCGCCACCAAAACGGGTTTTGCGTCGATATCGCCAGTTGACCATCGATACTTCCAAACTTCGGGTGGCAAGAGCTTCTATCCTCTCGGTGCCAACGTCTGCTGGGGCGGAGACGCAGGGACGTTCAATTTCGACCAGTGGATTCCGAAGTATGCCGAGCAAGGGTGCAACTACTTCCGGCTGTGGTTGAGCCCGCATTGGACTACCTTCGGTGTCGAGCAGCCAGGCTTAACGAAGGATGGTAAGGGCCTCGGTCAATACTCACTCGAGAACCTTTGGCGACTCGATCATGTGCTCGCCCTTGCCCGCAAGTACGACATGAAGGTGAAGCTGTGCCTGGATTCGTACAACATGCTTCGCGACAAGGACGCTTATCCCAGCTGGGAAGAAGGCGTGTTCAACATTGCCAACGGCGGCGTACTGCATTCTCCGACGGAGTTTTGGCAGAGCCCGGTGATGGACCGATTCTATATTCAGAAGCTGCGTTACCTCGTGGCGAGATATAGCGGGGATCCCACGGTTTTCTCGTGGGAATTTTGGAACGAGGTCGACATAAGCCGGGACCTCCCTAACGATTTGGCGAAGGAGTGGCACCAGCGAATGGGTCGCGAACTGAAAAAGATCGACCCTTACCATCACTTGGTGACGACGAGCTTTGGGAACTCGATGGGAATCAAGGAGATCGACCTCCTTTCCGAAATGGATTACATCCAGACCCACAATTACAACTCACCAGACGTAATCAGCCAGATTGCCATTCAGCAGTCACGCAAAGGTAATTGGGGCAAACCGCACTACGTCGCCGAGATTGGGGCGGACGCAGCAGGACCACGGGCGGAAGATGACCCGACGGGAATTCAGATCCACGATCCGCTATGGATTTCCATTTGCATGGGCAGCAGCGGCGCCGCGATGCCATGGTACTGGGACAACTTGATCGAACCTAAAAACCTCTACCCTTTGTTCGGGTCGGCGGCCAAGTTCATTCAAGGAATAAACTGGGATCAGGAAGCATTTCGTCAGACGCAGCCGAAGCTGGATTGGCGAACACGCCCGAACCCGTTGCCGAGAAAGGATGTGACCCTGCAGGGCGGCCCGATGAATTGGGAGCCTAGCGCGTACAACCAACCTCGAACCGTTCGAGTAACGCCTGAAGGTATCACTGGCCAAGTGCCTGTCTCGGCGGTTTTACACGGAGTTGGAAATCACGCCGATTGCCACAACCCGATTACGTTTGCTTGCGATCTCGACCGAGAGACGACCTTCGATGTGGTCGTATCAAGCGTTTCCGGCTATGGGGGTGCGAAGCTTAAGGTTGAACTCGATGGCTCGACTTATCTGAGTCGGGACTTTAACGATCCAGACGGCAGCGCGAAGGGCGATACCCTGCATCAGTACGACGGCTCGTACTCGATCAAGATTCCGGCGGGCAAGCATTCAGTCGTAGTTTCGAACGGTGGGCAAGATTGGCTCACGGCAAACTATCGGTTCCGCGAACTCAACCCAAATCCCGATCCGCCGCTCGTGAGTTGGGCATCGGTTGGAAACGAAGTCGCAATTGCTTGGGTAAGAGTTGAAGATCGGACCTGGACAAAAGTTTGCGTTCAGAAGGAAAAGACTTCCATTGCTCCCCCCACGATCTTCACCCTCAACGGCTTGGCGAGTGGAAAGTGGAGGGTGGTTCTATGGGACACCTGGAAGGGGACGGAGATCACAAACTTCCCCGTCGACGTTGGCCTGGACGGAAAGATTCGTTTCGATCTCCCAGCTATTGACACCGATTTAGCGGTGAAAGCGATCAAGATGGGATCGTAGGAACAAGTAGATTGAAGGCGGAACAATTCGATTTCCTCGTCATAGGCAGCGGCTTAGCCGGACTTAGCTTTGCCCTCTCCGTGGCCGACCATGGCCGGGTATGCGTGCTGACGAAGGCAGAGATCAGTGATTCCAACACTCAATGGGCTCAGGGCGGAATTGCTGCCGCAGTCGGCGAATCCGACACGTGGTCCTTGCACGAGCAAGACACGATGATTGCAGGCGGTTTTGTGAATGATCCCGCCGCTGTTCGCTACTTGGTCCAGAATGCGCCGGGCGCCATCCAATGGTTGCAGGGACTTGGGGCAAACTTTGACAAGGAAGATGGCGAACTCACGCTTGGACGGGAGGGAGGACACAGCACGCACCGAATCGTGAAGCATGCGGATAAGACTGGTTGGGAAGTCGAGCGCACCATGGTGGAGGCCGTCAGAAGGAATAAGAATATTCAGGTTTACGAAAAGTCCTTTGTCACCGCATTGATCATCGAGGATGGAAAGTGCGTTGGGTGTCAGGCGAATGTAAACGGAATCGGCACCAAGGCGTTCTCGGCTCGGGCGGTAATGCTCGCCACCGGTGGATGCGGGCGCATGTACATGCACACCACAAATCCCCGAGTTGCAACTGGCGATGGCATCGGCTTGGCCCACGATGCCGGAGCAAACATCGCGGATATGGAGTTCATGCAATTCCACCCGACGACGCTTTACCACCCTCAGATGCGCTCCTTCCTCATCACCGAAGCCGTACGCGGTCACGGAGGGACCCTGCGCAATCACCACGGCCGAAGGTTCATGTATGATTACGACTCGCGGCTGGAACTCGCCCCGCGCGACGTTGTGGCTCGGGCGATCGATGCCGAGATGAAGAAGCGAAACACGTGGTGCGTATATCTCGACACAACGCATCTGCCGACTGATGATTTGAAGAGCGAATTTCCTACCATCTTCGAGAAGCTCGTTACGATTGGTATCGAGATGGATCGAGACTGGATACCGGTCGTCCCAGCCCAGCATTATTCGTGCGGAGGGGTCTGTACCGACATCCACGGCCAGACCTCGATTCCCGGCTTGTTCGCGGCCGGAGAAGTCTCTCGGACTGGCGTCCATGGTGCGAATCGATTGGCGAGCAATTCTCTTCTCGAGGCCATGGTCTTCGCAAAGTCTGCCTCGGAGCTCGCGATCCAGAGTGTCGGCTCACCCCGGGAGGACCTCGCAGTTCGGCCGGTCAAATGCATCTCAGAGGCGGATTCAATTCGCATTCGAACGACGCTGCAACACCAGATGACCTCAGGAGCGGGAATAGTCCGAACGACGAGCGGGCTTCAGCACACCGTGGAAGTCGTTGGCCGACTCCTCGAAGAGTTTGACAATTGCCTGGACGCACCATTTTCACCGCACCCATTCGAGACAAGGAATCTTTTGATCGCAGCGAGATACGTGGCCGAGCAAGCGTTGGCTCGAAAAACGAATATCGGCCTTCACTTCAATTCGGACCTACCTACAGAATTGTCTCCGAGTACTCCGGTGGCAACGCCGTAAGGGGAGGGACATCGGCCCAAGTTGGCACGACCAAATTGGCCGAGCACTGGCCCGCTTTCTCGGGTTCATATCGCAGTTCACTGTAGCCAATTCGCTGAGAGAAATAGAGGCTGCTAAGGTTGCGCCGATTGGTAACGTGGACGTTGTAAGCGCTTTCCAGCGAGATAGTCCCGACGATCTTGTCCAAAGCGGACCAGCAGAACTCATAGCCATCGTCCAGTTTCTGGAGCCACATCGGCGCGTCCCCGTAGCAACGGATTTCGGACATCCAATTGGAAACGACCGGCGACTGAGGACTTTCGACATTGAGCGAGAATATGCCCTTTCGAATGCCCAAGAGTGGCTCCACCTGGCGCGGTTGGTCCTTGAGTAATCCGACCCGCTTGCGCCACGTATTCAGTCCGCGCGATCCGCTGATGCTGGCTTGAAACATTGCCGATCGGTAGCGCATCTTGGAGTCTGAACTGAAGCTGCCCGCAATGGCGGCAATAGCAGCAACGCGGTTGGCATCATCCCGATTGATACCAAGCGATCCTGTGTACGGATCTAGTCGCCAGAATAGGCTGACGAATTGAGGATCTTCTCCCATTGTCACCACCTCGCCTGTCTTCACCGATTGACCAAGCAGGCTGTGGACGGCCGCCTGAAGCATGCCGGTTCCGTCTGCCTTATAGAACACATTTTGTTTGGTGTTCGGCTCGGTTTCCGGCACAGAGTTTTCGTAATAACTCCCAAGCAAGTCTCGTGCGCGCTGGCTGGTTTCTCGATTGCGACCGGAGAGCGTATTCGCCAAGGCGAGGTTTACGAGTCCAAGTGGATTCTTCCAGCTGGCACTCGCGTAGGTTTGAGGTATTGGCTCGCCAATGCTGAGGCCTCGCCCGGAGGGAATCCGTCGGATAGGAAAACGTACGACAAGCGACGGGCCCCTGGTGAGGATAATCGGGCCCTCTTCGGTACTGGAGCCGTATGCCGCTGTTTCGGTCTGGATTCGGCAAGGATAGCCTCCCAGCGGGCTGAGATAAAAGGAGTTGGGCACGACCGTGCGCTTTCGTGGCAATGTCCAGGTGGCAACAACTCCGTCTGCATCATCCTCTAGTGTGGGGTCGGGAACGTCCTCGATCGGCGCGTACCAGAGGGTTTCTTCTTTATTGCATCGAACCGATAGTTTGCCAAGACCTTGGGCCGTGGTGGAGCGATACGGTTCGGTTCCCATGGGCAGAGCGAACCGGACCCATCCTTTGAACTCCTTGGGAGAACGAATGGACCAGTTGCCGAGGTCCCCCGTAATTTGCAGGTTGGTGGTGTCCTCGGGAAAACCCATGACGATGGGCGGCTGTTGGTCTTGAAACGAAAGACAAATCCAGTCTGACTTTGGCGTTGGAATACCGTCCTTCACGCTTCCTTCCTTCCAAGACAAGAATGGGCTCGCCGTTGTCTTTAACTTAAGATCGATGCCTGCGGGGAAGTACATCGAAAATCCGATGTCCCATGTATCGAATCTGATTTTGGAGGGCTTGCCGACGCCACCCTCGGTGACGATGACCTGCCGCCACATGCTGGTTGCAACCGGGTTCCAATTTTTCAGCGGAGACGCAAAGCTGAGCAGATCGCTGCCGGAATACTTTGTGCGGAATCCAGTTTGCGAAACCTCGAAGCCAGGAACGGTTGGAGTTTTGGAATATCCGAAGCGGCCAAAGCCTTCGTCTGCGTAAGCGCTAGAAGCGAGAAATACCCAAAAGCACAATGCCAACGCGCTTGGTTTGCTGAGAATACATGAGGCCAAATTCAGGCTTCTCTGCAGAAAGGCGATAGGCCAAGACAACGTTGTAATCAAGGTAGTTCGTTCCACTGTAGCGATTGAGGGTGTACTGATACCCTACCCGCCACAGATCGGAGAATCGGTAGGATGTGTCGGCGAAAAAGCTCAAACTATCCACACCGACACCCTTTGTTGCGAAAATGCTGCTGGCAAACCGATGGTCGAAGTAGTTTAGCTGGGACGTGAATCGATGCAATCCGAGGGCTTTCTCGGTTACGCCATCGCGCGTATAGTCATAGGTAACGGTGGAGTTGAATCGCTGGCCAAACGCTTTGTAATAGCTAACGGTGGCGGAACTGGTGAATGGCGTGATGACGTTCGTGCCTGAATATTGGCCAAATGTCATGCCCGATGTGATGGTGCCGCCGTTACGATCGGTGTGGATGGGCTGCGAAAGGAATCGAAGTCGAGCGCCTGCGGCCCGACTGACTCCAGTAGCAGCGGCCTGGGAGTAGGTTGCGTTAACTCCGTAGAACATGCTCCAAGGCAGCTTGCCCAGCTTGATGGGATCCTTCTCCATCACCAAGAAATAGTCTTGGCGATTGATTCCGGGAGTGTTATCGAAGGCACGTGTGGTTGTACCTGTGAGCGAGGTCGAGACACCGGAATCGTAGTGGCTGAGCGTCCCCGTCGAGATGAGGCTCTTGGCCCTGGGCGAGTCGAATGCAAAGGACCCGGTCGTGCTGTCGTTAAACTTCAAGAATTGACGGAGACCCAGGTCGAAGTCGTCCCGGCCGATTCCTGAGTAACGGAAGTTACCGTTACCGTTGGACTTATTCCAGTCCTGTTCGTAATCGAAGAATACGCCCCGGTTGGCGGTAAATCCACGTCCGTAGTTTTGCCCGGTGCTGAATCGAATATCGCTCGAACCTTCATGGCCCAGTGACATGTAGAACGGATAGTTGAATCCGAACTGGTTGTTGTTCACCGAGACAAACTGCTCCGTCGGGAATTGGCTCTGCATCGACAGGGTGTCGAGGCGGAAGAGGGGCAGACTGAGCACTTTGGCTTCGCCCTGGTAGATCGTGGCCCGTTGGAACTGGATTTCCCGCCGACTGACGAACGTAACACGCTTGGCAGTTATTCGGGCCAGAGTAAAGTCGTCGGTCTTCTCATTCTTGACCTCATCCTGGGTGGCAGCAACTCCTCCAACACGAATGGGCACATAATCGAAAATCTTGGGCGACGGCGGATTGGCAGGAAAAGCGATCCCCGCTTTACTGACTTCCATGTTCGCCAGCCGCTTTCGTGCGTGCACTGGTTCGAACTTATCATCTATTTCGTTGTACTCGTCAAACCAGAAGATTCCGCCAATGTATCGGACCCGGGCGATGGGTAAGTAGCTGACTTCGGTGATTCCGTAGCCCTTCATCGAGCGAAGCTCGAGATACAGGTCGGAAAACACATAGGTGCTTTTCCCCAGCTTGATCTTTGCGTTCTTGGCTCGAACGACTTGCAGATCATAGATGTATTGGAGGTCGTCGGCATCGATGACGTAGTCGCGGTATTGAAATCGAACTCCCTGTTTGGGTGCGGAAGCGGTCACGATCTTCTTGGCGAAGGTGTACTCTAGCGAACTACTGGAAGCAATTTCGGTGAAGTCGTTTGCCGAGGACAACTTGGATCGGTCCGAAACGAACTCGACTTCGAGCACGGATGGGCTCGACTGAGCCGTGATGGTGTTGGCTGTGACTTTCGCTATGCCAGGAATGTTTCCCGCGACGAGAACAGCCCGAGCCACTCCGCTGGTCGTTGTTACGATGTTTTGGCGGAAGGTACCGAGAGATGTGTTAAGAAGGACCTGAGTCCCATCGGGCACGTTGCTGCCGTCGGAGTTCCTGACGTAGAGGGTGATCGCGATGGTGCTACGACCATCTGCAACCGCTTCATTCGGGTAGGCCTGGAGTTGGATTCCGATTGGCCCCGCGTAACTTGCGCTAGCCGCTGCTAGAGCGAGGACTGCGATTAGTCCTCGTGAAAAACTCCTCGCCATCCCGCCTTATATTGTATTAGTAAAAACAAAAAAGCCTGCTATTTCTAGCAGGCTTTTTGATTTGATTTTGGCGTTTATCGAGTGACGATGATCGGAGTGATCTTTCGGACTCGCTCACCATTCGCGTCTTCGGCAACGATCTCAGCTCGGTACGTGCCCGGAGCTACGGATCGGTTTGCCTGGTCGCGGAGATTCCACACCACTTCGTTCTGACCAGCTTTATCGGCTCGGCCACTGGTGAGGGTTGCCACTTGCTTGCCGCTGGCGCTGAGGATTCGGACCGTAGTGGTCGAATCTGCGCTGAGCGTGTAAGCCATTCGAATGGCGGCCATGCCAGTTCCCTTGCCCTCTGTCTGCGGGGTCACGACAACTGCGCCGATCACTGCCTTGGCAACTGTTCCCGGTTCGATCTGAACCTTGAACGTGCGGGTCAGGTTGGCTTCAGCCGTGTAGGTGTATCCGGAGACCTTTCGGAGGTCGCGAGTTTGGTTGGTTGCGGTGTCGACCAGCGTTACCTTGACGTTCTTAGGAATCGTCGAGAGGTTTGGCCAGGTGACAGTAACAGGTCCGTCTTCTCGAGAGTCAACCTTTACAGTGAACTCTTGTCGTCCGCCGCCTGTGTTGAGCGACTGGGCGAGGCGAGTTGCCTGTCCGTTAACCGGTTGCTCGACTGCGAGACTAAGAGCTGTCTTGAGCGGAGCCATCGGCGGTTCGTAGACTCGAAGCGACGTTGCGTTGTCCGAGCTGCTGGCGACACCAACGTAGTTCTGGGTATCTGCCGAGCTCTTGGATCGAGCTGCGAGCTGGAGACGCCATTGCTTCTCGGTCTGCTGCCAGGGCTTAGCCGTGTCCGAAGTGCTTCGAACGTTAGTCTGATAGATGACTGGATATCGGATGACCACGTCTTGCGAAGCGAATACATAAATCCAATAGCCCTTCTGGGGTTCGACACGATCTGTGGACTTCTGGATGAAGCCATAGTTCTGCGTTGCGGTATCCCAGTATGCAAGTGCGCCGCTGACAAGACCTTGCTTTACGAGGTCGGCGAAGGTGTAAGCCTGCGTCGGGTTCGTGTTGCTGGCACCAACGATTTCTCCCAGCTGGAAAGAAACGTGGTATGGGTTACCGACCAGGTTCCAGCCCGGCTTGAGCGAAATGAGCGGAGCACCCTGAGTCGACGGCTGATAATCCGTTGGCGTTTGGGGGTTGCTCTGAAGCGTCAGGTTCGTCGTTCCCAGTTGCGAAACGATCCACTCGCTGTAGCCTCGATCTGGGCCAGTCGATACGATGTATCCCTTCTGGACTGGATCGTACGAAAATGCTTGGAAGTCCTGATCCGGTACGAGACCAAGGATGGATTCCCAAGTGGGCGAAGTGAATGTCCACGGCATGGCGACCAGATTGGCACCGGTCTGAAGGACGATCTTAGGCTGGGAGACAACCAGGATATTTCCGGTAACCGTCTTTTGCGGACCAGGGGTCGGGGTGATCTTGACCTGGTACTGCATGTTGCCTGCGCTGAAGTCATCCGTATGGACTTGGAAGTCCACGAAGCCCTGCTCGCGAGCATTGATTCGGTTAATTGTCTTCGTCGAAGCACCGACCGCGCTCATGCCGCTCGGAAGGAGCAACTGAACTTGAACGTCCTGCAAAGGAAGTTCTTGGTCAATGGTCGAGAATCCTCGGTTGTTGTCAACCCAGACTCGAATCGTAAATGGATCTTGTGCGAACGAGTTGGGGTCTGAACCGGAGAGGTTAATGACCTTCGGCGTATCGATTGCCACCGAGTAAGGCTTGCTGTACAGCGAATCGCCCCAAGTGGATCGGTAAAACGCGTTGATTGTTCGGCTAGCGCCCGAAGCAACCTGTTGGGCATTCCAGAACATGATGTAGCCATCGTCACCACCGAAGAGCACGTCAGATACTGGCTCCTGGAAGATGAAGTTCGGGAAGTCCGTCGGCTGAGCCAAGGTTGGCCATCCAAGCAAGAAGAAAGATTGACCGAGAACAAAGCTGTCCGTTTGCGTCAAGCTCTGCGTCGGATCATTTGGATCGATAACTGCATCGTTCTGTGAGTTATCGACTCGCAGACCATATCCAAGCGATTGATCCCAATTGAAATAAACCGAAGCGGGATATCCGGACGGATCGGTAGAGCGAGTCCATCGGTGCTCTGTTTGTGGTGGCTTAATTCCGGGCACCGTAACATAAGTCGGCAATCCGCTAAGAGACGGACCAGTGCCTCGACTAGATCCCGCCGTTTCACTAAAGAGAGCGACCGTCGAACCAAAACCGAGCGCGATCGTGTGGCTGTTTTGCGTATCGACGTTCGTAAGTTTCCAGTTCAGTCGCGCGGCATCTGCCACGAGATCGACGCGTAAGTCAATTTGTACGTTTCCGTTCGTGGTTCGTCCATAGAAATAGGAGTCGGACGCACCCGTAAAGGCGGTTTGGAATGCACTTGAACCGAACAGCGTAGGCTTGTCATCTTCTCGGATGATCGCATAGGCCGACGAAGCAACAACACCAAATTTGTAGCCCCATGTAAAGCCCATATCGTCGTCAAGCGACGTCTGCATCGAACCCTGGAAGCCTGCACCAAAGCCAATACGGCCTGCCATGTTGCCAGTAATCGTCGAACCAAAACAGCCGGGAGGCATTGCCGTTGTACTGTTATAGGTGTACGTACCGCTAATTCCCATTACGGCCGCGAAGATAGGACTTTCGATGAATTCGAAACCGTAGTCAGGCGATGTTCGCGAGGGCGTTGGTCCTGCACAAACGTCTCCCCAGTCCGCACTAGCCGTCGCCGCCGACGCAGATAAAAATGCTAGAGTAAGCAGGTTAAGATTGAAACGAATCTTGCTCATAGTAAGGCTTGTTCGATAAGAAGGTCAGTCCCCGCAGAAGGTTCCCTCTGCGGGGATATTTTGTTATTAGAGGGGAGGAGGTGGCGGGCTACCCGGTCGCTTCAGCTGGTTTGCAGTACTGAAGATGTACCGATCGCCGGTAAACGCGTCCTTCACCGGTCCGGGGAAGTCCAGGACGTTTCGGGCACCAATTCGCCAGTAGACCACGCTTGCGCTTCTCACCGAAGATGGCACCGAAGTGTCATTCGTCAGATCGACCGGGTCGGAAGCCAACGTGCCTTGATCTCGCTTCTGGAACAGGACCTTCTTGTAGGTCGTTGCCGGAGTGAAGTTCAGCGTGCTCGAGATCTGAAGTTCGTATTCGAACGTCTGATCGTACTGTGGATTGACCACTGAGTTGAACGTGAACTGCTGCGAAGAAGACATCGTAGCGTTGTTTGCCGGAGCAACCAGTCCCGGAGGATTGATCGGCGTTGCGAAGCCCGTCGGTGCTCGCTCACTACCGAAGTAGCAGAGGGAAGCAGCCGTCGTACCCGTGCTAGCCGTAGTACCGGTCGATGCCGTCGTACCCGTGCTTGCCGTCGTACCCGTGCTCGCTGTCGTACCGGTCGTAAGACCGCCGGTGCTTGCCGTGGTTCCAGTGCTGGCCGTCGTACCAGTCGTAAGACCTGTCGACGCCGTCGTACCAGTGGTAAGACCGGTCGAAGCCGTCGTACCCGTTCCGCCACCTGTCAGACCGAGGTCCGTCGAGGAGATTGCGAAGATCAACTGCACTTGGTACTGGTAAGGCCGTCCTGGGGTGATACCAACAACCGCCGTAGAGGTCTGCTGAGAAAGCCCGTTGCAGACTGTGAAGTTATTCGTACCCATGATTGAGAACGTAACATCTCTCGGAAGAGTATCGTCCAGAGCAACCGTGTTTGTACCAGCAACCGTTCGAACGACAGCGTCAACATCATTTCGGAAAACCTGCCATGACTGCTTGACTGCATTGCCTTTCGCGTATCCATTGGGCCGCCAAGAGATGCGAACCGAAGGACCGTTCGTCTGATCGTTGTACGCCTCAGCAACCGGGGTCGCGATTACGTCGCCACCGCTCTTGCTCGCAAGGAACATGACGAGACCGAGTACAAGAAGGGTCGTTACGAAGCCGCTCGGGGTCGAGTTTGCCTTCGGGCGAACAATCGTCGCACTTCCGTCCGCCTTGAATCCCGGCGCAATGCCAGGAACGTCGAAGATGGCGCGAACTTTGTCTCCGGGCTGAATACCCAACTCTTGACGAGTGATCTTGATTGTCGACTTATCAGGCTGAACTTCGATCACTTCGCCGCTGCCAACTTGCTGTCGACCACGCGTGATGATCACTTTCATGCCCATCGTAAATCCGCTTCGCGAACCGTTGTTGATCAGAGCGTCTTTGGTGCCGGTGTTAAGAACGGTACCAATAGGCAGAGTTTGCTGGCTGATCGTATTCGCGGCCAGCGCAGCAGCCTGACTGATCGCGTCGTTGACGAGCACGTCATCCGAAACATCGTTTGCACGAACGATCGACGATGCCGAGACGGCAGCGCCGTTCACCGGCAGACCTGAAGCGGAGTCGTAGCAAACAACTCGGATCGATGCACGTGCTTGCTTACCTGCACCAGATCGAACGATCATATAATCGTTCACTTCACCGGTGACAATGGTCTGAACTTTGAGTTCAGTAGCAACGCGCAAAACGTTTTGAAGATCGGGCAAAGGTTGAGTAAGCCCCATACCTTCGATCGTTCGGGCGACAGTGTCCTGCCCCTGAACGTCGTACTTGCCGGTCTTGGAAAGGCTGCCGGCAACCGATCGGGCGGCTTCCGCTCCGAACGTGTTCCCTGATGCGCTCTTCTTGTTGACGAAATCGACGACCGCCCAACCAGGTAAAGCCTTGACCTGGGCATAGCCCTTAGTCGCAAGACCCAGCATCATGTATGGCAATACAAGCGCTGCAATCACGACATTACTGATGATCTTTCCTGGCAAAGATGCGATGAACCGTCTCACTGTGACGTCTCCTCCATAGCTGACTCGAATCTGCGGGTACTCACCTCGACAGATAGAACAACATTATATGCCGAAAAATAGTATTTCGGCTGTGCCGTTTCTACCAAAGCGTTACCCATTTCCCTCATTTTGGATTCCCGTCACTTTTTGCAGGCAAAAACCCTCCCTCGGTGACAGGTCGCTGGATTATATCATGAAAAGTGTCAGGAATCTACAAGGGAAATCGACCATCTTTTCGCTTCTTGCAACAAACTTTCGTAGGTTTCATTCCTTCCACCCTCAGTCGAGATCACGGCGTCTGCAAAGGAAAGGCCTACTTTTGAACCTAATTGCCAACCGAACTGGGCAAACTTAGCTTCGTCGCCATAGCGCTCTTTGAGCCGTTTCGTTTGCGTTTCACGACTACAGAATGCAACCCAAATTGCATCAAAAGAGGCATGCATGCATGTCTCGAAAAGCAGTGGAATCTCTACCACAACCGCCGATGAGCGCTCGATTTCTGCCTGAACCGCAGGGTGAAAGATGTGGTTGACCGCACGACGATCTTCGTCGCTTGACCCTAGTAGGGCCTTAATGGTGGCTGGGCTTAGCGGCTCGGTCGTCGAGAAGCGACTCTGAATCTCCCGTTGAATGTTCGGAGACCACAAAAGATCCTGCGCAACGGCATCAGCACTCAGGCATTGCACGCCCAGTTCGCGCAGGTAACGCAGGATCGTGGATTTGCCCGACGCGATACCACCCGTGAGAGCAATTCGCATATTGCTCTATAGCATGGCTGGTTTCGCGTCGGTAAGGTGTTATTCCTCGTCGGAATTCTTGAGAAGACCCTTGAGCATCCCAAGACGCTCTCCGATCGTAGCACCACCAGTCGCGGTGCCTCGGCGAGAATCGTCTCCGTCGTCCTCGCGGCGACGCCGACCGCTCTTGGCGCCCATGCCCGTTCGCGGCTTGCGATATTCTTCTTCCGAGAAGTTCCCACCCTGCGGACGAATATCGCCCGAGTTGAGGGCTCGCATCGAAAGAACCATTCGTCGCTCGTCGGCTCGAAGGTCGATGACTTGAATCTCGACATCCTGCCCCTCTTCCACGACTTCCTGGGGCTTCTTGATTCGACGGAAGCTCATTTCGCTCAGCGGAAGGAACGCCTCAGCGCCTTCTTCCAGCTTCACAAATGCACCAGCCGGAACCAACCGACCAATCTTCACGGTCATCTTCTGACCGATCTTGTAATTCTGCTTGATCAGATTCCACGGATCTGGAAGTACCTGCCGGTGTCCCAGGGAAATCTTGCCCGCATTTTGGTCGAGGCGAAGAACCATGACCGGAATCTCTTGACCTTCCTTAAAGATCTCCTTTGGATGGCTGATTCGCGCCCAGCTCATTTCGGAAATGTGCAGGAGGCCGTCGACTCCACCAAGATCGATGAATGCGCCGTAGTCCGTCAATCGTCGCACGGTACCGGTGAGGGTATCGCCAACCTTAATGTTCTTAAAGATTTCGCCCTTGGCTTCGGTTCGAGTTTCCTCTTCGGCAAGCTTGTTCGATAGAACAACCTTCTTCCGATCTCGCTCTAGCTCGATAACCTTAAGCTGAAGAGTCTGACCGACAAACTTGTCGATGTTTCGAAGCTTGCCATTACCAACGTGGGTTGCCGGAACAAATCCGCGCACACCTACGTCGACCACCAGGCCACCCTTCACCCGATCGACAACCATCGCATTGATCGACGACTTATCTTCGAAGGCCGAGATAATTCGGTCCCATTGCTCTTCGAATTCGGCTCGCTTTCGTGAAACTGTTGCATTGCCTTCCGATCCGGTCGGGTTCAAAACCACAACCTGAAGCTTGTCGCCCGGCTGGACATGGCCAATCGCGGTGGAAAGACTTTGCTCGCTCAACTCGTTGAGCGGGATAACGCCTTCTGCCTTCGTGCCCAAGTCGACAAAAACTCGATCGTTTTCGACGTGAATAACCGTCGCTTCGATTCGATCGCCCTTGCTCAATCGCTTGTATGAGGCGTCTGCGCTTTGGTCAGCATCGCTACCGCTTAGTGCGTTCATGTA
>CAMFIS010000002.1 GCA_945952345.1 uncultured Fimbriimonas sp.
ATAAGATGATCGATCGACTTCTGCCTCTATTGAGCCCGGGCGATATCATCGTCGATGGCGGCAACTCTTACTGGGGCGATTCGATCCGACGAGCGGAGAAGCTGCATGGCAACTCCGGTGTTCACCTCGTCGACCTTGGCACCAGCGGCGGGGTAGAGGGCGCTCGCAATGGCGCATGCTTTATGGTTGGTGGACATAAGGATGCGCTCGACGTCCTCGAACCGATCCTTCTCGACCTCGCTCAACCAGGTGGCTACGTTCGCTGTGGCGGACCGGGCTCGGGTCACTTCGTGAAGCTCGTTCATAACGGTATCGAGTTCGGCATGCTTCAGGCTATCGGCGAGGGCATGAATCTGATGGAGAAGTTCGACCAGCCGCTGCCGATCGATGGCATCTTGTCTTGCTGGCAGAACGGATCGGTCATTCGTTCGTGGCTGATCGACCTCATGAAAGAGCAGTTCGCCGAGCAGGGGGGGCTTACCGTTCCAGGCTATATCGAGGACACCGGCGAAGTGAACTGGCTCATCGGCGACGCGATGCGAATGGAGGTCCCGGTTCCCGTTATTGCTCAATCGGTGATGCAACTCTTCACCAGCCGCGACGATAAGAAGGATTGGGCCAAGGCTATCGCGATGATGCGGCACGGCTTTGGCGGGCATCCGTTTGGACCGAAGCCGGAATTGCAGGAGGATCGTCAGGTGAGCCGAGTCGGGGATATTTGGAAACCGGAGAAATAGGATTCAGCGTTCGGGCTTCAGGATTCAGTTTAGATTCAAATGTGCGCGAAAACTCCGTTGCTATTTGAGTTATAATATTGTTCAGTGAAACACATAAATGGTGGTCGACATTCTGTGAAGTGTTGATCCGAAACTGAATCCTGAAGTCTGATTCCTGGAGCCTCCTGCCAGGTACCCTAACTCGTAGCCATGGCCGTCACGTTCCGCTCGGAAGTTCGTACGCTGCAAAAGCTCTACCCCCTCACCATTAGCCGGGGGACGATGGCGAGTTCCGACAACCTATTCGTTTCGCTTTCGGATGGGATCCACACCGGAATCGGCGAGCTATCCCCCGCGACCGGAAAGTCGTGGACCGCTGAACGTGGTCAGTCGCAACTCGAGGCCTTTGTTGCGAATCAAGACCTAGCGAACCTCAATCCCCACGACCTTTGGCAAGCCATGAAGGATGCGGAAGTCGATCCGCCCGCCATGGCCGCGCTCGACGTCGCGCTCTGGGACCTCCTCGCTAAACAAGCAGGCATGCCCTTGTACACGTTCCTCGGATTGCCGAGACGCGCGGTTCCCACCAGCGTCACAATCGGTATCAATCCGCCCGAGTTAACCGCCGAACGAGTGCCACGAATCCTCGATGCCACCAAAGCGAAGTGTCTGAAAATCAAACTCGGATCGCCAGATGGCCGAGACCACGACAAGGAGCATTTCCTCGCAGCCAAGCAAGCGGCAGAACCGTATGGCGCCAAGCTTCGTGTGGATGCCAACGGTGGTTGGACGGTGGCAGAAGCGATTCAGATGATTGCCTGGCTGGCCGAACGCGGCGTCGATTATGTGGAGCAGCCCCTGGCCGAGGGACAAGAAGCGGGACTGCCCGAGGTCTTTGCGAATCGAAAGCTGCCTATCTTCATCGATGAGTCCTGCCGATTCTCGACCGACATCCCGCAATGGGCCCGATACACAGACGGTATCAATCTTAAGCTCATGAAGTGCGGCGGTATTACTGAAGCCCTCCGAATTGTGGCGACGGCCCGTGCCTTTGGCCTCCAGACCATGATTGGGTGCATGAGCGAATCCAGCGTGGCAATATCCGCTGGCGCGGCCATGGGAGCTTTGTTCGATTACATCGATCTCGATAGCCATACCAATCTCAACCCGGACCCTGCCTCGGGTGCCCAAATGATCGATGGGGTTGTTCTTCCCACCGACCGTCCTGGCCACGGAGCCTCGCTGAATGCTTGACCCACAAACGCCGCTGGCCATTTATTTGGAGGGCGCGCTCGGGCTAGATATCGGCAAGATGGGCTACGGCATTCTCCGCTACTCGCCAAATCCCGTGGTGTGCGTGATTGACTCGGCTCACGCCGGCAAGACCGTGGCGGACGTCGTCCAAAGTCCGCGCAATGCACCTGTCGTCGCCACTCTCGACGAAGCAATGGCAATGGGTGCAAAAGCCCTTGTTTTGGGAACGGCTCCTCCTGGCGGCAACATTCCCTCCGAATGGAGGCCGGTCATCGCGAGCGCGGTTGCGAATGGACTTTCCATCCTGAACGGATTGCACGAAGCTCTGGCTTCGCAATTTCCTGGGCTGGCACCTGGCCAGGTCATTTGGGATATTCGTCAAGAACCGAAGGACCTGAGTCCAGGAACAGGCGCGGCCAGGTTCCTAACCAATCGACGCATTCTCATGGTGGGAACCGACATGGCTGTCGGAAAGATGACGGCGGGACTGGAACTCCAAAAAGCGGCGATCACGCGAGGACTGAACACGGCATTTCTCGCCACGGGCCAAATTGGCATCACGATTACTGGAGCCGGTATCCCTCTCGATGCTGTACGAGTGGACTATGCCTCAGGATCCATCGAGCAGGAAACCTTGAAATACAAAGATAAGGATTGGATCATCGTCGAGGGACAAGGTTCGCTGGTCCACCCGGGCTCGACCGCGACTCTGCCCCTGCTCAGAGGATCGATGCCGACCGATCTCATCCTGTGTCACCGGGGAGAGCAGACACACTTGAAGCGAATCAAGGACATCCCAATCCCGCCACTTGGAGACTTGATTCGACTCTACGAAGACTTGGCTACGGTTGGCGGAACCTTTCCCGCTGCCAAGGTGCGAGGCATCGCCCTCAACACTGGGCACATGGATGACGACGGGGCACGCCAAGAAATCCAGCGTCTGCATTCCGAGACAGGATTGACCGTTTGCGATCCTGTTCGCAACGGGGCCGATGCGCTCGTCGATGCGATCTTAGGCTAAGGCCTTGATCGCATCGAGAAGAAGCTCGAGTTCGGCTTGCGTGGTGTATCCCTGCACTGAGACCCGCATCACTGAACCTTCGGCGTACGTCCAGACCGGGATTTCGATGTTGAATTGGTTCATCAAGTAATCCTTCAGTTCTTGCCCAAGCTTGTCTTTGACGATGACGGCGGCCATCTGCTTTTGCATGTCGCCGTTCGTTGGGTACCAAGCCCTCACGTTGGGAAGTTTCTCCAGTTCATCCTTCACCCAATGCACCATCGATTGGCAGCGAGTTCGCACAGAATCCCAGTCATGATCCTTTTGGAATTGGATGGCGTCGGTGATGGCGAGGTACGAAGCAGGGTCACTGGTTCCTTGCCACTGCAATTCGTCCACAAACGGGTCTTCCGATGACATTTCGTTGTTGCCACCCCAACTCACGACCAGCGGCTCCAGAAGATGCTTCTTGTCCGATTTGGAGTAGAGAAAGCCAGCGCCCTTGGGAGCGCAAAGCCACTTGTGGCAGTTACCGGTGTAGAAGTCGAAGGGGGAATCCTCAAGGTGAAGTGGGATTTGACCGGCACAGTGGGCGCCATCCACGACGGTGAGAATGCCTCGCTCCTTCGCGCGTCGGCATAGCTCTTCGGCCGGGAAAACGATTCCCGAAGGCGACGTGATGTGGCTGATGAAGAGCACCTTCGTTCGGTCCGAGACATGGCTCCAGATGGCTTCGACGATCTGTTCGTGCGATTCGATGGGATCGGGGATGGGAGCAATGACGTACTTCGCGCCGGTCTTGCCGCATACTTTGTTCCATGCTCGAGTGCAGGCTCCGTACTCGTGAGAGTTCGAGAGAATCTCATCACCAGGCTCAAATTTCAGCGATTGGCAGATCATGTTGACGCCGGTGGTCGCGTTAACCACCGGGACGATGTTGTCGCCCGCGCAGCCAACATAGGCCCCGAGAGCATCGCGCATCTTCTTGAGTTCGGGCCAAAGGTCTCGCACGAAAAAGCGCACTGGTTGCCGCTCCAATCGGAGCTGCCATTCCTGATACGCTGCGAAGACAGGTTTGGGACAAGCACCAAACGAACCGTGATTCAAAAATACGACATCTTCTTCGAGAAGGAATAGGCCGCGCAAAGACTCCGCCATGAATCTTCTATTGTATCCCGGCAAAAAAGTGGGCGTGGCAAAGGAAGTCAGATGCGCACGCCCTACTCTGGTCTCACGAACCTCGATATTTCGAGGAACGATTCATGATCTATCTCCGATGGGCCTTTTGACCACCGCATAATTACCTGAATTACTTACTTCCTGCGTGACATCGCCGGTGGAGAAGTGGCGTTGAATCGGAGCCTTGTCGCGCGTTGAATTTTGCCCGAACGGGTCGACTTTGGCCGCCGATGCAATGAGAAGGACGAAGTCCAAACCGGAGCACCAAAACTGCTATTTTCGGCGCTTAGTGCAGTGCCTGGGCGAAAGAATTGTTCCCATCCGGTAGGACCCTATGTCCGCCGGTTAGGTTCAAATTGAGAACTTCTTCACGGTTTTTTAACTAGGATTCCCAAATTGGAAAACAAATTCCAAAAACATTGCACACAAGAATATGATTTTTGTTATAATGCCTGATACACCGGTATACCAACGACGGTAAGGATTCGGAATGGCAGTCACGATGCGCGATGTTGCGGCAAAGGCTGGGGTTACCCCCACCGTCGTTTCACGCGTCTTGCACAACAAAGCCACTTCGGTGAGAGTGAGCCAAGCCACCGCCGAGCGGATCCGCACGATTGCCAAGGAAATGAACTATCGGGTCAATGTGACGGCCCGTAACTTCCGCGATCAGCAAACCATGATGATCGGTGTCCTTCACGGCGTTGGTTTTGAGCGCCAACGACTTTCGGAAGGTAGTCGATATTTCGCTTGTCTGATGGATGGCATCGTCGACCGCGCCTTCCATTACGGCTACAGCGTCACCTTCTGCCCGGCTCTTATGGGGGATAATCCGGGCCAAGCCGTATCCGATGGCCGATTCGACGGCCTCATTTGGTATAGCACGGACCTGACCGGGCGCAATACCGAGTTGATTCAGAACTGCCTATCCCCGCTGGTGGTCATCCACGCCAACGAAAGCTATTTCGAAGGCAAAGTGCCGACTGTCATTTGCGATAACTACGGTGGACTTTCGCAGGCGATCGACCATCTGACGGGACTTGGCCATCGGCATATCGGCTACGTTCTTGAGAACCGAGAGACGTTCTCCGAAGCTGTGGATCGAGCAAAGATTTTCAAAGACATTCTGGTTGAGAAGGGGCTTCCTTGCTGCGACGAAAGCATCATGCTCGCCGAAATTGGGCTCGATGGCCTGCGACGTCAGCTGCGAGAAACGGTTTGCACCGCCCTCATTACTTCGAGCGAAAAGCTCGCGGGCGAGCTACTTCATGAAGCACAAAAAGCTGGACTTCGAGTTCCCGAAGATTTGTCGATCGTAGGATTCGACTCCACGGAATATTGCGATGGCCTTACGCCCAAACTCACTGCCATCAACCAGCCTTTGCAGCGTATGGGCTCGGCTGCCGTCGATCTCCTGATCGCCCAAGTCAACGATTTACCTTTGAGCAACAAGCATCTAGTCGTCCCCTGTGGATTCGATATTCGCGAATCTACCTCGACCATTAATCCAACGAAGAAATAATCATGAAACGTAGAGGTTTCACACTTATCGAACTCCTAGTCGTCATTGCGATCATCGCTATTCTAGCGGCGATTCTTTTCCCTGTTTTTGCTCAAGCTAAAGTCGCCGCCAAGAAAGCCGCCGACGTCAGCAATCAGAAGCAGATTACGCTCGGTCATCTTATGTACGCAAGCGACTACGATGACTACTTCTGCCGCAACTGGTACGTCAATACCGACGCTGGTGGCAACTGGAAAGAAGACATCAACTGGGGCAAAGCCATTCTTCCGTACGTCAAATCCGGCAAGGCTTCGCTTTACGATGTCATCGGTGGCATCTTCCAAACTCCGGGAACTCCATACGATCGCGGCTATGCCGTTCATGACCAAATCATGCCGTCGTGCGTTGCGAACTGGGGTAACCGAACCTGTACTGGTAACGGAACCGTCGCGAACTCGGCCGGTAACGCGTCGGTATCGCAAACAGCTATCGGCAACTTGACCGCCAAACTGATTGTCACCACCACGGGTGTGAACCCAACGTGGGGCGAGCATGGCGCACCAGGATCCAACATGGACTCCTCGTGGTGGTGGTGGGGCGCTCAAACCGCCAAGTACGATCCAGGCACGAAGACCTGTCCGACCTCGGGCTGGCCGCCGGTCGTCTACGGCGCAAATGCTGGCTTCCGCTGCTATAACGCCGATACCACCGACTGGCCCTACTGGTCCATGCCTCGATTCCGGTTTGCTGAAGGCGCGAACGTTGGCTATGCCGACGGTCACGCTCACTTCCAGAGAGCTGAGAACTTCAACTGGTGCACGATGATGTACGTCGACGGTCTGTATCCGAACGATACGTGGACTTTCGATCCAGGCAACTTCTGCGCACCGTTCGCTGGCCTGAAATAAGCATGAAGAAAGCAATTCTCGGTCTCATTTCACTTTCGGTGGTCCTCGGATGTTCATCCGGGGACACGCCGGGTCCGGTCGACCCGACGGCAGGAAACAAGGAAGCCCAAGCAAAGAAGACGGAGGAAATGATGAACAACATTCCGCCTGAATTTCGCGACAGGGCAAAGCAATCGGCGGGTCAATCCGGCGATCAGCGATTCCAGCGTCCTCCCGGAAAGTAAATCATGGCTAGCATTCGAGTTAGCCGTGTTGTGATCGGAATTTTGGCAACCCAGCTTGTACTGGGTTGCCAAAAGCCTGAGGAAGATGGACTTGGCGTTGCCAAGGGACCTACTGTGCCTGCCTCGCTCGATCATCCAGCCGACATGGCGGGTAGTTGGCAAGAGGCTAAGGGGAAGCAGATCGTCGATCTCAATACCGATGGATCGTGCGTAATCCACCAAAAGGTGTCGCTTGGAGCGGAAGTTACAAAGGGTGCGGCGCTGGATTCGATGCAGAAGATTCCATGTAAGTGGGGTACGAAGGACGGAAAGTTCTACTTCACGGACATCAACGGTTCGCCGCCCTTGTCTTACGAGTACAAGTTGGAAGGCGATAAGATTTCGATGTCTGGCCCAGGCACAAAACTAACCTATTCTCGAGTCGTTGAGAAGAAGAAGAGCTGAGGAGAATCAGCTAATCGGAACACTGGCGTGCACGATTCGCCAGTGTTCCTTTTTTGTTGGCTCTACGAGAGCGAACTTGCCGCGGCAGTGGATTCCCACGGGAATGCCGGGTTGCCGAAGTGGCCATTCTTGGCAGTTGGGAGATACTTCGTGTTCAGCAAGTCGAGCGTCTTGATGATGCCCGCCGGTGAAAGGTCGAAGTTCTTTTTAATGCGCGCGGCAATCTCGTCTGGGTCGATGGTCTCGGTGCCGAATGTGTCCACGTTGATGGCGACCGGTTGGGCCACGCCGATCGCGTAGGCCAACTGAATCACACATCGGCCGGCCAGACCGGCGGATACAACATTCTTGGCGAGGTACCGAGCCACGTAGGCTGCCGAACGGTCGACCTTTGTCGGATCCTTGCCGCTGAAAGCGCCGCCGCCGTGCGGCGCCATTCCGCCGTAAGTGTCCACGATGATCTTTCGTCCGGTAAGTCCGGTGTCGCCCGCAGGGCCACCCGTTACAAATCGACCCGTCGGATTGATATGGAAGGTGATGTCGCTGTTTCGATACTGCTTGTACTCATCCAGGACTGGCTCGACGATGTATTGGATCACTCGTCTTCGGATCTCTTCCTGGGGAATCTCGTTATTGAGCGAGTCGACGTCGTCGTGCTGATGGCTGACGACCACGGTGTCGATCGTCTTCGGCATTCCGTTCTCGTAAATGACGGAGACCTGGCTCTTGGCGTCGGGCCGCAATCCGAGGCCGGGATTGCTTCGTCGAACCTCAACCGCCTTTCGCATGATCGCATGGGAAATTGCGATCGGGAGCGGCATCAATTCGGATGTTTCGTTGGTGGCGTAACCGAACATCATGCCTTGGTCGCCCGCACCGCCGGTGTCTACTCCCATCGCGATATCGTTTGATTGGCCCTGGATGGCAACCAGCACGCCACAATTGTCGCCATCGAAACCAACCGCGGTGTTCGTATATCCGATCGCCTTGATCGTTTCTCGAACGACTTCTTGGACGTTGACATAGGCGTTGGTGGTGACCTCGCCCGAGACCACGGCAACACCATGGGCCAGCATCGTTTCTACAGCCACGCGGGACCTGGGGTCCTGCTTCAAAAATTCATCAAGAAGTGCGTCCGAGATTTGGTCGGCAACCTTGTCGGGGTGACCAATACTCACGCTCTCGGAAGTATAAATCTTCATCTTTCAACCTAAAATGGTACCCCTTTACTCCGCGCATGCGCCCAGATAGCATTAAGGCTAGGTGTATTGCGGGGACATTGGCACGTTGAAATTGCCGCCTGACTGGGCGATTGTATGCAGGGGTGGCACTGGTAAAGACATCTGTGACGCAGGAACTGGGATTTACCAGTGTTAATTCTTGACTGGCCAGAACACTGATAACTCGAAGCTTCGCAGATGTCGCTGTCCGAGCCACACCTAAATTAGCCTTCCTGTTAAAATATCGTCATGCGTTTGATTTCGGCATTAGCCGTTTTGGGGATGGGGATCTCGGCCCAAGCGAATCTGCTCGCCTACACATTCGACTCCAACAATCAAGGCTGGCGGCGAGGTGACCTTGATCCCATCCACTTGCTGATGAACGACGTTGGCGCGGCGACTTGGAACGCGGGCGGCTATATCGATGCCGACGACTTTGCAAACTGGTCGTTCCACCTGAGTCCAGTCATCGCCCAAAACTTCTCGTCGGCAACGCGCATCGAATTTGACTACTCATCCCAATTCTCCGATGAGCCATACCCCTTCCTGATCATCAACAGCCAAACCGGCGCTCTCTTCCAAGTCGCCCAAGTCCCGGCAGACGGATTGTTTCACCACTACTCGTATGACTTCTCGCCCGGAACGTGGCAGTTTGTCGATAGCTCAGGATCCAGATTAGCAACGGCTACTGATATCGCAAGTACTTTAGCTGACTTCGAGCAGTTTGGTATAAACGCTGACCAGCAGTCTGGGCCGGAATATACGCGTCTCGATAATATCGTCGTCGTTCCCGAGCCGATGTCGATTGCGGCAATGATGCTTGGCCTGGCATTCCTTGCCAAGCGACGCAAGACTTCCTAGTCGATTCATGCTCGCAACTCAAAACTTGATGCTCACAGCAAGTTCATGTATAATGAACCCACGCCGTTGACGCGGCGATCTTAACCCAGGAGGTCAATCGAAGCAATGTCTGTTATCACCGTCTCTTCACGCCTGAACTCCTGTTGCGTCTTCTAAATTCACTCGGGAGTTCTCTCGCCATCCGAGACCAAATTGCGTCTCACCGGCCAAAGAATTTTCCAAAACAGTGAAAGAAACGATCTCAACGAAGCTCGCCAATAGCCTGTCCCACCTCGATTCCGAGCAGATGGATAGCCTGATTCAACGTGCCAAATCCCTTAAGAAGAGGTCTGGCAATCCCAGCGATCCCCTGGATCGATGGGTCGAACGCGCCCTCAAAAAGGAAGCCCGTAGCCGTGACAATGCAACGGACCGGCAAACCGGAACTGTGGTCAGCACCTACGCCCTGGAGGTCGATGTCGAGGTAGATGATCTCGTTGTCCGTGCTCAGCGGGGCTCGCACACGGCTGTGCCTGGCGACCGAGTCGAGATCGGCTGGGTCGGAAGCGACTTACGAATTGTGGACATCCATCCGCGTCGGACCAAGCTCTCGCGCCCGGACGTGGACAATGCCCACCAGGAACGATTGATCGTTGCCAATATCGATGTCGTCGTGATCGTGGTTTCCGTCGTATCTCCGCCGCTGCATCCACGTCTGATCGATCGTTACATGATCGCCATTCAGAATGGTGGAGCGAACTCAGTAGTCTGTGTAAATAAGATTGACCTTTTGGAAGACGATACCGAACTTGAGGTTCTGCAACCTTACCAAGCGATCGGGGTCCCGGTTGTGTTTGCGTCGACCAAAGATGGCAAGGGAATCGAAGAGCTGAGAGATCTATTGCGAGGAAAGACTGTTGCCTTCGTCGGACATTCCGGCGTTGGAAAATCCTCGCTCGGCAATGCCTTCGCTCCCGAACTCCACCTCAAAACCAACACGCTAATGGAGGGATACGGTCGTGGCGCGCATACGACAACTGTGAGTTCCTTGCATCGACTCGAGGATGGGACCACCATCATCGATACGCCCGGAATCCGAAGCTTTGGTTTGTGGGCGTCCAGCCAGTCTGAGGTGCAGAATGCCTTCCCTGAATTCCAAAACCTAAAATGCCGCTTTGCCAATTGTTCTCATTTGGCGGAACCAGGTTGTACTGTTCGCGAAGCAGTCGAAACTGGGGCCGTATCGAGAGATCGCTATGAAACTTTCCTTCGACTTTGCAAGGAGCTGCTTTGATGCCGGTGCATCCATTGGTCACGCCTTCGTCACGCATGGCTCGATACCATTTCCGGGATGATTATCTTCTTGAGAAAAACCGCGAGTTTCGGAGCATTCCTAGCGCTTCTTGTGGCGATCTTCCTGGCTGGTTGTGGAGGCGGGGGCGGCGCTCCCGCATTTCCTTTTGCTGGAAATTACCGTGGGAATTTCACGGGCACTAATCCCTCGTCGATCGTAGTTTCCATTGGCACAGGCGGAGTTACGAACGCAGTCGTAAGCGATTCGACGGGCGTTTTAGCTAGCGGCGTAGGCACAACGACAACCGATGGTCTGGTCTCGGTTGCCATGTCAGGCAGCGCTGGTTCAACTTCCCTCACTGGCGGCTTTGGCCGCGCCCAATCGGGCCTTAACCTCAACTTAGCTGGAGGTATCAATGCAAATGGAGTCAACGCTCCGCCAACCGGTAACGTTTCGGTTTACAAGGGCAAGTACAAGTTTCAGTTTGGAGGGTCGTCGTCGGGTGAGCTCCTCGTCACCATCAGCACAGACGGAACCGTTTATAAGCGGGTCGGAAATACGCAGACACAGGTTGGCAAGGTGACGGCAACGGGAACGATCACGTTTGGAGGAACAGACCTGCTCACGCCATCCACGACAGACACAAACTGGAGCGGGCAACTTTTCGTCACTCCCGATTCAGCAGGTGGCTCAGGAACGTATGTGGGCAAAACCGATACATCGTTCAGCGGCACATGGAACGCAGTGCCCGAGAATCCGGTCGCCCCTGTGTTCACCCAAGTTACCGAGGTGAAGTCGCTGAGTCCTCGTGAGTATCCATCGGTGCTGGCCTTTTCGCCCAATGGCCATATGGTTGGGTTCTCTGGGTCCAAGGCTGTCTATTGGGATTCTCCCTCTTCGCTTCCAGTCGAGCTTTCGAATCCCGGAAGCACTACCGTTACTTGGATGGTTGGGGTGAATTCGTCGGGTGGAAAGGTCGGCTACTCGTACCTGGCCAGCGCAGGCGTGGACACCGCTGTCCCCGTCTATTACGCGCCAGGATCGACCAGCCCATTTGTTCTCGCCCTGCCCGACCATTATGTGGGAGCGTCCCTCAGCGGAATCAACGATGACGGAACGGTCGTGGGTGTGATCGTTCATGAAACGAACCACTTGCTGGCTCCATGTGTTTGGCCAGCAGGCGGTGGCGCACCATTCATTCCGCCCAAGGGCGACTGCGGCGGGATTGCGAACAATGGTGTTATCGTTTGCCTGGCAAATAAGGGATACCTCGACACACCCAACGCTCAGAATGTCATTCCGATTCCGCCCGCAGTCGGCTACTCACCTCTCAGCCTCGACGGCATGAGCGCCGCAGGAATAATCTTTGGAAACGGTCCCCTCAACAACGATGATCTCAAGCATCCTATCGTTTGGCCCAATTTGACTCAGGCAGGAATTCCCCTCAAGTTCATTAATGGGTTTAGTGAAATGAAGGTACAGGCGGCGGGTACGAAGGGTGAGTATGTTGGTCGAGGCGTCGCGACAGGATCGTCTGGCTCACAGGGAATCTATTGGGCGAATACTGGCACTGTTGCTCTGCTCGACGATGTCGTGAAGGATAACGTCATCTCGTTTGAAGGTGCCTCGGCAGCCTTTTCGAGCGGCAATATCATTGCCTACGGAAAGTATCCAAGCGGCGCCTTCACGGTCGCCTACCTTCAGAAGTAGTCCGACAAATAGCGTGGGCCGGGATGAACCCGGCCCAGCCCCAATAGACAACCCCGAAAGGTAATATAGAAAACTATATCACAGGTGCAGCTTCGAGATCTATCTTCTAATGAGATTTAAACGGCTAAATTTCCAATTGGCCGGAAAGGATCATTTGGGCGGTGCCGCGAAGAAATACCCGCTCTTCTCGTACTTCGACGCCGACCTCGCCACCGCGGGCGGATGCCTGGTAAGCACGGAACGTGGTCTTCCCTAACCGTTCGGCCCAAAAAGGACCGAGCGCGCAATGTGCCGATCCAGTTACCGAATCTTCCGGGACCCCGCTTCCCGGTGCGAAGAACCGGGATACGAAGTCAAATTCTTTTCCATTGGCGGTAACGATTACGCCACGAACCGGAAGCTTGGCGAGCGCGGCGTGGTCGGGTTTGGCACCCCGAACCAAATCTTCATCCGCGACTTGCACGAGGTAGTCCATACCGTTAAGCCCAACCCATTCGAACGGGACGCCAAGGGCCTCGGCTAGTCCCTCGGGAGCCTCGGCAGGAGAAACCGGCTTGCCGGGAAAATCCATTTCGATTCGATCTTCGACTCGTCGGCAAACGAGGATTCCCGAATGAACCGTTTGGAAGATGGCTTCGTGTTTTTCGGAAAGACGTCCGGTGGCCCAGAGCACGTGGGCGGAGGCCAAGGTTGCATGGCCACACAGGGCCACTTCAACAGTGGGTGTAAACCACCGAAGACTATAACCCACCGAAATGGGCCACAAGAAGGCGGTTTCGGCGTGCTTCATCTCGGCCGCAACCGACTGCATCCAGGAGGCTTCGGCGGGAGCATCGAGAAGGCAAACGGCCGCCGGATTTCCTTTAAATGGCCCAGAAGCAAATGCATCAACAACAAAGATTGGAGACCCCACGGAAAGAGGCTACCCGAGCCCGGCTTCCTGGCGAACGTCTTGGATCTGAACAGGAGAGCCGCACTGTGCCGATCGTCGCGCCGCCTCCATGAGAAGCACCACATCAATGCCTTCATCGAGTTCGGGTGAGGCGGCAACACCAGTCAATATCGCGTGGGCGAAGGCATCGGCATACCGAGCGAACTCGCCGTAATGCATGCCGTGAACCTCGTTATTAAAGAAATATCCTCGCTCCTGATAGAGCCAATCTTCGGTGACCTCGGGTCCGCCGTCACCGGTTCGTTTCAGGCGCATATCGTGGTACTGAGCCAGACTGGTGCCCCGAGAACCATACACCATCAGCTCGATAGCATTTCGGGCGGATGGAAGTTCGATCAAACCATAGTGACCGAAGGCTCGGCCCAGCCGACCGTCTTCCGACTCGACTTGAACCGAATAGATATCAGGCGATTTGATTCCCACCTCGCGACCTAGCGCAGAAATTGTCCCGATCGCGTGGACGCTTTTGATGGGGCCCAGATACCACCGGAGCAGATCGAGAGGATGGCTCATCCCCAAAAATATCCAGTCGCTATCGGTAATTGCCCACGGGCTTTTATCGTAAAACCAGTCCATTCGATGGCAATACTGGGCGTCTACGAATTCGATTTCGCCAAATTCGCCACTGAGAGTTCGCTTTCGCTGTTGGGCAAATGGTTCAAAAAATCGAGTACTTTGACCAACCATCAGGCGCTTTCCACTGCGATCGCGGGCATCGAGAACGGGCCGAATGTGTGAAAGATCGTTTACTAGCGGCTTGGTGCAGATGACGTGCTTACCCGCCTCGAACGCCTTAACAACGAGTTCGGCGTGAGTGGAGTCGGGCGTGTAAATCGCGACGATGTCGATCTCGGGATGGTCCAGGAGGTCTTCGATAGAGTCGGGATAATGGAGCCCAGGAACCAATTTCGCCGCCGCTTCGCGCTTAACTGCATCGATGTCGAATGCGCCGACGGCATGGCAATGTTCGGTTCTTCCCGGCTCGCCGTCGGAAAGGAGGTGTCCGTGACTGACGGAGTCGGGAACGGAATGCGTCAGAGCTTTCAGCATGCTCTTGCCTTCGTGCAGGCCGACGATTCCTATTCCGAGAGACATGGTCTTATTATGCTGGACTGGCGATAGTTAAGCGGAGGTCCGATACGAAAACCAGTACCGGAAGGAGCGTAAGAAATTCGGAGGCTCTTTTACAAGGAGCTCATGATCTTATCTAATACTTGCGACAACGCTATTCCACCTTCGTGGCCTTGCCATAAATCGCCTGAGATCCCACCCAACCATTGGTACCACCTCGATTGTTACCAATGAGAAATCGTTGCCCGTCAATCGCCTTGATGAGGTGTAGGTAATCATTGCCGCGGCACCGGACCAGGACGATGTCATCTTTCTTCAAGTTTGCTGGATCGCATGGCTCCAGGGTTACCAAATCTCCATCGTTGACCTTGCCTGTCATCGAGTGGCCACGCGGACGAATCTGCACGGTCTTTCCTTCTCGGAGGGCGTTCTTGGCATGCATGGCCCAACTCATGGACCATCTCTCCAAGGCGATCCTGCCGCACCGAACTCCGTTCCGTCCGGATAGTGTAAATTAAACTCGCGACGTAGGATTTCGTGTAAGTTGTCGAGGCTACGAATAGTTTCCCTACGCAGCACTTCGGCGCCTCGCCGATGAGTAAAGGTGTCGTTCAAAATTCCGATCCGTTCTCCTTTTGGCTTAGCTAATGCGCAGAATAGTCCATTCTTAAACTTGGAACGTGGGTTGGTGCTTGTCCACCAGTTGCCAACTTCGCGGTCGATGACTGGCATATGTTCACCCGTGAACTCAAAGACGTCGACCCATTCGTCGCCCATAAGGGCTTGTTGGTACATGACACCATTTTCACGAATAATTTTTCTAGGTTCGTGACGCGTCTCCTGCTCCTCACCGACGATGAACCGTATCGGCGATGTGAGCGACATACCGCCCGCGCCGGCATCGAGCAGCCACTCTTGCCCATCGAGGAGAACTTTGACGAAGAGGTGGGTTCTGGCAGGCGTGAATTCTCGATCCATTCCCATCCGAATTCGGGCCGATAACGGGTGAGCATCGAACCCGATTTGTTGGAGTATTGCGAGAAGCAATCCGTTTTGTTCGAAGCAGTAGCCTCCTTCGCCCCGTTGTACAAGCTTGGCGTGCAGCGATTCCTCGTCAAGCAATATTGGCAAATCGCGCAAGACGGAAAGGTTCTCGAAAGGAATATTCGAAGAGTGTCCCCACTGGATCGCCTCGAGTGTCTCAAAGTCTGGCCGAGGAGTTCCGCCAAACCCGATGCGCGAAAAGTACGTTGCGAGATCGATAGGTGACGGCACGGTTAAAGTCTACCGAGCCGCATCGCGACAGTCTCAGATACTCATCCGCCACAATAGGATCATGTCCATTCGCCCCATGAAACCTGCTGATTCTGAGGCAGTAAGTCTCCTCAGCCATCAACTTGGCTACCCAATGAATGAAGAGACCACCAGGGCGCGAATCGAACTCATCATGGCGCAGCCAGATCATGCTGCCTTCGTTGTCGAGAGCGGTGGTGAAGTCGTCGGATGGATCCACCTGACCGTAAGCCATTCGTTGGTGACGGACACATCGAACGTGGAGATCGCTGGGCTCGTCGTCGATGAGCGCTTTCGCGGTCATGGCCTAGGCAAGGCCTTGGTTGCCCGAGCCGAACAGTGGACGCTTGAGCGAGACCTTACCGATCTTAAGCTCCGGTCGGCGACGAAGAGAACGGAAGCCCACCAGTTCTATCAAAACCTAGGATTCGCGATCGTGAAGACTCAGGCTCGCTTCGAGAAAAAGGTCTCGGAAAGTTTTCCACAATAGTAGACAAAAAGATATCGGTTTGATATGATGCTAGACAAATGTCTGCTTTGGTGTTGGGGCAAATGACGGGGTTGGAAACCTTTGGATTTCGGGAGTTTCGCCCGGGGCAAGAGCAGGTGATCGAGTCCTTGAATCGTGCCGGGCGCGCCCTCGCGGTCTTCCCTACCGGTGGCGGAAAATCGCTTTGTTATCAGCTTCCTGCTCTCGACTATCCCGGGATCACTCTCGTGGTGAGTCCGCTTATTGCACTCATGAAGGACCAGATCGATTTTCTGCAGGGACGAGGAATCGCAGCGGCCAAGATCGACTCTAGCTGCACGGCGGATGAGATTGCCGTCATAAACCAGGGAATCGAAACCGGCGAGTTGAAACTCGTCTATGTCGCGCCGGAACGTTTCAACAACGAGCGATTACTTGCCCAGATGAAGCGGACACGGATCTCGCTCTTCGCGATCGACGAGGCTCACTGCATTTCGGAGTGGGGCCATAATTTCCGTCCCGACTATCTTAAGCTGGCGGACCATGCCCGAGACATGAAGGTAGAGCGGATTCTCGCCCTCACCGCAACGGCCACTCCGCAGGTTGTTCAGGACATTTGCAAAGCCTTCGAGATCCCGGAGGTTGATGCGACCGTGACGGGTTTCTACCGGGCCAATCTCGAAGTGCTGATGACGCCTTGCGCGACGGATGACCGCCACCAGGCTCTATTCGAAAGGCTAAAGGAGCGCAACCCGGGATCTACCATCGTGTACACCACCCTTCAGAAGACCTCGGAGGAAGTGGCCGATTGGCTGAGTTCGCATAACTTTCCCGCAAGGGCTTATCATGCTGGACTCGCAGCGGAAGTTCGGACTGAGGTTCAGGAATGGTGGATGTCCCAGCCTGATGGAATTGTGGTTGCGACCATCGCGTTTGGAATGGGCATCGACAAGGCCGACGTGCGTTATGTGTACCACTGGAATATGCCCAAGAGCCTGGAGTCTTACAGCCAGGAAATTGGTCGCGCAGGGCGTGATGGAAAGCCCTCGGTTGTCGAGATGTTCGCTTGCGAAAGTGACCTGCCGGTGCTAGAAAACTTTATCTTTGGCGACACTCCAGAGGACGAGTCATTACAGTCACTCGTGGACGACATCATCCGGCAACCGGAACAGTTCGATATCTCGATGTACGATTATTCCAGCCGTCACAACCTTCGTCCACTTGTCTTGCGTACCGCCCTTACTTACTTGGAATTGGAAGGAGCCGTGAAGAAAGGCACGCCCTTCTATGCCGAGTACGAGTTCCGCCCGACCAAAACACTGAAGGAAGTCCACAGCGCTTTTGAGGGAAGCCACGGGGAATTTGTGGCAGAAATCATTCGCGATGCACGAAAGGGCGTGAAGTGGATGAAACTGGACCCAGAAAAGACGGCGACTCGGTTGGGAGTAGAGCGCCGACGTGTTGCCCGGGCATTGGAGGTCCTCGCGGAGCGAGGTCTCATCGAACTTCGAGCCAGCGGCGTTCGCGACCGCTATACGCGCTTCGCGGAAATTGGCCATGGCCATCGGCTGATCCAGAGCCTCGCCGACAAGTTTCGCCATCGTGAGAAGTCGGAGATCGAGCGATTGGCCATGGTAGTCGACCTAGTCCAGGCAAAATCCTGTCAAGTCAACGCCCTCGTGGGTTACTTCGGCGAAAAGCGAAGCAAGGCGTGTGGACATTGCAGCTATTGCCTGCGGAAGAAAGCGAGCAAGATGGGCAACGGAAAATCCCTTGCGCCTATGGAAGAAGTCGTCCCACTCAAGCAGGTTCTTGATCTCGGCGCCCGCCATCCCGACGTTCTCGGATCGCCGAGAGCACGGGCCAAATTCTTGTGCGGACTCTCCAGTCCCTCCTTTTCCAAAGCGAAAATCACGCGCGATTCGTTGTTTGGCAGCTTAGAGGAATATCGGTTTGACGATGTAATGGCCTATTGCGAATCTCAAATGTGATCTTAATCGCGCTGGCCTTGATAGAATGATCGAAATGAAATGGGCTGCCTGCTTTCTCGTGCTGGCTTTGACAGGTCTTATTGCTGCCGATGACGGCTGGATCGGGAACGGCGGAGCCCTTTCGACAATTGGTGGCAAGCATCCTACAATCCGAATGGCCGACGAAGTGATCAAGATTCGTGTTGGTAAGAAGCTTACGACGGTCGATTGCCTTTTTCACTTCGTGAACGACGGACCGTCTACTACCGTGAAGATGGGGTTTCCGGACGAGGACTCGTTTCGCGACGACAACGGCGAGGAGGGAAAGACGGTCTTCAAGAAGTTCGAGGCCTGGGTCGACGGTAAGAAGACTCCCGTCAAGTTCGAGACAGACAAAGACAAAAAGTGTTGGCAGACGAAGGAAGTCGCCTTTCGTGCAAAGCAAGAGCGTACGATTCGCGATACCTATGTGGTCGAAACTGGAGCGGGGGCCCAGGATGGCTCGACGTACATGAAGTACGTTGAATACATTCTACGGACAGGTGGGACTTGGAAGGGTTCAATTGGCCGAGTGCAAGTCGATATCTCCTTTGAATCGAAGTTCTTGAGGCCGACTAAGATTGCTCCTATCGCCGCACTCGATGCCAAGATTTGGCATCCCAACCAATACATCGACGAGGTGCGATTCAAGCACAACAAAGAGGTCTACCGTCGCAATCGAAGAACAATCTTTTGGTCCGGACCATGTGAGCCGACTCTCAGAAACGGCGTGGTTTCCTTTGTAACTAAGAACTTGAATCCAACCGAGAAGGACGATATCTTCATGAAGTTTGCTCCGGGTTCGGGGGACGACTTATGATTGTCTCGATTGCCGACGCGGTTGAACTGGCGGGTACGCACATTGGAGATGCCTTCGGTGCCGCACTCAACAGGTCTCGACCATCTGGGTACCGTCGATTTCCCAGCGGCGCTGTCCTTCTGATGACTGGCGACTCCCACCCTTTGTCGAACTGCGCGATCGGTCTGGCGGATGACGAGGTGGATCCCGCGACACGCGCCCTCGTGGAAGCCAATCTCCCCTCGATGTTGACATTTACATCCCCACAGCCAAGCCCGATGGAAGACACGGTGGAAGAGATGGGGTTCGCAATGTCGATGCCGACTCCAGCCATGGCGGTGCGTCTGTCGGAACTTCCCTCATTGCCAATTCCTGAGGGGTACAAAATTCGCCGGATCACCATTCCTGTTGAGGGACAAGGCTGGTGTGATGCGATCTCGGCGTCATTCAATATTCCGAATTCTCTCTGCGATGTGGTGGGGCCCGATGCTGTCGGAATCACCTCGAGCACGGATGAGAATCTGCACTACTACGAGGCAGTGTTCGACGGAATAACGGTGGCCGGATCGATGATGCTGTTGGAAAAAGGCGTTGCGGGGATGTATTGCATCGGTACGGTGGACGCTCATCGAGGACGTGGGCTCGGAGCGCTGCTAACGGCTATTCCTCTCCTCGCGGCAAGAGATTTGGGCTATCACATTGGGGTTTTGCAGGCATCGAAAATGGGTCAGCCAGTGTACGAACGCATCGGATTTCAACGAGTTGGCGAAATTCGAAACTACTTCCGGATGCCTACCTAACGCTTCAGGATTCTTAGCGCTCTACTAATCCATGCTTCCGGACTAGTTGGTTTCACCAAGACCGGTGGCAACCACTCGTGGCGCGGAGTCCCATCGATGTGGAACACCTGCTCGGTCGGGAAAAAGGCGCGGCAACCAAGTGAGGGGAGTTCGACCGAATCGACCGCACCGCGCAGACCGGCCATTTTTGTTCCGACTACAGTCCCCCGATGCATGCCATCGAACCCAATGGCGATCCCTTCTCCCATGCTACTGGTCCAACGGCCGACGAGCACTATGAGCTTGTTAGAGACGGGTTTCGTGAGCCGAGGTGAAGCATATTCCACCCAGTCGCGAACGGTATTAGAATTCCTTTCCTCAACTCGATGACGCTGAAACGGCAAGCGCTTGGCGATAAACAAGCCCATGATTCCGCGGGCGACATTGCTGTTTCCTCCGCTCGGCGTGTTGCGTAGATCAAGGATAATTCCTCTTGCCTTTCGCATGACGGGCACGGCTTGGTCCATTTCGCGGATGAGTTCGTCCTCGCCCAGTGAATTCTCGGGACGAAGAAGGACAATGCCGTCCTTGCGCACATTGACAGTGAGGGCATGATCGACCTTGGGAGCTCGAAAGGTGGGGACTTCAACCGTGACATCCTTTTCGCCCCGCTTCAGTTTGAAGACGCGAGGCACATTCCAATGGCCCGCAATGGCCGAATTCAACCCCCAATCCCAATTCCTGGCAATTGGGTCGGAGTTGTGTAGCCAAGCAATCGTGGCTTGGGCGGGGGAAAGGGCTCCGATACTAAGAATTTCATCGCCGAATCGAACGCCAAGCCGTTCTGCTGCCGATCCTTCTCGGACCTGGCTCACGACCGCTTTTCCAGCGTTCCACTCCGCTACAAAGTCGGTGCCGCTCGGTACCAGTTTGGGTGAGGAGGCGTTGTTGGTACTGAGAGATGCATGGAAATCGTGCAGCTCACCCATGACCATTTCGAATGCTTCGAGAGCTTCTTCGCGCGTCTTCGCCGATTCAAATTTCGGACG
Source organism: uncultured Fimbriimonas sp. (assembly GCA_945952345.1). Lineage (GTDB taxonomy): Bacteria > Armatimonadota > Fimbriimonadia > Fimbriimonadales > Fimbriimonadaceae > Fimbriimonas. The sequence goes on from CAMFIS010000002.1 coordinate 20,712, forward strand.
GTAGTTGGATCGAAGGTAACGGAAATCGAGCTTGTCCGAGATGGTGTACGCGCCGTAGGTTTGAAGGTCGTGGAGCAACTGGTCGAAATCTTTGAGATAGCTATTCGATTGTGCGGCTTGGGCAACCAATCCCACGAGACCAAGAATCATCTGGCGAAGTCTACCAATCATTTTGATTTGGAGAACAAAGCCGGAACCCTGGGGTCTCAGCTCCTTAACGAAGAGTGTCGTTGAAAGGCGGAAACAACGTCGAATTTGAGTTTGGAATTGACCGCAATGGCCCGGCAGCCGCTTCTGCGGTCCGCCCTTGCTGGATGCAAATTCTCTGTCTGGACCTATCGCCCGTCAATGAAGCAAGAACTTAGCGCGGAACCCGAGTGCACCACTTGATCTCGTCGACGCCGTTGGTCATCGCGAGTTCGGCCAGCTGACCCATATGGCCAGCCAAGTGCCGAATATTGAGAATCTGGTGGTCGAGCTTGGCAATATTGGGGTACCAGCTAAAGCCCGACTCTGGGGATTCCAGGTCGAGACGGTCGATCCAGTCGCCGATGTTGGCATCGATGAAATCGCAGTATTCGAGAATTTCCTCTTTCGAAAGGTCAGGCGAATCTGGCTTGTCCTCCCAAAGGTCGTGGAACTCGCCTTCACGCCAAGGTTTGAAGTCTTCCTCTCGCTGCATGGCGTACAGGTGCGTGTAGAAGAGCGCATGTCCCGCGATCTTCCAGTTCTTGCGTGGACCCATTCCCTCATTCCAAAGCTGGTCGGGAAAGTCCGTCACGGTTTGGCGCAGCATCGAAAGCCCCGCGCGATATTGTCCTTTTAGTGCTTGTTTAATCTCCATTACTTAACCCCTCAGAAAATTCTTTACTCGTCCTAAAATCAGCTCGGCCGTCTCGGCGTTGTACTCGGGAAACACGGGATCGCTCAGGATATGCCCCGGTCCAGGATATTCGTACAACTCTCCGCCGACCTGCTCGCAAAGCGTCGCCATCGTGCTCATGTCCGTCCAAGGATCACCGCTCGTTTGGTGAATCTGGAGTCGAACGCCAGCCGGCCATTCGGTTGCGAAGAATCCCCCCTGAACGCATCCGTGCATGAGAATTGCCCCTTTTGCTCCCGGTCGCAACTCCGCCAGTCGCTGAGCATAGACTGCTCCCATCGAAAAGCCAAGAAAGTAGGCGTCTGCGGGAACGTCGGCGACGGCTTTCTCGGATTCGGCGATCATGCCCTCCCAGCCCATCACATCTTCCTCGTACTTACAACCTTCTTCCAAAGACTCGAAGTGTTTGCCTTTGAAAAGGTCGGGGCACCAAACATTGTGGCCGTCCGCCCGCAACGATTCGGCGAACTGCAGAACCCCCTCGGTCAGCCCCAGCACGTGGTGAAAAACAACAACATTTGCCATCGCATAAGTATCGTAACACGCGATGGCAGAGATAGACAAGAGTCTACTGAAAGTCTTGGCGAAATTCCTTTTAGTTTCGGGACCATCGGGCGTCGAATGCAGGATGAGCTTGATCCGAGGTTACGTGGGCTTCGGTTCCTCCTCCGGCTGAAACTCGAAAGATCTGGAGCGTAAATCCGTCGACGGACCTAACACTGTGGAACGCGATTTGGCTACCATCGGGCGACCAGGTTGGGTTATTGTCATTGGTGCCGGTCGAAACTGGAGTCTTGTTCGTCCCGTCGGCGTTCATAACCGTGATCACGCCGGCGTTGCTGAACGCAATCTTAGTTCCATCTGGAGACCAAGATGGCGACGTCCCGCCGGTTGCAGAAATCGAAACTTGATTGGTGCCGTCCGCATTTGCTACGACAATGGTTCCACTGCCACCCAGCGGACTTTGCATGAACGCAAGCTTCGTTCCGTCGGGGCTCACGGTCGGAGAGAAATTGTGGGGCAGCCCTCCATTCGAGGGTGTGGTGATCTGAGTGACCACTCCGCCCGGAATGGTGATCGAACAAATCTGTGAACTTCCCGCTCCATCGGTATCGCGGATGAAATAGATCTTGCTTCCGTCCGGTGAAAATGTTGGACTGCCATCCTTAAACGAGCCGTTCGTGATTTGAGTCGCGCCAGAACCATCGATCGAAGCGACAAAGATTTGATCCTTTCCACCGACTTTCCTCACGAAAGCCATCGAGGTTCGGTCTTGGGAAATTGCCGGAGCGTCACTTTCGGCGGAAATGACTCCCACCCGCGCAACTCCATCGCTGCCGATGATGTCGATGGAATCATTCGATGCTCCGACCGTGGCGATCAGCATTTTGTCATTGCCAAGAGGGGTTGGCGCGGTGTTGGCGGAACTGCCGCCACATCCAGTCACGAGAAGGGCAGAGGCGGCAACGAAGGCGGGAATTGCAAAGCGAAGTCTCATGGCAGTTCTGACTCCGTTATACAAACCGAGGCGTGACAAGCCGTGACAACCGATCACTTCGAAGCTGAATGGGAGAAGTTCACTCGACGCCCGTCAGCGGCAACAATCCCTTGTTCTTGATAATGTTCTTGTAATCCCATTGCATGTCTCGGCCATTGGCGAGCCACGACCGAATCTCGTTGGCATCAATGTCGGAGAGCGTCCGGTAGATTTTGCAGGCGGCTTTAAACGTCCCGGTATTTTCAAGACCGGGCTCAGAGAACGATTGCCCGCTCCAAAACATCAGCCGGACGCCTGCTTTGAGACCGTGGTAGCCCACGATCGGATTTCCATCGATGAACCAAACTGGCGCCCCGTGCCAGAGCTTGCACTCGTTTTCGCCGTAATCGGCTTCGATAATCTCGTACAACCGGTCGCAAATTAGCCGGCGATCAGGTTCCTTCCCCTCATGGTATTCCCTGATTTCTTTCCTCATGGAAACTAATACGGGTAGTTGACAACCGAAGCAGCGAGTTTCTTAACTCCAATTGCCGTTGCGGCATGAGGAATCTGACGATGCGTTCGTTAGAATTGATCGGTCAGGAACAGCTGAGGGATGCCCGGGAATTTGTGCCCCATCAGGTACATCGGCACCGAGATCGTGCCGAGCGGAATCTCGAACTGGTCGGTCATCGACGCTCCGGTATGTCTCCCTGCCAATGAACCAGCGGTAAGCGTAATGCATTGAAAATGAACACATCTTCCACTATGGCAGGCCGCCCCTTGGATATCGCTTTTTGAACAAGTCTGGAACCTCAAGGTCAAAGGGATTCTTTGATTTTCCGCCTCCAGGTTCACCGTGGCCCAAGTTTCCGGACTTGCCCTGCACGACGTGGAGGGAAACTGGATAGTAAGATTCCTTAAGGACCCATACTCCCGAGCCGGTGGCCGTTGTGTCCGCCAAAACGGCCACCGCGGATACCGGATATGTGCCGACGGGAGCATAAAAGGTCGCCGAACCTCCGAAGGGCATGGTGTGCGTACTTCCGTTCATCGAAAAGGTCAGTTCGCCTGGGCAACCATTGGAAATAGTAACCTTCGCCATTCCTTCTCGACCGCTCGAACCTTGAGCTTCCGGTGATCCAAGGTGGAAGTCCGCACTTGGGACTTCTACAGGCGCTTTGCGAGATTCGATTTCTGCGAGGCGGGATTTGCTGAGCTTTGCCTCAGCTGAATCTGGCCATCGCTCCTCGACTTTCTGAAAATAATCCTTGGCGCTTTCGTCGTTCCCTGCGTTGAACTGCGACTCACCTGCCCTGAAATTTGCCCTCTTTGCTTGCCTTGACAAACTGGGATCCTCGAAGGCGATCTTATTTTCTCCGAAGGCATCGTTAAAGGAGTCTGCGCTGTCAGTCCAGCGACCCTCATTGGCAGCGGTCCTTGCCTTCGTTAGTTTTTCACCAACCTGCTCCTTAGCATATTTAATGGGCGTGAAGACTTTTCGAGCAAACTGACGAATCGAGTTCTTGGCAGCTTCAAGGTCAATTCGAGAAGCAAACTCGTCAATTAGATTTCCTAGATAGGTCTTACCAACTTCTGGCAGGTCGTGTCCAAAGGCTGATGTGAAGAGATCGGAAAACGTCGATTTGCACCCTTCTTCAAGCTCAGTTACTTCTTTTTCGACCGACAGAGTCGCCTCATGAAGCGATTCAATTTTTACCTCCGCTTGACGAATGTCTTGCGGAGCCTTTGGTCCTTCGGGCCGCCCGAATAGGCCCTGCATTCCAGGCTGCTCAGGGGCCTCGGTGGGCGCCTTCGCAGATATATCGAAGCTGACGTCGTTCAGGTACGAGGAAGTGGCTTTGGCAACAGGATCGGTCCGAACTGAGGGAATTCTATGGACAACGTAACCCAAATCTAATCGCGAAGGCGATTCAGAAGCAGAGGCACCCTTGATGACCTCTCTAACTTCTCCGATCACTTCTTTGCGGTGCTCAGCCTCCCCTTTTCGCCGAACTTCTAAACTATATTGGGAGACGAGATTATCAACTTTTTCTTTCGTCTTCTCGTCGAGAATGCCCTGGGCAAATGCGGTAAAGCTCGTCAGTCCGACGAGGAAGAGCCAAATTCCTGTTGTTAGCCTTTTAAAGATGTTAAATCTCTTCACGGGCTTCAGCCTCGGGAAGAATGAGCCTATCAACGTTAGGGCAAGCAGCACGATCGGGATTTTGTACCAAGGCTCCGGATCGACGAGCGACTCCTTGAGTAGCAGTCTGTACTTGACCATCGCTGAATCGACCGCGAGTGTCCATTCTGGTGGCGACGTTGATCCGTCTCCAACGGACCAGGCCACGAGTTTGTTCAGCGCCAGAAACGAACCCAAGCCTAATAGACAGGGTCCTACTACGGAGAATAGAGCCATGAGTGCAGGACCCTTACTATTCCTGGTGCAGTACCAGGTCGTGAAGAGTCCAGTAAACCAAATCGTCGGAAGCAAAGTTACAAAGCCATCGGCTGTACGAACCTGAACAATAAGAGCGAACAAGATCAATAATGCCCACTGGAATGGCTTCCAGGGCTGTTTGTCGACTGATATCTCTTCGATTTGAGAGGATTCAGGCCGGGGGCTGGCGGCCCGATGATTTCCCTCTGATTTCGAAGGGACCTCAGTGACCGCGCCACAAGAACATCTGACGCCCTTGCCTATGAACTCAGATGAAGAATGCAATTCTGAATTGCATGTCGGACACTTAAAATCAATTCGCGCCATCTAGTCAACTCAATCAAGAAAACGAGAACTAGCTGACATTCCTCACAAATCTTATCTAACTACTGAAAGAGTTTCGGTTGCCTGGCTGGGCCATGCGCCGTGATCAGAACTGATCGGTCAGGAACAGCTGAGGGATCCCCGGGAATTTGTGCCCCATCAGGTACATCGGCACCGAGATCGTGCCGAGCGGAATCTCGAACTGGTCGGTCATCGACGCAAGTCCAAACCACTCGGTCGCGAGGGGCACCGGAAGTTTCTTGTCTCGCGCCAATGTGATGATCTCGCGCATTTGTCCATTCTCCAGACAGAAATACCCGTCTTTATAGCCGCGAGATTCGCGGAATTGCCACGACCAATACTTCCATCTCGTCCCGTCGCGCCGCAGCCGGTCTGGGTGGTCTTGGCTCCATGAGTCGTAGTAGCCTCGAACTTCATCGAATGAGAGTTGCGGTAGATCGATCTCTAAGGGCAGGGCAGTGATGGGCCCGCGAACCACGCGGTCGATGCCTTCGAATCCAAGCGAGTCGTACAGGCGAGTATCGGCAGCGAACAACAGCGATGGGCCTTCACCACGCTTCTCCGATTCAACCAAAACCTTCTCGATCAGTTTTCGGGCGTGTCCCTCGCGTTGCCGGTTTGGCTGGGTCGCGACACCGGCGATGCCCACAGCTTTGCCCCAGCCAAAGAGCAAGGGAGTCGTGGTCAAGACGCTCACCATCTCGCCCGCCTCGAACAGCGCCCATTTGCGGTCGAGATCGAAGAGCGGCTCTTGCTGGAAAAGAGGTTGGGCGCGTTGAAAGTCGAGTTGGAACACGTCGCAGATGATGCTTAGGAAAGCATCGCACTCATGCGCTCGAATGGTTCGAATCTCAGCCATTAGCTCTTGGGCGGACCCGTGGTGTTGTCAACGTTTTCAAGGTGAAGGTGTACGCGAATCTTTGCGGGTTCTCGCAAGTTCTCATCGTTGTAATCGGGCGAGCTATCTGTCGTGCGCAGGATCACGCGGGTGACCTCAAATCCGGCGGAGTCCACGGCCCGGGCCTCGACATCTACGCCATCTGGAGCCGTAGCCGCACCCGAATAGTCGATCGGAAGGTGCACCGCCACGATCCGGTTGACGGCGCTGATTGGACCCGTAATAAAGACCCTCTTCGGAAAGTACTCGGTGGACTCGACTCGCTTGCCAGACGGAAGCGCACCGGTGTAGGTCGGCTTCAATTCCATACTCTTACGAGCTAACTCTTCCACCTTAATGAGTACGGTGACATTGCCGACCATGAGTTCGCGGATGATGCTCGGGAAAACAGTCACCGGGTACGGCCAAGATTTGCCGATCTCGGGTTTTTTAAGGTCGACAATGGCATATGCTTCGACATTCTTGATCTGATTCACATTCCCTGCAACAGGGATCGTGATCGAAGTCGGCATGTCGGTCACCACATATTTTTGTCGGTCGAGATTATTAACCTGGAGGGTTGCCGGAACGTCTCTTGTTTCCGGCTTCTTGTGGGCGGCGTTGTAGACGCTGGCCCACAGCAGGGTCGAGGTCACCAGCGAAAGGAAAGCGATCGGGACGTTAACCTTGCTCACAGTTGAACCTCCTCACGCTTTTCTCGTCGTCGGGTTCGCCGCGTTGGCGCGGGCTCCTCACTTGGGCTCGAATTGGCAATCAAGAATTCACGGAGAGCGGTACTGCTCTCAATAGTCTGCAGCTTTCCTTCGCTCGCGACTCGAATGCTGCCTTTCTCTTCGCTCACAACGATCGCGATGACGTCGTTTTGCTCGGTTACGCCGAGGGCGGCTCGGTGGCGCATATGGAGGTTTCGCTCGATTCGCGACTCGCTAAGGGGCAACCGGCAAGCCGCGGCAAGGATGTTGTTACCACGCACAATGACTGCGCCATCGTGCAATGGGTTTTGGCCGTAGAAGATCGAGCCAAGCAGAGAGGTCGTGATCTTGGCGTTCAGCATCACGCCGGTGCTGGCGATCTCATCGAGGTGGCCGCCGGTCTCGATGACGATGATCGCACCCACTCGATCGCGAGCCATCTCGGCGACAGCACCAACGACTTCTTCGACAGAAGCTCGATCAAGGTTTTTCTCGTGGCCGGCTTCGATGATGGTGTCCGGCACCCAAGTCAGTTTGGTGAGGCCTTCTAGTGCTTGCCTTAGTTCAGGCAAGAAGAGAATTGCCAAAGCGACCGGACCGAGGAGAGCTGCCTTCTCGAGAATCCAGTAGAGGGTGGCCAGACCCAGCTGATCGCTGAGGAACATGAGGGCGGCAAAGACCAAAAGACCAAGGAGAATTCGCCATCCTCGACTCCCGCGCACCATCATCAACAGCCTATAAATGATGAAGGCGACGATGAGAATATCCAGCAGAGCCGTCACGATAAAGCGGGCGTCGGCATGTTGAAAGAAGCTGAATACAGGCGAATCGAACAAAGGATTACTAGGATTCTATCTGGATTCGAACCCAAAAGGCACCTGACATTTCCATAATCTAGGTATCCATGTTGCGCGACGGTAATTCTGACGGCGAACTCCGCCCTCTCGACGAGATCCGAAAGGATATCGACCAGGTCGACCGGCAACTCGTCGATCTTCTTTCTCGCCGCACCGAATTGGCGATGGAAGTCGGACGGGTGAAAGGTCGAGACGGCAAGCCGTTTTTTACCCCTGAGCGCGAACGAGCCGTGTACGAGCGGCTGATGTCGATCAATCCGGGACCGCTGCTGCCCAAGCAGCTGAAGTCGATCTATCGAGAAATCATCTCGGCGGCGATCGCGGCCGAAAAGCCCTTAACGGTCGCTTATTGGGGACCTCCGGGAACTTTCACCAATATGGCGGCCCTGCAAACGTTCGGCGCCAGCGCCGAGATGGCGGCGCAGGACACGATCTCGGATGTCTTCAAAGCGGTTGAGAACAACAAAGCGGATTACGGCGTGGTGCCGGTCGAGAACTCGGTCGCGGGTGTCGTGCCGGAGACGCTCGACATGTTCCCGCAAACCAATGTCAAGATCTGCGCTGAGACTTACGTTGCCATCGACCATCACCTGGTTTCGATCGCTTCCGCCTTGGATGATATCAAGCGCGTCTATGCTGGCCCTCAGCCGAGCAGCCAATGCCGACGCTGGCTCAAGATGAATATCCCGGCGGCGGAGATTGTTGAGGTCGTTCCAACGGCCAAGGCGGCGCAGACCGCGCTGGAAGATAAGGACAGTGCCGCGATTGCAAACGTGCTGGGTGCCGAGATGGTTGGCATCCCAATTCTTCAGGAGCACATCGCCGACAATCCGCAAAACCGAACCCGGTTCCTGGTGATCGGATACAACGAACCGATCAAGACGGGACGGGATAAGACGAGCATCATGTTCAACCTCCGCAACCGTCCGGGCGAGCTGTATCGAGCCCTCGAAGCGTTGTACGAGCACGGGGTTAACTTGATGATGATCGAGAGCCGACCGGCGCCGCGCGCTTCATTCGAGTACATCTTTTATACCGACTGCGCGGGTCACCATACTGACGACAATCTGGTGGCGGCGATCAACCGACTTCGGGGCCAAGCGCTGGAGACGACGGTGCTAGGCAGCTATCCAATGGTCGACAACAACGCATAGCGTAGAGTTGATCTTGTCCGTGCTTTGGCCAAGCTGATTAACCACGCTCCGCCCCTGGGAGAGGTGACGTCCCGATCATTCCTAGTTTCTTTCGGCAGATGATCGGGACGTCGGAGGGGGTGGCCGGCCTACCTAGAGGTGACAAGGGAAGAAGTTTAGAGTTCGGCTCGCCTCGCAACCACGTCTTCGTCCCTTCTTATTTCGAATATTTCTTTGATTGCGGACTGGAGATTTGCGAGAGCCGCATGCTTTCCCTTGCCTTGCCCAACGGCTCCCGGGATTTCAGGAAAGTATGCTGTATACCAGTCGTCCTCACTGGGAATGTAAACAACCTTGAGGTTGAATTCCATAGCTCTATTGTCTTCGAAGACTAGCTCGTCTGACCATGAACCTTCTCGCCCACGCCGTTCTGTCTCCCGACGACGAGCTTATCCGCGTGGGCAATGTACTGGCCGATTTTATTCATCGGCGCGAAGCCGCCGACCTCGATCCTTTGCTGAAGGTGGGTTTCGATCTTCATCAGCGCATCGATGCGTTCACGGATAAGGACGCAACCGTGGCACAGTCACATTCCCGGTTGGTCGGTTATCGGCGATATGCCAATCCATTGGTCGACGTATTCTACGACCATTTCCTGACGTTGAAATGGTCGAAAGAGATTTCTGCCCGGGAGTACGTTCAGGAGTTGTATCGGTCGATCGAACGGTATTCGTCGGTCCTGCCCGAGAATTGTCGACGGATATCGGAGCGGATGATCGGCGACGATTGGCTGAGCGATTATGGAACGTTCGAGGGTTTGGCGAAGAATCTGGCACGGATGGAACGGCGCATCCAGTGGGGATCTGGACGAGAGGTTGATTTGGTGGGGTCGTTGGAGATTTTGAAGGTTGAATACGAAGGGTTTGAGGAAGATTTTGAGGAGTTCTGGCCGAGGCTACTGAGTTTTGAGTCGTGAGAAAGATGTGGCACTGGCTCCGACCTCTGGCTTGAACGAAGTGAGCCAGGGAGAAGCCAGTGTTTTCTTGCAGTGGCACTGGTGCGCAGAGCGAGGAACGAGCGGCGCTTACCAGTGTTCTTTTCTTGCTGTCGCGCAGGTCGCTCCCTGCCTGTGCTCGTGCCTCGCTACGGCGGACGAGTCGCTCCTCGGACTTGGGCAATGATGGCTTGCATCCTACGCACGTTTACAAAGTAGTTCCCAAGGAACCGAAGGATCTCGAGTACGGTTTGCAGATTCAATGATCGTTGCTATTAGCGCACTCGTAGCAGCCCAAGAGTTAGTTCGTTTCCACGGTAAGGTTGTGTTCGAGATTCAATCTGCGGACCGCAGGAAAGTCTATTTGCGCATCAAGGGACAAAAGCGCGTCTTAGACCTGCACGCATATCATTTGGATCGTATGGCGCATTTTGTTCCCGGGAGCAAGGACAAGTCGGCAAATACAATTGTCTGGCGAACCAAGCATGGGATGGGTGTTAACGCCTATTTGCTCCAGGCGCTCCCGATCGAAGATCATCGCGCGATAGGCATCATTGGTTTCTCCGCAAATGGTTACTACACCCCGAGCGATATTGTTCACGATTTGGTCTCGATTGACTATCGAGCCAAGCCGAAAATAACCTTCCTGCGTTCGCTGCCGGTGACAGCAGACCGAGAAATGTCACCCGCACCAAACCGACTCTTTTGGTCCAAGTCAGAATTGCTGTTGCGACAACCAGGAGGATTCGATGTTATCGATGGTCAGGGTCGCAAGAAGTTAAGCTTTGAATTTAAGGACGCAGGCAATGTTCTGGGCCTGAATCCGAGCGGACAATTGGTAATTCGCGGGACGCAATCGATGCCCGGAATAGGCCTGTACAATTTGAGTGCCAGGACGTTCAAGTGGCTGCCATGGGGTTTGGATAAAGTTGGCATCGAGAGTTTCTACGAAGTAATGGACTCTCCAAAAGAGGTGCTCGTGGAATACACCTTGCGGAGAGTTGGGAGGGGCAAAAGCTCTAGTCCCGAATGGTTAGGCACGGTCCAAGCAAGGTTGGATTCCGAAACAGGATCAGTAATCGGGAAACCAAGTTACAGGAAGTTTTAGGTTCAGCGAGAATCAATGGGCCGTTCAAGCTCGCCTCATTTGTTGGCCGTCTTCGAGGCAACGAAGCTCCCGAGGAAGATCGTGCCCAAGGGACTTGAGCGATTTTCAGTTTTCTTTACTCGCGGTCGCGCAGGTCGCTCCCTGCCTCCCTTGGCTGCTTCGCAGCTCCATACCTCGCTACGGCGGACGGGTCGCTCCTCGGACTTTTGCGATTACGGAATATTCCTAGGCCTTCGTGTCCTTCTCGCTTTGGCTCGAAGAACACAGCGACCTAGGCTAATGGTATGCCGCACCTTCGGCGCTGGTCTGCGGTATTTGGAATCTAGCTGGTGAACCGGTTAGTCTCACTCTTCCTGAATCCTGAATACTGAGGCCTATTTCTTCTGTGAATCCACGCCCATCGGCGCGTTCGGGCTGACGACATCGATCATCACGCAGTCTTCCGTCGCCGTGATCCCATGCGGATAGTTCGACGGAAAGTGGATCATCTGCCCCGCCACCATCTCGACTTCCTTTGCCTCAGGTCCGACCCACCAAACGCCGCGACCCGAAACCAGGATCGACGTCTGCTCGCTTTCATGATGATGAAGCTTCACCACGCACCCCTTTTCCAGCTTGATCATCGCGATCAGGTTTCGTTCAGTTACGAGCTTGGTACGATGAAGAAGGTCGATGGGATTGTCGGTATCGAGTTCAGACCACGACTTTGGGGTGATGTCCATACCACCACTCTACTCAAGCGAAATTGGAAAAGTTTCGAATCGAAACAAGAGTGGCGGACAGGGTGGGATTCGAACCCACGGTGAGTTGCCCCACACCGCATTTCGAGTGCGGCGCACTAGACCACTATGCGACCTGTCCGGGAGAGATTATGACCCAAAAGTTACATCCCTTGCACTGGGGCGCTGCGATCTAACTCCTTATTGAGGCCCTTGCGATCGAACGGACCGGACAACTTTCCGCCCTCTCGAATGTAGTAGCCGACCTTGTCACCACTGCCAGCAAGGTTGGCGGGAAAAATCATTTCGAGGGGCATGGTCCGGGCCAAGGCAGTGGCATCGGCAACGCGGTTTGGACCGCTTACGATGATCGTGCGATTCCTAACCGCATCGAAAGCCGCGTCGTAATATCCTCCGGCCACCACTGATGCATCCGCCATCGCCGAGTTCAGTCGCACCAGCATGCTCTGAACCAGACGTTGGTATTCAGACCGGTTGGCTTCAACCTCCGAGATGTTGCCGTATGCGAAGGCGAGCCGAATTGCCAATGAATTCCACGATTCGCGACCTTTGTCAGCGAGGTCGGGCACGGCGGATGAGAATTCAAATCCGGTGGAAGGATCGGGCGGAGTGTTATTGAGGAGGCCCGTATCTGCATCACGGAACATCTTGATGCCCATTCTCAAGGCCCGTTCACCATCGCGTAGCGGATATATTTCGCCTGTCGCCGCGTAATCGGCCAAACCACAGTCAGCGATAGATAAGTAGGTTCCCAGCCAACCTCGACCCTGTTCGGGACTGCCGAAGGTCCGGAAGGCAAGATCTTTGGCGAGACATTGGTATGCCTGCGAGGCATAGGTTTTGGCGCGATTCAAGAATCGAATGTCGCCGGTGTACCGGTACAGGTCGAAGAGGCGGGCAGCGACGTAGCCCGTGGTGGATGCTTGGTCGGCTTGAGAAAGCGCGGCCGGGTGGTTCAGCTTCTCTCGCAATTGGGCTCGCAGCTTGAGGAATCCAGGGTCATCGAGGGAGGCAAGATCCTTCAGTGCCACGAGACGTTGGTCCTTGCTAAGGTCGAATGTCAGGTAGCGGCGGAGCGCGACATCCATGTCGGGAGTGAGAAGTCCCTTCATGCGGGCGTCGGTCAAGCTGGATCGCGCGCTACGAAAGAGCAGGTCTTGGTCATTTAGCCGAGTGGCATAGACGCTGTCGTCTTGTGAGAACTCGGTCAGCACATCGGTGCCAGTGTCTTTTGCCAATGACATGAGTTGCGGATCATGGCTGAGGCATCCCAACTGGGCGAGAACCACTGCGCTCAGGGAGTTTTGACCCACCGTTTTGCTCGTGTCGATCAGGCTCTGGTCGAACTGAGTTCGAATTTCGCGGAAGAAGCCGCCATCGATGGGATCGTAGAGCGGTGAGCATCCCAGCGAGCGGCAAATTTGGACGGCCACGTCTGAGTGCCCAGATTTGGCAAGGTAGCGGACGGCATTCGGACGAAATCGCGTGGTCACGCTGGCGAAGAGTCCTGGAGATTTGAACTTGAATTCTTTCAGCAGGACATCGGTGAACTTGGAGAAAGACGGCAACGGGTCCGCAGCGGCGGTCACGATGAATCGAAGATCGTTCTCCTGCTGAGTTTGCAGCGTTGGATCTTTGTCGCCTTCCCCCAGCTTCTTCAGGCTGTCGATGAAGAAGGGCAGCACGGTCTCAGGTCCTGCGTACTGAAATGGGCTCTCCACATCGAAGTGGTTGATCAATTCGCCGTCTTCGTTGGTCACAACCAAATCGACACCTGAGTCAACATATCGATTGAGACGGCGGAGCGGCAGCAGGACTTGCGCCCACTCGGGATGCTCGTCGAGGTCGATCTTTACCGCCACGAACGTGCGGTTGACAAAGCGGGCGACTTCGGGATCGCGGAAGGTATCGAGCTCGAGTTCCTTCGCGTAATAGTTCGAGGGATCGACGAGGAAGATAAGCATTCCGAGTTTGCGTCGCTTCGCCTCCGATTGACCCTCCGCCATCGTCCGCTTCCAATCAATCTCGACAATTGGCGCAGGGACGGTGTCGTGCTTGGGGACCGTGACCAAATATTCAGTAGGCGAAGAGGGCAAGAGCGGCTCGTACAAAACGCGGAAGAAGCCAATGGCCGACAGGATGAGAACGCTCGCGCCCGTAACCACAAAACTCGGCTTCCTCATCTCTAATCGAATTATGGGCTTGTGCTAAACTCTTCTTCTATGGCGATTTCGCTCGATGAAGTCCGGCACGTGGCAAAACTCGCCCGTCTGGACCTGGACGAGGCTGAAGTTATGTCCCTTCAGACCGAGCTCAATGCCCTGCTTGGGCATTTCGCCGACATCCAATCGTTGGAAACCAAGGACCTGGAGCCGATCCTCCATGCTTCCAATCTCACCAATGTTTGGTCCGAAGACGTGGTAGGCACCTCGCTGAAGAGGGAAAATGCCTTGAAGAATGCTCCGGTCAGCAAAGCCGGCCTCTTCCTGGTCCCTATGATCATCGAGGATTAACGGATGATCACCACGCTCACCGCGGCCGAAATCGCCGCCAAACTCCGATCCAAAGAAGTTTCCGCCCCCGAGGTGACGAAGGCGTTCCTCGACCGAATCTCTACCGAAGACGCCAAGTACGGCGCGTTCCTCGCCGTCGATTCCGAGCGAGCCATGGCGCAGGCCGAGGACGCTCAGAAGCGGATCGAGGATGGAACTGCCGAACCATTGACGGGAGTTCCGGTTGCGCTCAAGGACAACATCTCGACCGAGGGAATCGAGACGACATGCGCCTCCAAGATTCTCAAGGGATACATTCCGCCTTATGATGCCACCGTTACCGCCAAACTCAAGGCGGCAGGCGCGATTATCATTGGCAAAGCGAACCTCGACGAGTTCGCGATGGGTTCTTCGAACGAGAACTCGGCTTACAAACTTGCCCACAACCCATGGGATTTGAAGCGAACTCCGGGCGGATCGTCCGGCGGTTCGACGGTCGCCGTCACGGCTGAATTGGCGCCGTTGGCATTGGGTTCGGACACCGGTGGGTCCATCCGTCTCCCCGCTTCGTTCTGTGGTGTGGTTGGGTTTAAGCCGACGTATGGCCGGTGCAGTCGCTACGGTTTGGTTGCTTTCGCATCGAGCCTCGACCAGATTGGTCCGCTCGCCCGCACGGTGGAAGACGCTGCGCTGTTGTCGAATGCTATCACCGGGCATTGCAACCTGGACTCGACCTCACTTCCGCACGGTCCGATTTCACTCGACGGTCTCAAGGGCGGCTCTCTGAAAGGAATGCGATTGGCTTTCCCGGTGGAGATGTATGGCGACGGCACCGATCCCGAAGTTCGCAAAGCAACCGAAAAGGCACTTGATGATCTAAGGAGCGAAGGTGCGATTATCGAGGAGATTTCGATTCCGACGATTCCGCTCGGCGTCACCACGTACTACATCATTGCTCCAGCGGAGGCGAGCTCGAACCTGGGTCGCTTCGACGGCGTCCGGTACGGACCGCGATCGCAAGGTCAAGGGCACATCGACGTCGTCGCCAAGACTCGCGCCGAGGGCTTTGGCCACGAGGTGAAGGCGCGAATCATGATCGGCACGTATGCCCTGAGCGCGGGATACTACGACGCGTTCTACCTTCGAGCTCAGCAGGTGCGAGCGGCGATGACTCAGCAGTTTAATGAAGCGTTCGAGAAGTACGACTTCGTCATCTCGCCGACCGCGCCGGTTACCGCGTTTGAACTTGGCGCGCTCTCGCAAGATCCAATGCAGATGAAGCTACTGGATTACTGCACCATTCCGGCGAACATGGGTGGCTTCCCGGCCATCTCGATTCAGGCAGGATTTGCTCACGGTTTACCCGTTGGAATCCAGTTGATGGGTCCGCACATGGGCGACGAGCGAGTGCTTCAAGCCGCATTTGCCGCAGAAAGAGTGCTGGAAACACAACGAAAGCGACCTCCGATCTCGTAAAGTTAAGCAGATGATCTCGGAGGAGATTCGAAAAGCCGATCAGCGAATCCTTAGGCGCGAGATCTTACGATCGAATCGTGTCCTCGGCCAGTTCATCTACCTTCTGCTGATTTGGGGAATCACCGGTGGGACCCACAACCCGTTCCTGGGATTAGTCTTGCTTCTGCTTGGGATCGGGACTCACTACGCGATGGCTGATGCCGCGGCCAAGCGCAAGCGGTTCATCAACCCCCGCTTCTCGAGCATGTGGAATGGCTGTCGCGAACGATTCGAGAGTTTTGAAGACGGGATCAACAAGCTGAAGCGGGCCGAGATTGCGCAGTTTCAGGAGCTGCCAGACACGGTTCGCGACCTCGCGATGACGATCTACAACGCTTTGCGGCGGGCGGATCTATTGTTCGAGGAGGTACTTCAGTCCGAAGGTGTCGACCGTATTCGACCCGGCGTACCGATGTTCAAGCCGACCGACCCTCAGGCGCAAGAGTTGTACCGAATTGCGGAAAAGAATCTGGGCGAATATCGCGACCATTACAACGAACTGATGGCGGGGATTCAACGAACCGAAGCTCAGGCGACCGTCTTCATGACCACGCTGGACAACCTACGGGTGAAGATGCTCGGCTATCGGCTCATTGGCAAGAATCCTTCGATGAATTCGGAAGAGTTCCTCTCGGCTCTGGCTGAGGCAAGGGCGCAATTGAGCGCGATCGACCGGGCTCTCGATGAACTCGATCTCAGCCATTATCCGAAGACGGTTGCCGTCATCCCCACTGAACAGGAATTGGTGGAAGAAGTGGCCGCCGTTCCCACAACGGTTCACGAACCGGAGATGATCGACATCGAGGAGAACCCTTGAGTTTGGTCATCCAATGTCCGGCGAAGCTCAATCTATTCCTGAGCGTTGGACCCAAAGATCATCGCGGTTACCATCCGTTGCGCACCATTTTTCAAGCGGTGAGCCTTTACGATGACCTGATTATCGAACGGGCTTCAGAATTGTCTTTTGAGTGCGACGATCCTTCCGTTCCCGAAGACAACACGGTGGTTCGGGCCGCGCGGCTGATGATGGAAGTCGCCGACTTCCCTCCAGTTCACGTGAAGCTTGTCAAGCGAATTCCCAGCGAAGCCGGCCTGGGTGGAGGCAGCAGTGACGCAGCAGGAATCATCCGCTCGGCTCGACAGCTGATGGCGAATCCATTTCCCGAATACGAGCGCAAAGCGATCGCGAAATCGATCGGCGCGGACGTTCCTTTCTTTTTGCTTGGTGGCCGCGCGAAGGGTGAAGGCTACGGAGACAAGCTAACGAAGCTGGAATCACCGGATCCGGTCGAGTGGTATGTGATTGCTCAACCAGCGGACCGATGCGGCACCAAAGAGGCTTACGACCGCCTCGATGCCGCGCCTTACGAGTGGCGAGATTTTCCTTCCTTGGATGAGTTGTATAACGACTTTGAACGCGTGGCGCCATGCGGTTCGCTGGAACTGATCGAACGGCTGCAGGTGCATGGCGCGAGAGATGCGGGTCTCACGGGTTCGGGGTCGGCGGTATTTGGTCGGTTTTCGGATAAGGCCAAGGCGGAGATGGCGGCGAAGAGGATGGAGTCAGAAGCTCCGTTTGTCGCCGTTGCGCATTCCTTGTAAGGTTTCGTCGGTACACAGGGGTTCCCCTCATCCGGTTCATGAGTTCGTTTCCCTCACCGATTCACCGGCTTCTCCATCCGGAGAAGCATCTTGTTCGTCGGCAATCAAATTCAACTCGGCGGGAAACTCAGCAAACACATCTACTTAATGGACAATAAGCGGCGTGTGCCAAATTAGATGCTTCTCCGGATGAGGGGAACCTAATAGGTAGCAACCAAACTTGGGCAAGCCTAGTTCGCTTTCGCGGACAAATAGTCATTCCAAACCGCTTCGATCTGGAATGGATGCCCAACCTCGACCACTTCGTCGTTCGGCAGGATCGCGTAGTAGGTATTGATCTTCACATGTTTGGCCAACTCGCCATACTTCGCGACTTCGGCGTCTGCCATATCCTGAATGTCTTTCGGAACTTCGTCCCAAGCCTTGGCAAACTCGCCCGGTTTGGGTTCGGCGATCTGCTTCTTCTGGTTCAGGATAATCGACGGCGTCTTGTATTTGTTCGGCTCCATCAGAGCGTAGGCGACTCGGAGGCGGGTGGCCATGTTCCAGTTCGGGCAGCCATCCATCGGCAGCATCATGGTTTTGCACACAAAATCGGCATCCCGATTCGGCGTGCCGAAGAGAAGGTTTCGGGCTGCAAGTGGCGCCTCTGGAGTAAGGATTCCCACAATTTTGATCTTGGAAGTCGAGTTCCCGACCAGCCATCCATGCTGGGCAAGAAGACCCTTCCAAGTTTCAACCGAGATGCGTGGCAGGGCCGCGAGCCGTGCTTTGGCGGCCTGGGCGCGTTCCGCGTCACCGCCGTTCGGAGTAAAGCCGAAGACGCTCGCTGCGCAGAGACCTAAAACCAACAAGGCGGAACATCGCATGATGTTCAAGACGGTTTCGGGTATCATTTAGCCTCGCGCGGCGGGTGTAGCTCAGGGGTTAGAGCGTCTGACTGTGGCTCAGAAGGCCGTGGGTTCGAGACCCATCATCCGCCCCATTCCATTATTTTGCATAAGATGGAATTATTGTTGAATCCAACATCTTTGACAAGATTGTCAAGGATGCACGCTTGTAGCTTTGCCCAGTCGTAACCCTGTGCTCTATACTTTGCGTATGACCACTCGGGTCATGGTGCGCTGGATACTCGTTCTTTCAAGCTTCGGAATCGGAGCGGCCGGCGTTTTGTCGGCCACTAATGACGCTGAATTCGCGCTCGGAACTCCAGGACCCGTTCCATTTCCGAAGGACAATCCGTACTCGGCGGCCAAAGCCAAGCTTGGCCACGATCTGTTCTTCGAAGGGCGCATGAGCAAGACGGGTAAGACGCCCTGCACATGGTGTCATGACCCGAACCGAGGCTATGGCGACGGACGAACAATCTCGATCGGCGACCCGCAAGTCGCTCTCAACCGCCACACTCCCAGCCTGTACAATGTCGGCTACGCCACCCACTTCTTCTGGGATGGTCGCAGCAACTCGCTCGAGGAGCAAGCGCTGTTCCCGATAAAGCATCCCAAAGAGATGGCGATGAACCTCGACGAGCTTCCTGGGCGGCTCCAGAAAGCTGGCTACGAGCCGAAATTCGAGAAAGCGTTCGGTAGCAAGGAGATCACGACCGAGCGAATCGCGCAAGCGCTCGCCACCTTCGAGCGAACGATCACCGAGAACGACACGCCCTTTGACCGCTACACGAAAGGCGATAAGAGTGCGATGAGCGCCGACGCCATCGCGGGACTCACATTGTTCAAAGGTAAGGCGGGTTGCGTGCGCTGCCACGGCGGTCCGAATTTCACCAACGCCATGACCACGACCGGAGTTCCGTACGCCAACACCGGCGTCTATCAATCGCCAGTGCTCGACCCAGATTCAGGTCGAATGGAGATAGAAAAGACGAACAAGCTGATGGAAAATGCCTTCAAGATTCCGTCGCTTCGAGGAGTGGGAAAGACATATCCATACATGCACAACGGAACACTGGAGTCGCTGGAGGAAGTCGTCGAGTTTTATAATCGCGGTGGCGATAACGGCAAGTTGCCCAAGCTTAAGCTCAGCGAGCTAGAGAAGAAACAGTTGGTGGAATTTCTGCGGAACGGCATTACCAGCGACAACTGATTGGGCTTATAATCACGCCATGCATCGAAAAGTTCTGGTTTCGGCGTTTTTACTCGCCGCCCTCACCCTACCCGCCCTTGGTCGTCATCAAGGCATGTACTATGCAACCCGGAGTGGGAAGACGTACCACAAGCGAGATTGCAAAGTGATCGCGGGCAAAACCGTCTATGAAGTGAGTTGGAGCGATATCACCAAACACAAAATGACGCCTTGCAAAAAGTGCAAGCCGTAAGTTGAAGTCTTTCTATCGTAAGATACGTTAAGAGGTTTAAGATGCTTGGTTCGGCAGACGATCTTATTGGCGCGACGCAGATGACGGCGGAAGAGGTCGCTTATGTGCACCAGCATTTGCTGTTAGAAATTCACCCTGACCCTCGTCCGCAATCGGTGGATCAATTCGCTCGGGGCCACGCCCTCATGCCGATGTTGGTGGCTCGGAGCCTTAGCGATCAGCGGCCAAATGACCAGGCTCTCTCTTCGCTCATCGCAACCAACGAATTTCTCATCAAGAGCTTTGGTAAGAAGCGCATGTCTCGCGAGTTTGTCGAGGGCACGCTCGTGAAGTCCGACAAATTCTGGCGGCATAACGACCCGCTAGGCGTGTACCAGCCTGGGGACATGTTCTATGTGGACGACAACCATCCGCTTCGAAATTGGTTCCCAGTGTTGATTTTGGCGCCGACCGCATTTGTCGTCCTCTTGTTCCTCATCGCGATTTCTCTCCGGTTCCTTATTCGCTGAGATATGGTCGGTGTGCTTGTCGGAATTCAGGCGTCGGGCCTTATTTCGTGCGAGTTCCCGGGCATCCGGCTCCAGCCTTTCCTTACCGAGGTATCCAAGCAGGCGCACATCCAGCTTTCTTGCTCGCCCGAGCTAGAAAATGAAGTCCTCGTAGCGCGGTTTAAGGATATCAGTCTCGACGAACTCAGGAAACGCCTATCATCGATTCTTCATGCCGATTGGTTGAGCGAAAACCATGGCTGGAGGCTGGCTCAATCATCGGCTCAGGTCGAAGACGAGCGGACATGGAACTCTACCTTTCGCCGCACGCTCTTCGATGCTGGAGTGAAAGCGTGGGCAAAGCGTAATCTCGGACCGGCCTGGACGGCAGCTGACGCAAAACACTACAACGACCGCTTTCGCGCCGCTATGCCAAGACCCGGTGGTCCCAAGCCGACTGAAACGATCGAGGATATCCGCCGCGAGTCCCCGTCGGCAAGGATCGCATCGAAGATCTGCCGCGTCGCCGATTTCTCGAAGATCGATTTCGGTGGTGTCGGTCCAGACCGTGTCATTTTGTCGGGGTCGGGGCTGGCGAAGATTGGTCTCAAGCCTGAATTCGTTCGTGAACTGACGGAGCAGTTCACGAGCGAAGAGGAAATGCTCGACGCGCAGTTTGTTTCAAAGGGTTCGAAACCCGAACCGGAAGGGCCCTTCGAGATCATCGTTTCGATCGAGAACCGCAGCCGAGTTTTGGCGCTCGTCGAAATGATCGATAAGCGAGGCAAGGTGCACCAGGCGGAGATGCTTTCCGCCCGTTCGTATCAGGTCGAGCTGCCACCGGAAGAGGTTTTTCGAGTATCGCCGACCACCGAGCAAACGGCCCTTCTGTTCGGCTCCAGCTATTACAACAAGGATGCGAAAAAGAAGTATAACGCCGCGCAGAAATGGTTGGAGACCTACCTCGGCGGTGCGACCAAATTCGATCCGCTCGGCATGTATGTCGGGCAATGCTGGCTCGATTTTGCGAGATCTCAAAATCGACCCTTGCTCGCGAGCTTGGAAGAAGACACTCTGTCGGGCGAGATGCCGTACCGGTGTGTGCCCGCCCGAGTCTCGGATCAGGTGTTCGTCGGCATGACCCGCACGGATCAGGACGGATGGATTTTGGCGCGGCCACAAAATCCATGGCGCAACCGGCAACTGCGGACTGACCGCCAAGCGATCGAAACTCTTTGGCATGTGTTGGCCACTTACGAGCCCGGAAACATCGAGCGAACGGCCGATCTGGCATCGCTAGCGGCGCGGCCGATGTTGTACCTGCAACTGATGAACTCGGGCCGAAGTATCGGGGGACCTTTCACCGTCATCTACGGAACGTTGAGCCCGGAACTGCGGACCAAGGCGCGAACCTCCAAGCTGTCCATGGCTGACCTTCCACCCCGTGGGAGGCAGGTTTTGCAAGAAGTTTGGGAGTCTGGCGGGCTCAATCGGCTGGTCTATACCGGGCCGGAGTTCGAAGCGAGTTCTGTTTGGTACGGGCGGCTGTATCCAAAAGGCTTGCCCGAGTGTTCGTTCTCGTGTCCGATCTCAACCGAGTGGGTTGTAAAGTACGACAGCGATCGGGAGGAAATGGTCACGACACTGGACGATCTCGCGCGGGAATACAACCAAAGCAAGGAGATGGATAGCGATTTCGAAAAGTCGTTTGTCGGTCGAGTTGGAAAGCGAGAAGAAGCGCATCCGACCATCCGCCTCGGCGGCAAAGAGGTGCACGATGAGATCGTTGGACCGACTTTGAGCTTCTCGGGCCCACTGAAGTGGAACCAAACGCCGAAGGAGTTCCGCGCAGCGCTGTTGGCCCGAGCGAAAGAACTGGCATTCTAACTTAAGTAAACTACCTGTACCGGCCTCGTAGCTCAGAGGATAGAGCGCCTCCGTCCTAAGGAGGGCGTCGGGGGTTCGAGTCCCTCCGAGGCCGCCAAATTTGAAGCCACTAGCCACAAGCCGCTAGACACTAGCATGGTTTAGAGGGCCCGCTGGGATTGTTGACACTTCGCGTTTTCGTCACCCATACTCAAACTCCAGGGGAATCACGATGAGCAGCACGAACAAGCCATTCCTCCAAATGCACAATGTCGGCATTGTGGTCGAGTCCCTCGACAATGCGATCGCGTTCTTTACCGAACTCGGGCTAGAGCTCGAAGGTCGCGCCATGGTCGAGGGAGAATGGGCAGGAAGAGTCACCGGACTTGGAGACCAGAGCGTTGAGATCGCGATGATGGTTACGCCCGATGGCCACAGTCGACTCGAACTCTCAAGATTCCTGGCACCGGCTGTGATCGAAGACCATCGCAAAGCGCCCGTAAATGCCCTCGGTTATCTTCGCGTCATGTTCAACGTCCGCGACATCGACCAGGTACTAAGCCGCTTGGAGAAGTTAGGCGCGGAACTGGTTGGCGAGGTGATGAACTACGAGAACATCTACCGGCTTTGCTACATCCGTGGGCCAGAAGGAATCCTGATCGGTCTGGCAGAAGAACTGCAGCCTTGAGCCTCTCAGTTCAACATGCTCACGACGTCTTCGACGCGATATTCACATCCCATAAATTCGATCCATTCCGGGCATTCGTGGGAGTAAAAGCGGATCATCTCTCGATAGCTGAGCCCGCGAATCGATCCATATGCGCCTCGAAGGTATCGGTGCCACTGGCTGGTAAACCCAATTTCCGCACGCATTTCTTTCGGTTGAATTTGTCCGTCTTGGATCTCGAAGTGCTCATTCCATCGCGAAGAGCTCATTTCTAGTGCCCTCTTGAGTTCAACCACCAGCGGGCCATCGACGTCGGCAAGGTAGGGGCCGACAAAGTGTCGGTTGCCCGTCGTCAAGAAGTAGTTTCGATCGGCTAGGTAGGTCGATTGGAGAAGTTCGAGATATCCCAGCTCACCTCGGCTCTCCGTAAGAAGGAAGTCGGTGGTCTCCAGGAATCGATCCACGCACTCGACAGGTTGTAAATTTTCTATTGGTGGCAACTTAAATCCTTCGTCGAGGTAACTATCCATAGACTTCTCACCTGCGAAGGCGACACTACAAAGGAGTGTCCGTATAGGTCGAAAGATGCATCGAAAGTGCACGATATTTGACCAAAAAACAGAAGGGCCTTGGTCCTATGGGGGGGCTTGGCGGAGGATATCTGCGTGTTCTAGCTTGTATCGACGAGGTCGACCATGAATATCGAGAAGACGAACAACTATCCGGAATCTGACGCCCGACACCATGCCCTGAACATCAGCCACGCGCTGAAGGAGTTGGCAGAGCATGCCCGTGGCGATGTTGGAAAGGTGGATGACAAACGCGGTCGCGTGTTATTTGAGACAACCGCCGAAGTTCTGTTGGGGTTGTCGACGGCTTGCGAGCACTTCGTGGAGCAGAACGAACCGGCGATGAAGATCTAAGGTCTTGTTTCGGACTCCAAATAACAAGGCACGTTGATCACCACCAGGCGGCTGCCACCTTGCAGCAACATTGCGGCTTTGAGGCCCATCGCCCGCTGGTTGTGGAGGAAATACTGCCACCACCGTGCCTCGACGAGTTCGGGAATGATCACCGCGACGACCCGATCTGGGTTCTCGCGGAGTACGTCCCTCAGGTAGCCGATGAGAGGATTGAAGAGTCGGCGGTACGGTGAGGAAAGTACGTGGAGGACCGGCATCGGGTGGCCGGCCTGACGGAACGGAACCGCAACCCGGTCCTGCCATTGATGTGTTAGAGAATCGCAGTGGTCTTGCGTATTCGCGATGTGGATGGCTTCAAAATCGGGCGAGATGGAGGCGGCAAAGCGCAGCGCTTTTTCGGAAACGCAGTTGAGGTTCTTGATCGGAACGATGACGAGTGGCGGTCGGATCGAACGTGCGTCGAGATTGCCTTTCACTCGTGTCTCCCTTCGAACGGAAAGGTAGTGCCGCTTGACGGCGACGAAAGCCACCACGAACGTAGGAAGCAGGATGCAGGTGATGTGAGCGCCATCGGCGAACTTTGCGACGAGCACCACCGACAGAGCGACGAGGGTCGAGACTGCGCCGATCCCGTTCACCAAAGCCGATGATTTCCAGCGGCCGTGGCGATGCCGCAGCCAATGCTTGACCATGACAGCTTGACTGAGCGTGAAGGCGAGAAAGGCGCCGACCGCGAAGAGCGGAATAAGTCGATCGGTGATGCCGCCAAAGGCGACGAGGAGGACACCGCCGAGGGAGGCGACGAAGAGATAGGTGGGCAGTGCGAAGGCGATCCCACTTTCCTTGACACCACGAAGGTTCACGACGGTGACCAGCACAAGGATTCCCAAACAGATTGGGAGGATGTGGGCATGGAACGACGGAATGGCGGAGACCAGCGCGCCGACACCGGCCGAGATTCCGACCGCGACGCACAGTACATAGTCGAGCATGAGTGCCGCTGCCGCGATGAGCCCGGCGGTTGCGCCCAGGTTAGCCCGAGCTACTGTGTAGGAGCCACCGCCGTTCGGGTAGGCCGCGATCGTCTGACGGTACGAGAAGTACAAGATGGTGAGAATCGCGACGATGATGCCGATGATGGGCAGGCTGTAGCCGATGCCGGCGACGCCGAGCGGAATGAGAATGGTGAGGGCGGCTTCGGGTCCGTAAGCGGCGGAACCGAGGCCATCGAGGCCGAGCATCGGGAGTCCGGCAAGGACTCCCACTTTCTGCGAGTGCTCTTCCTTGGACTCCAGGGGCCGTCCAAACAGCACATCGAAAATCGACATGTTCTATCCCTTAGCTTGGCTCAGGACGCCTCGCCGCTGAGGGTTTTGCTGCCGCCAAGAATGAATATTGACGGAATCTTGATTTGGTTGCACTGGGAGTTGGGATTGGTCGGACGACATGCGTCTCGCCTGTTTTTTGGATTTGTCCTATAACTACCCCCACCGTCGGGGAGCTTTGCTCCTCCACCTACGGCCCGCTCATCGACCTCATAAATGCTTGCCCTTGTGGCAACCATTGATAAGGGCTCTCCCCAGGGGTGGAGCGTGGTTTATTCCTTCAAGCAAAAGCTCAAAGCAATTCGAATTGCCTCAAAGTCGTTTGCAAGGCAAGTAGCCAACGCTACACCCCTGGGGGTGTCGGTGAGCCTGCGAACCGGTGGGGGTAGAAATACGGATTAACTAGCCCCGAACTTCCTCAAGACCGCTTTAACATCCTCCCTCTTGCCGCATTGATCCAGCATCGACGTGCCAACCTTATTTGCCTTTGCATGGACGTCCGCCCCCGCCGAAATGAGTGCCTCGACGACGCCAATGTAATCGCCTTTCGGGTTGCGGCACCATTGCGAGCCGTGGCATGCCCAGCCGAGGGGCGGGCTGCCGTGAACCGCGTCGCAGGTATCGAGTGGAACGTACGGGATGAGGAGCTTGACGGCGGCGAGGTAGCCGAACCAGCAGGCAGTGTGGAGCGACGTGCCCGTATCCATGCCGGGTGACATCGGGTCCACTCCGGCTTTGAGGAGAAGTCTCACGGTATCGATCCGGCCCTCCTGGGCCGCGTCGGCGATGGCGCGGGCATCGGCTCCAAGGTCTTTGCCAGCGTCGGGATTCTTGGCGAGGATTGCATCGACGGCCTTTTCGTCGCCGTTCCAAGCCGCGACCACCAGTCGTCGTGCCGGGTTGCCATGATCCAGGAGGATTTCCGCTACCTCTTTGTGTCCGAGCCGTGCCGCCATCTGGTGGGGAGTCATCGACGGGCCAATGGTGTAGGCGTAGATGTGTCCGCCGTTGGATTTCTTGGTCACGAAGTCGCCTTCGCCAATGCGGAAATCCACCGACTTAGGCTGTTCGTCGAGGATGCGTTTGAGGAGGTCAACATCGTTCAAGGCGACGGCGGTGAAGATGTCCGGCTTTGCCCCGGTTGCCCGGAGAACGCTGACGACGTCGATATTCCGAATTTGACACTGGATTGGCGTACCTTCGTGATCTATGTCTTTCTTATTTAGTTCCGCTCCTCGATCGATGAGGAATTGCGCCGTGGCCGCGTCTTTGGCGAAGTGAAGCGGCGTCATTCCGTCTCCACCCGGCGCGCTGACGAGGGACGGATCTTTGTCGAGAAAGTCCTTGAGGACATCGACTCGTCCGTGGGCGGCCGCCGACCATACATCGAACTTAGCCCCGAAGCCCAACAACATCTCGGCGATCTCCTCGTTCGCGTGGTCCAACGCGTGGAAACCGCCGGCCCACCAGTCGGTGCGGCGGTTCGGGTCGGCGCCATTGCGGATAAGAATTGGCACGAGTTCTTTGGCTCGCAGGTGGCGACTCGCGGGAACAATGGCGGGAGAATCGAACGAGAAGATGGTATCGTTCACGTGCTTTCGCAACTTGGGCTTGGTACGGAAAAGTTGTTCGAGAGCCTTCGGGTCGCCGCTATCCACGGCGCTTTGGAACGCCGCGAGAAGTGCCGGCGTCTCGACTTCCTCCACCAGTTTTGGCCAGCTGGAAAAGCCGTATTTGCGGGCGATAAGACGCTGTGCGTCGGCGAGTCTTGCCGTAGCGGGAGTGATTTCGTCGGCGGTTTCATCGCCGTTTTGAAGCTTGCGGAGGAGTTCCTTCGCTTGAATTCGGAGCTGCCGGACGTCGGCTCGCTCGGGTAGTTTTTCAGACATATTTACCTTCGTTGCTTGTGGCCCGTGGTCCGCGAACAGGCAGCAGCAAAGGTCTTGCTGATTTCGAATTGTGTGGGGATGGACTCTGTCCTTTCCGCGGACCCGGCGGCGCTCCGAACGCCACGTTCATGTTATCACACTTTTGGCGAAGGCGAAGGCGAAGGCGAAGGCGAAGGCGAGGGCGAGGGCGAGGGCGGAGTGGCACTGTCAACGACCCCTCCGTTCAACGAAGTGGCGCTGGGAGTTGGCAGTGATCTTGAGGCGTTAGTCGTGGCACTGGTAAAGACGTCTGTGACGAAGGAACTGGGATTTACCAGTGTTAGCGTCAAACCAAGAACACTGGTAACTCGCAGCCTCAGTCCGTTCTCACTCGTACCTCGTGAAAATGAACGGCCTCAAGGCAGATCTCGTTACCAGTGCCACGCCTAGTTTTCTCGCACTGGCCAGTGCCAGGACTTGTAAACCTTCCAATCCCTGCCGCGTTATAGCATTGGAGCACCAAGCTCGCCATGAGAATAAGGTTCACCAGTCTCGGACTTCTCGCCATCGCCGCCACCGCAGCGGCCGCCCACGGAACGCAGCACACGAACCTGCGGATGCCGCCGATTCCGCGCGTCAATCCCGCCCAGGTTCGCATGAACGACAGCGACTGGCGTCAGGCTTCGGCGATCATCCAGGCCGACAAGAGCATCGAGGTTCAGATGGCGAAGATGACCACGCATCAGACCCGCGAGTTCATCCTCAAGCATGGCGACAGCGACAAGAAGGAGATCGCGCTGACCTTCGACGACGGCCCTCATCCCGGCTACACCGAGAAGATTCTCGACACGCTGAAGCAGGAGCATGTGCCCGCCACCTTCTTCGTCATCGGGTTCATGGCCGACGCCCATCCGGAACTCGTTCGAGCGATCTCGAATAGCGGCAACGTGGTCGGCAATCACACTTACAGCCACGTGACGCTGACTCACCTCGACGAAGCCCAGACCCTCGCCGAGTACAAGGCCAACAACGCGGTGATCGAAAGGATTACCGGTAAGCATGTGGACTATTGCCGCCCGCCCGGTGGTGACTTCAATCCGACGGTTTTGAAATCCGCCGCTGAACTGGGCCTCACCACCGTGATGTGGACCGACGATCCGGGCGATTATGTCAATCCTCCCGACGATTTGCTGTTCGAACGCGAGGTCGACAAGCTCTCGAACGGCGGCATCGTTCTGCTGCACGATGGCTCCAAGAGCACGCTGGATACGCTGCAGAAGTTCATCCGAACAGCGAAGGCGAAGGGCTATCGATTCGTGACGCTGGATGAATTGAAGCGCGATCGAGATTGAATTTAGTTGTGGCACTGGCTCCGACGTCTGCGTCGAACGAAGTGACGCTGGGAGAAGCCAGTGTTTTTCCTCGACGAGCAGAGAACACTGGTAACTCGCAGCCTCAGTTCGTTCTCACTCATTCTTCGCGAAAATGAACGAACTCAAGGCAGGGGTCGTTACCAGTGCCACACCCTATTCCTTCAATTCTCAAGAAATCCTCAAGAACGCATTTGAACCTAATACTCGCTCTAAATCGCAAGTACACTGAACCTATTGAGCGATGGCCGGCCAAATCCCGATGATCTGCTGAAAGCGGTTCAGGGACAGGAGCACGAGCGCGGGAGACTAAAGGTCTTTCTCGGCGCGTCGGCAGGTGTGGGCAAGACCTATGCCATGCTCACCGAAGCCCACGAGCGGAAGCGACGCGGACAGGACGTGGTCATTGGATATGTTGAAGCTCATCAGCGGGCCGAAACCCACGCGATGGTCGAAGGCTTAGAAGAGGTTCCACTTCGGCGAATCTATCACCGCGGCGCCGAGCTCTTCGAAGTCGATGTCGCCGCCATCATCAAGCGCCATCCCGAGATTGTTCTCGTCGACGAACTTGCACATAACAATGCCCCGGGCTCGACACATAATAAGCGTTGGCAGGACATCAACGACCTGCTCGCGGCGGGAATTTCGGTCTTCACGGCAGTCAACATTCAACACCTCGAAAGCCTGAATGACGTCGTCGCCCAAGTCACGGGAGTCCGGGTTCAGGAGACGGTTCCCGATTCATTTTTCGACCAAGCCGACGATATCGAACTAATCGACCTCGCTCCTGGCGAGCTCCAGCAACGCCTCAAGGAAGGCAAGGTGTACCTGCCCGAACGGGTGGAGCATGCGCTCGAAGGCTTCTTCAAGACGACCAACCTCACCGCCCTTCGCGAGTTGGCTTTGCGGCGAGCCGCCGACTCGGTGGATGCCGAAATGCAGCGGCTTCGGATTCAGGAAGGGGCTAAGGACACCTGGGCGACCCGGGAACGGATCGTGGTGTGTATCGCGCCCAATCGCATGGCGACCCGGGTGGTCCGGGCCGCGGCGAGGATGGGTGTCGCCACCCACGCCGAGCTCATCGCAGTGTATGTGGAGAGTGATCGCCAGACTCACCGGGCAGCGAGCGACCACGACCATGCCCAAGACGCGATCGACCTTTCTCAAGAGCTTGGCTTCGAAATCATCCACCTTCATGGTCACGACATCGTGGCCGAGATCGTCGGTTTCGCGCGCCGCCGTAATGCAACCCTCATTGTTGTCGGCAAACCCATCCGACCACGGTGGCGAGAGATTTTGTTTGGCTCGGTGGTCGACTACTTGGTCCGCGCCAGCGGCGACATCGATGTTCACGTTATCACCGATGTGGGCGAGCCGACCAAGGCTCCACCACCTGCACCAAGAAAAATTGAGGCGGTCACTCGGCAGGGAATCCTGCTTGGACTCTTTTCGGTTACCCTCGCGTCGGGTCTTGGCTTCCTTTTCCTGCCCTCGCTCCATCTCGCCAATGTGGCGATGATTTACGTTCTCGGAGTTGCGCTTGCGGCCACAAGGCTGAACCGAACGGAGTCCAGCCTCCTCTCGATTGTCAGTGTCCTGGCTTTCAATTTCCTCTTCGTTGAGCCTCGCTTCTCATTTGCGGTGAGCGACATTCGCTACCTCGTACTCTTCGGAGCGATGCTTACGATTGGCGTCGTCATCAGCTCCTTGACCTATCGCTTGAGAGAACAAATTAGAGTGTCGAGCGAGAGGGAACGGCGGACGTCCAGCCTGTATATGCTGAGTCGGCAGATGGCCCAAGCGCCCAACAACATCGAACTCGCCAAGGTCGCGGCCTCGGAGATTTCTTCGGTATTTTCCGGCGACGTCGCGATCTTTTTCCGCACGGCTGGCCGCATCGATTTGGTCGTCCCATCGGAATCGGGATTCGAGAAGAATGCGAACGAGCAGGCGGTGGCAACATGGGTTTCGGAACATCACGAATCGGCAGGGAAAGGCACGACCACTCTGCCCGGATCGCTGGCGTACTACATGCCACTCAAGGGAGCCGAGACCGTGGTTGGCGTGCTGGCTCTTAAGCCCAGACGAGAACTCGATGGCACCGCGCAATTGCAGCTTTTGGAGACGTTTGGAAATGGACTTGGCCTAGCACTCGAGAGGTCGATCCTTTCGAAACAATCCAGCGACGCCCGCGTCACGGTCGAATCCGAACGCATCCGGAGCACACTGCTGAGTTCCATCTCCCACGACCTGCGGACTCCACTCACGAGTATCACTGGTGCCGCCAGCACGCTTGTTTCGGGAAAAGGAAACACCAAGGAACTCGCCCAGACCATCTATTCCGAGTCTACGCGGCTAAATCAACAAATCCAGAATCTGCTGGATATGACCCGCTTGCAGTCGGGTGGCGTGGAACTTAAGCTCACGTGGCAATCGCCACAAGAATTGGTGGCTTCCGCGGTCGAGAAGTGCAAGACCGTCCTCGAGGGCCGCGAACTGAAGATCGAATTCAAGGGCAAGATCGAGTTGATCGAAGCCGACGGGTTGCTGGTGGAGAAAGCCCTCACCAACGTCCTCGACAACGCGGCGAAGTTCACCCAGCCGGGAGATGAAATCAAGATCACGGTGTTCTCTCAGGGGCGCGAGATGATCTTCCTGATAACCGATCAGGGCCAGGGCTTCCCGGCTGAGGCGTTAGGCAAGGTGTTCACGCCGGGTTTCCATGTGGGCTCGTCTGGCTTCGGACTTGGCCTCGCCATCGTTGAGGCGATTACCAAGCTTCACGGCGGACGGAGTTCGGCAACCAACGTGGTCGGCGGCGGCGCGGCGGTACGCTTGGAGTTCCCGCTCCCCGAGCGGCAGCCCGAGGTTCCGCATGACTAAACTTTTGGTGATCGACGACGAACTCGCCATTCGCAAGTTCCTCGTCGCGAGCGTGGACCCGGAGAAGTACAAAATTCTTGAGGCAGAGAACGGATTGAAGGGCGTGCGGCTGACCGCCACCGAATCACCAGATGTGGTCCTTCTCGACCTTGGCCTACCCGACATCGATGGCGTGGAAGTAACCCGACGAATTCGCGAATGGTCGCAGGTGCCCATCATCATCCTGTCTGCGCGTGGCGAAGATAATGACAAGGTGGACGCCCTCGACGCCGGCGCCAACGACTACCTCACCAAGCCATTCAGCCTGCCCGAGCTTTTCGCCCGTATTCGAGTCCTCCTCAGGAGTGCGCAGCCTACCGCACCGAACTCCATCATCCACATTCAAGACGTGGATATCGACATCGCCGCACACACCGTGACCAAGAACGGGCAGCCGGTCCACCTCACCAAAACCGAATTCAAAATGCTCGCCTTGCTGGCGAGAAACTTGGGCAAGGTGCTTACCCACACCCAGATTCTCCGCGAGGTTTGGGGTCCGGAGTACGAAGACGAACTCCACTACCTGCGGGTCTATTCCCAGCAGATTCGAACCAAGATCGAAGACGATCCGACCCAACCGAAGATCCTCATCACCGAGACTGGAATTGGCTATCGCCTGCGCAGCGAATAGCGTCTTGATGCTTTCTTGATGCCCCCTCGGGGTTTCTTGATTCGGCTCTGAGCAGTTCAAAGGCGATCATCAAGGTGTGAAGCAATTCGCCTTGATTTTGGTCTTTGTCGCCCCGCTGGCCTTAGCGGACGAGCGCCCCCCGATCACCACCGACCGACCGGGATTCTCCGATGGTTCGAATGTAGTTGGGCGTGGAACATTCCAGATCGAGTCGGGATTCTTCAAGACATTCGCCCAGGGCACTACCACAAGTTCCTTCGGTGATCTGCTCTTTCGCTACGGCACTTCCGACGACACCGAAATCCGATTGATCGGCCTGACCTACGGCACCGCACCGGGCCCGCAACAAGGTCTGCTCGATCCTTCCGTAGGATTTAAGTATCGACTCCAACGACCCAGTGGCAAGCGTGGCGAAATTACGTTTGAGGGTCAATCCACGATTCCGATCGGAGCCAGTGTGCTTCGCGCTAATGCATGGAATCCTACCGCGAAGATCGCGTGGACGTCACCTTTCGGCGCGGACACCATTGGTGGCAACTTCGTGGTGTCCGAGAACGGTCCGAGTGGATCGCGGTTCGAACAGACAGCCGTTACGTTCACGTACTCGCATTCTCTCTCAGCCAAGCTCGGCCTCACCCAAGAAGTGTGGGGCGTAAACCGAGTGGGACTGAATCAATCCGGTGGCGCTTTTACCAGCCTCGCCGCCACCTACCTGCTCACCAACGACCAACAGCTCGACTTGCGAATCGGGACGGGCTTCAACCAACACCGCGACGGATGGCTGCTCCAAGCGGGATATTCCAAGCGATTTTGAAACGGAGAAACCAACCATGAACGATGCATTTGTACTGGCGATAACCGTGCTCGTGTTCGCCGCCCTTGCCGCACTGGCGTGGGGATTCGAGCGACTTCTGGCAGGAAAGGACGATGAGTGAAATTGTCGTTCTCGGGGCGGTTTGCCTGCTCCTCGCCATCTACCTCGTCTACGCCCTTCTGCGACCGGAGAAGTTTTAAGTGATCCAAATCGTTGCCTATTTCCTCATCCTCTTGGTGCTCACCAAGCCGATGGGAATCTATCTCACCAAGGTTTTCGACGGCTCGTTCCGCTGGCTTTCGCTGGTGGAAAAGCCGCTGTACGCCCTGCTGGGAGTTAAGAAAGACGACGACCAGACGTGGCGGCAATACGCGGTCGGAGTTCTCGCCTTCAGCGCGGTTTCGATGGTTGCAACCTACGCATTGCTACGGCTGCAAGGCATGCTTCCGTTGAACCCGCAAGGGTTTGGCAGTTCCCAAATGCCGGCTCACCTTGCATTCAATACGGCAGCTTCGTTCACCACCAACACCAACTGGCAATCGTACGTCCCCGAAACGACTCTGAGCTACTTCAGCAACATGGTCGCGCTGGCGATTCACAACTGGGCGTCGGCGGCGGTTGGACTTGCGGTCGCGGTGGCCTTGGTTCGAGGTTTGTCTCGTCGGAGCGCTTCCGGATTAGGTTCGTTCTGGGTAGATATGGTCCGAGGAACGCTTTATGTGTTCTTGCCGATGTGTTTGGTTGGGGCGTTCGTCTACGTCGCCTCGGGCGTGCCTCAGACCTTCGAAGCTCCCAAGTCGATCATGACTCTGGAAGGTGTTAAGCAGACCATCGCGCTTGGACCGGTGGCTTCGCAGGAGATCATCAAGCAGTTGGGAACCAACGGCGGCGGATTCTTCAACGCGAACTCGGCTCACCCCTTCGAGAACCCGACACCATTTGCGGACATCTTTACCAAACTACTCATCTTCGTGATTCCGGCGGGACTGACGTACATGTTTGGCCGAATGGTGGGCAATGTCCGCCAAGGCTGGGCGGTGTTCGCCGCCATGTCCCTGCTGTTTTTGACCGGTGCGATGGTGTGCAATTCGGCGGAGCAAGCGGGCAATCCCGCCTTCGCCAAGTACGGCGTGGAGCGGGCGAATATGGAAGGCAAGGAGACGCGGTTCGGAATCGCGGGTTCTGCATTGTTTGCCACCATCACCACCGACGCCAGTTGCGGCGCGGTGAACTCGATGCACGATTCGTTCACGCCTCTCGGTGGACTGGTGCCGCTGTTCAACATCCTCACCGGCGAAGTTATCTTCGGCGGTGTGGGCGCTGGGCTCTACGGCATGCTCATCTTTGCGATCCTGGCGGTATTCATCGCGGGATTGATGGTGGGGCGAACGCCTGAATATCTCGGTAAGAAGATCGGAAGGTTTGAGGTTCAGATGGCGATGGTCGCGGTGCTCGCGATGGCGGCCAGCATCCTCTTTATGTCGGCGATCGGCAGCGTGAAGCAGTTCCCCAAGGAAGCCGCGATCAACACGCTTCAAGGAAGCGTTTATGGCGGAGCCGATACGGGTTATGGACCGATGACGGGCAACACCAATAACCCCGGCGCGCACGGATTCTCCGAGATTCTGTACGCCTTCACGTCGGCCACCGGAAACAACGGATCGGCCTTCGCGGGCATTACTGCCAACACCCCGATCTATAACTACATGCTCGGGTTTGCAATGATGATCGGGCGGTTCTTCGTGATCCTCCCCGTGCTCGCCATCGCCGGAAACATGGCGAGGAAAAAGATCGCGCCGGCCTCGGCGGGAACCTTCCCGACCGACTCGGCGACCTTCTCCTTCTTGCTCGTGGGTGTGGTGCTCATCGTGGGCGCCCTCACCTTCTTCCCCGCCCTCGCTCTTGGCCCCGTTGTCGAGCATTTGCAAATGACAGGAGGCCGCTAATCATGGCTAAATCAACCTCACTCTTCCAACCTGAATTGGTCAAGCGCGCCCTGAAGGACGCCTTCGTCAAGCTCAACCCAAAGCTCGTCGCCAAGAATCCTGTCATGTTCGTGGTTCTGGCCGGCAGCGTGGTCACGACCTTCTTCTTCATCCGCGACTTGGTCAACCATGGCGACGCCTTGTTCTCTGGGCAGCTCGCGATTTGGCTGTGGTTCACGGTCGTCTTTGCCAACTTCGCCGAGGCGATGGCTGAGGGCCGAGGTAAAGCGCAGGCGGACTCGCTCCGAAAAGCCCGAACCACCATGGTCGCTCGTCGATTGGTGGGAAATAAGGAAGAAAGCGTTCCTGCTCCCGCTCTAGCCAAGGGCGACCTTGTGGTGTGCGAGGCGGGCGATGCGATTCCCGCCGATGGCGAAGTCATCGAAGGCATTGCGAGCGTGGATGAAAGCGCGATTACCGGCGAATCGGCTCCCGTCATTCGCGAGTCGGGTGGCGATCGAAGCGCGGTCACCGGCGGCACGAAAGTGTTAAGCGACCGGATTGTGATTCGCGTCACTCAGGATCCCGGCAACTCGTTTTTGGATCGCATGATAGCCCTCGTCGAAGGTGCCAAGCGGCAGAAAACGCCGAACGAAATCGCGCTGTCTATCTTGTTAAGCGGCCTGACGTTGGTGTTCTTGTTCGCGACGGTGACACTGTTGCCGTTCGCCCAATATGCCATTGACCAAGCGGGCAAGGGTTCGGTGCCTTCGATTCCGGTTCTCGCCGCATTGTTGGTTTGTCTCATTCCGACGACCATCGGCGGCTTGCTGAGCGCCATCGGAATCGCCGGCATGGACCGCGTGATGCAGAGAAACGTGCTTGCCATGTCGGGCCGCGCCGTCGAAGCTGCGGGCGACGTGAGCACCTTGCTTTTGGATAAGACGGGAACGATTACGCTCGGCAACCGCCAAGCCAGCGCGTTCCATCCCGCGCCAGGAGTCGAGGAGCATGAACTTGCTGAGGCCGCGCAATTGTCGTCCCTCGCCGATGAAACGCCGGAAGGTCGAAGCATTGTCGTTCTCGCCAAGGAATTGTTCAATGTGCGCGAGCACGACATGGACCACCACCAGACCGAGTTCGTTCCCTTCACCGCCCAGACCCGAATGAGCGGGATTAACTACGGCGGTCGACAGATTCGAAAGGGCGCGACGGAATCCGTTCGTCAATTCGTGGAAGACAACGGCGGTCGAGTTCCCGACGCCGTGATCGAAGCGGCTCAACGAGTGGCGAAAGAAGGTTCGACGCCACTGGTTGTAGCCGATGGTCCGCGAATCCTTGGCGTTGTTCAGCTCAAGGACATCGTGAAGGGCGGCATGAAAGATCGCTTCCAGCAGATGCGCGAGATGGGAATCAAGACGGTGATGATCACCGGCGACAACCCGCTCACCGCCGCCGCCATCGCGGCCGAGGCTGGCGTCGACGATTTCATTGCCGAAGCCACACCCGAGATGAAGCTTTCGTATATTCGCCAAGAGCAGGCCGGTGGGCGTCTGGTCGCCATGACCGGCGACGGCACGAACGACGCCCCCGCGCTGGCCCAGGCCGACGTCGGCGTGGCGATGAACACCGGCACCCAAGCGGCAAAAGAGGCAGGCAACATGGTGGACCTCGATAGCAATCCGACCAAGCTCATCGAAGTCGTGGAGATCGGGAAGCAACTGCTCATGACCCGGGGCGCGCTGACCACGTTTAGCATCGCCAACGATGTGGCCAAGTACTTTGCGATCATCCCCGCGATGTTCATCGTGACGTACCCCGAACTGTCTCGCCTGAACTTCCTCAGCAATCCAAAGTCGGCGGTCCTTGCTGCGGTGATCTTCAACGCCTTGATCATCATCGCGCTGATTCCGCTGGCGTTGCGTGGCGTCGCTTACCGACCCATGAGCGCGGCCAAGGTGCTGCGCCGCAATCTCGTTCTCTATGGACTCGTCGGGGTCATCATCCCCTTCCCGTTCATCTGGCTCATCGACAAGGCCCTTGTCCTCCTCCACCTCGCATGAAACAACTCCGCGCTGCCATCGTTCTTACCCTGTTCTTCATCCTCGTGACCGGGTTAGCCTTCCCTTACTTCGTCACCTTTGTGAGCCAGAAAGCGCTGCCTTTGCAGGCGAATGGTTCGATGATCGAAGCCAATGGAAAGGTCGTCGGAAGTTCGCTGATTGGGCAGGGATTCGCGAGTCCGAAGTATCTGCACCCGCGTCCATCGGCGGCGGGCAACGGATACGACGCCAATAACTCGTCCGGAACCAACTTGGGCCCGACCAACCCCAAACTTCTGGAAGGCGACAAGGACTTCGACGGCGTGAAGACATTGGCCGAGAAGTACCGTAAGGAGAACTCCTTGTCGGAGAGTGACACCATTCCTGTCGATGCCGTCACCCGCTCGGGTTCTGGCCTGGACCCTCACATTTCGCCACGCAATGCGGAGTTGCAGGCGGGGCGAATCGCGAAAGAGCGGGGAATGTCGAAGGAGTCGGTCTTGGCGATTATTCACGACAATACCGAAACGCCCTTCGTGGGAATCTTTGGGGATGCGCGTGTGAATGTATTGAAGGTGAATCTGGCTCTGGATGGAATCAGAATCTGACAAGGCGTGGCACTGGTACGCGAAGCGAGGAACGAGTGAAGCTTACCAGTGAATCTAACACGGACAAGCTCAGCTTCAATTGGGCCGAGTTCTGACTCAGCACCGCGTGTCCGTGCCACGACAAGTGTCTATTTTGAGTAACCTCCAAGCATGACCTCCACTCCCCCGCCCGACGGACTTCCCGCCTATCGGCTGCTTACCGGACCCGATGACGCCGAGTTTTGCCATCGTGTCAGCAAAGCCCTCGAACTCGGATACGAGCTCTACGGCTCCCCCGCGATTTCCTTTAATGGTGTAACCGTCACCGTTGCTCAGGCCCTCGTCTGGCCCGGAACCAAGATCGCCCAATGATCGCGCTTCGGCGAACTGACTGCACCGATCACGCCTTCGTCGAACTTACCGATGAGCTCACTCTCATGCTGTCCGTACTGAACGGAGAAGCCGACGAGTTCTTCACCCAGTTCAGCCAGCGAGATTCCATACCGTATGTCGTGGTCGCCGAACTCGATGGACAACCCATCGCGTGCGGGTCGCTCCGCCCCAAAGACGATCAAAGAATCGAAGTCAAGCGGATGTACACGAGTCCAGGGGCGAGAGGAAATGGCGCGGCTAAAGCCATTCTTCGAGAACTCGAATCATGGGCGAAAGAGCTCGGGTACGCGGAAGTAATTTTGGAAACGATGAGCAAGCTAGACCCCGCGATGGGACTCTATCAAAGTGCTGGCTACCACCAAATACCCAACTTTCCACCCTACGACGCCAGCCCTGAAAGCGCCTGCTTCGCCAAGCGCATCTAACCCTTTGAGCCAAAGTGGACCAAAGGTGTACCAATTCTTACACGTCTCATACAAAAGAGATGATGTCGATACGCAAGTAATTCAAAGTAGTGTGAAAAGTAATAGAGTTAAGGTCGATATGGGTAAAAGTACCCAACAATAGTACGATCGAATAGCTTCAAATCAGAGATAAGTACTAGGACAAATGCTGAATTAGTGTTACGATGACAGTAGAGTTTGGTCCAATTTGGTCCATTCGCTCAACTCGGCCATCCGACATGAAATCCGAAGCGAATCAGACGGCGATCAGTACCCTCGCCCTGGGGGTTGCCACCACGCTGGAAACCCGGATTCGACAGGGTCAATTGCCAAGCGGGCGTCCGCTCCCGGCTGAGCGTGATCTCGCCGCCGAATTCCAAGTCAGTCGCAGCATCGTTCGCGCCGCGGTCCAACAGCTTCTCACGAAAGACTTGATCGACCACCGCCCCGGCCACCGACCGGTGGTCCGCCAAGGCATGCACAATACCGCGACCGGAACCAAAAACCTCGGCGTCTGGCTGTGGCCCTACTCGGGCCACTTCGCCTCGGCTTCTATTCTCAAGGGCATCCAGTCCACTAATATCGGACCTCAAACCCAGGTCATCGTGGCGAGCGGAACCGGCGACGATTGGAATTCGGTGCTGGACTCCGAACGTGACTTCTTCGAATCAATGGCCAACGATCCTGCAACGCTTGGGGTCATCGTGTGGTACTTGGGTGGCGAACGTAACCTGCCCTCTATCCTAAAACTTCAGGCGCTCAATGTCCCGGTTGTGTTCGTCGACCGCCTTCCTCCGACGGGAATCGACGTGGATTATGTGGGCACCAACAACGTCCACTCCGCGAGCCAGGCCGTCCAGCATCTCATCAATCTCGGCCACCGAAATATCGGGATGGTGAGCAACATCGACCCGGCTTCTTCGGTATCCGAGCGCGAAGAAGGCTACCTTCGAGCCCTCGCTGACAATGGAATTACCTTCCAAGAAGGTTGGATTCAGCGAGCAACTTATGACGCCGACGAAGGCGTGATGCCTGCCGTCCGCGCGCTGCTCGAACTCGACGAGCAGCCAACCGCCTTTTTCTGCGTCAACGACCATCTCGGATTAATGGTCCACGACATCTTCGGCCGAATAGGATTCCAAGTCCCCGGCCAATTCTCAGTCGTTGGGTTCGATGGTCTCCTTCGCTGGGTTCCCGGCGGAGGGTATCTCGCTACGATGAGACAAGACTTTGAGCGCATCGGCCGCCTTGCGGCCACCATGGTTTCCGAACGTGCGACCGGACTTGCGCCTAATGCCAATCGTCACTACTTGCTCGATGCCCCCCTCACGGTCGGAGCATCGACGGCACCTCCGCGACCCCAGCGGTCGCGCCTTGAAATCCAACCAACTCTTGAGTCAAGGGAGATCTCATGAACAATTCAACAATCCAAGAATCTCGACGCCGAGCGTTCACTCTGATTGAGCTCCTCGTCGTCATTGCAATCATCGCTATTCTGGCGGCCATCCTCTTCCCCGTCTTCGCTCAGGCGAAGCGAGCGGCAAAGGGCACCGTCGCGATTAGTGGGGCTAAACAACTCTCGTTGGGGCAACTGATGTATGCCTCCGACAACGACGACTACTTCTCACCAACGGTTTCGTTCGACGCCAACTGGCGCGGATTCCCGTTCACATACCTCTGCCAACCGTACATGAAGAGCTGGCAGCTCTTGCTTGACCCAACCGGGCCGATCACGACGAACCAATTGTCAGACGATAACGCCGGTACTGCCTGGGCGCTCTACGGTCTGTGGGGTATGCCTCCGCAGCGCATTGCGACTTCGTGGAGCACCTCGCCAGACGACTGGCGATTTGGTACGCACCCGCTGGGCGCGCAAATGACGAACGGCCAGCTTTGGTACTACGACGGCATTGGCGGAGTCGGCAACCCGAATCCTCCGGCAGAAAACTGGAACTGGGCGGCCCAAGGCTACAAAGCTGGGGGACAACCCTCGATGTCGACGACGGCGGTAAACAACCCTGCCGAACAAGTCATGATCGCCCAATCGGGAACCTATGACTTCATGTGGCAAATGAACCCTGGCTATGGCGACTATCTCGACGCCAACGACAATCCGGACAACTTCGACCTCTATTGGGGCGATCCGACCTACAACACATATGGTTCCAGCTTCATGATCTGCGGTCCGATGGCGCGAAAGAACGCAAGCGATGGTCCGACCGCAGGCTTCTTTAGCTTCCCCAACGGCCAAGCAACCCAGCTCCCTACTGGCATCACCGTATGGGCAGGAACCGATGGCCACACCAAGGCAACGGCGTGGCGACAGCTGATGGGTACAACCATCGACATCGGCGGCGGCAAGAAAGCGATCAAGGCGTTCTGGCCCCAGGGAGGCTCATAATCAAGAAACTCTCAGTTGGAGTGGTCGCCCTTGTGGCGCTTGCACTAGTGGGATGTGGTTCGGGCGAAATGTCCGCCAAAGACCAAAAGAAGATGAAGGACGTCATGACCGGAGGCTTAGGTGCCCCTGGCGGTCCGAAAGGCGGCGGCGCGGGCCAAGCCAAGCATGGCATCAAAACCTCGCCACCTCCAGGCGACAACGCTCCGTCAACTCCTTAGGGGAGTCAAATTCTCATACCCGGAAAATCTTTCCGGGTACAAATATTTTTTTGCCGCCCAAGTTAAGGATTAGGCGATTTTGAACCTAATCGTTCCGATTCGTAACAGAAATGCATTAGAGAATCTGGGCTTGCGCATTAGGAAAGCATTTGTTAGAATGCCGTTTGATGGCCATGAATTTCGACGTGGCGGTCATCGGTGGGGGTCCGGCTGCCAGCACATTAGGAACGTTGCTGCGGAAGTACGACCCGTCGCTGAGCGTTGCATTATTTGAGCGAGAAGTGTTTCCGCGAGATCATATTGGGGAAAGCCAACTTCCTCACCTTATGCCTGTGCTCAACGAGATGGGTGTTTGGGAAAAGGTTGAAGCCGCCAATTTCCCCGTAAAGATTGGCGGGCTCTACCGCTGGGGCAACTCAAGCGAGTTGTGGGCTCTTGATTTCTTAAGTGTTGGAGGCTTTCAGGACATTCCTCGGCCCGCTCAATTCGCGGGGCAGAGAGCTCTCACCGCTTTCCAAGTCGACCGATCGATTTACGATGAGATCCTCCTCGATCATGCGAAGGAGGCAGGATGCCACGTGTACGAAGGTGTTCGCGTGCTGAAGGTCGAGCGAGATGGGGACCGAGTTCTTGGACTCGAACTGAAGGGCTCCGATGCTCCGGGAGCGGATTCGTTGCCCGATAACCATGTGACGGCGAAGTGGTTCGTGGACGCCTCGGGCAACTCGGGAATCCTGCGTCGAACGATGGATGTAGAGATCGATGCGCCGACCAAGCTGCGAAATATCGCGGTTTGGGACTACTGGCAAAACACGGATTGGGCGACAAGGATCGGAGTGGGCGGTACGCAAATTCTCGTCCTGAGTCTTGGCTGGGGTTGGCTCTGGTTTATTCCTCTCGGTCCTACTCGAACATCGCTCGGGCTCGTGACTCCGGCGGAGTACTTGAAGCAAAGTGGCAAATCTCCGGAGGAACTGTACATAGAGGCGATCAATTCTGAGCCGACCATCTCGAAGCTCGTGGAACATGGAACTCGCGAGAATATCCTCCAAACAACCCGCGATTGGAGTTTTGTTGCCAGCCAGCTTTATGGAGAAAACTGGTTCCTCGCCGGCGATGCTGCCGGATTCGCTGATCCGATTCTCTCGGCGGGGCTCACATTAGCGCAGACCGGTTCCCGAAACCTGGCCTACACCATCCTCGAACTCAACAATGGTGAACTCGACGCGGATTGGCTCAAGCACTCGTACGACCAGGTTCAGTCGCGCAGAATCCGCAATCACATTCGCTTTGCCGACTATTGGTATTCGGCAAATGGGCACTTCACGGAACTCAAAGAGTACTGTGCTGACATTGCCGAGTCCGCCGGCATCGAATTACGACCAGAAGAAGCCTTTGTCTGGATGGGATCGGGTGGATTTGCGGGAGATTCGCTTGGCGTTCCGAGTGCGGGCACGTTTACGATTCCGGCTCTCAAGTACAACATTCGGTCGATGACCGGAATCTATCCGCGGTGGGAAATCGAGGGCTATAACTCGTTCCGACTGAACCTGGACGGCGCGGAGCTAGTCGACCTCGCATCGTATCACGACGGCCGGGTGTATCGAGTCCAATGCTTCCAGCGCGACGGCAAAATCCTTCCTAATCACCGATCGTATGGCGCTATGTACGCCGCCCTCAAGCACGAGTCAGAACTAGAGCCACTGATGGAGCGGTACATGTTTGAGGGGCAGCGGCGGGGCCTCTCGCTCGACTATGAAGGAATGTTCAGGTCTGGCGTCGACATCTTAGAAGCTATGATTGGTGAAGGCTGGGTCGTTGGTGAAGCAAAGCCGGAAGGGCGATTCATTGGCATGGTATCCACTTATCCCGAACAGTTTGTGCATGTGGGCTGGATCAAAGACGGGGTCGGCCTTACTTCGGTCGACCCCCGTCAAGGTGGGCGTGTCATCCTCGAGTGGGATGAGGTTGAACGCCTGCGCTCTCCGGCAATGGTTATTTAGAAGAGTCTATTTCCAGGTCCAGGCTGTGCTTTCGGCGAGAGCTTTGCATATCGCCGCGCCGAGGATGATCTTGCTCTTGTCGACCTTGAGCGAATAGCTGATTGAGAGATATACGGCGGGAGTGTCCTCGTCCTTGGGCACCTGCCCGATAACCGAAATCGACAGGGTTTGACCCGAGAATCTCGCGCCCTGGATGTCGTAAACCATCTTGTCCGGCTTGTCGGTTTTGCCTTTCTCGAACCTCGCCGCATCTTTGACCATCGCCTTCAGGATGTTCAGTTGCAGTGATTGGCTGGGAGCAATAACGGCTGCGGCCCTTGGTTCCCACCTGCCCGATTGAACCACGACGCCGAAATCTTCTTTGGTCGACCAAGCCGCATTCATACCGCCGTGATTCTGTCCAGGAAATCCATCGAAATCCTTGAGGGTCATCACCAACTTGTGGCTTTTCAGGTTCATCAGGCTGTCGGCGGCCTCGTACTCGTCGGGCGACTTGCCGTCTTTTGGTTTGTAAGCCACCACCCAGGTCTTGGAGGGCGAGGTGGTGTTGGCGAACATACCAGCTTTTAGTTGAAACGCCACGAGTGTGACCGTCATCATTTGGTGGCTGCCTTCATCACCGGTTGCCGGAAGTCTCGCTCGACCATGTCATTCGGGTCGGTCGAGACCGGCCCATCGCGCCATAGCCACCGCATCATGTCTGCGAAGATTTGACCGCCGAACCGCTGCCCGTGGTTATTCATGCCCCAGGTGTAGTTGAGGTCATATCCCTTGGCGGTGAGGGCGTCCTTCATGCGAACGTTCTGCAGGAACCAGTCCCAGCGCGGGTCGTATTTGCCGCCTCGCATGCCCCGGTTGTCGTTGCGTCCATCGCAGAGGAACACGCGCAGGGGCTTCTTACCGTTCTTTCGGATGATGTCGGGGTAGGCATCGCCGCCGCGGATGTTGGTAAAGCTGCCAACGATGCTGAGTACCTTTCGGAATTCATTCGGTCGCTCCCAGGCAACGGTGAAGGCCGCGATCGCGCCGGAACTCGAGCCACCAATGCCGCGCATGTTGGGATCGTTGGAGATATTGTAGTCCTTCTTCAGTTCGGGAACGAGGACGTCGGTGATATCCCTCGCGTACTTATCGTCGAGGGCGTTGTACTCCACACCACGGTTGGTAAAGCCGTCGCCCCAACCGTTCTCGGGAGAGGGTTCCTTCTGCTCAGGCGTTCGGCCCGGGTTGATGAAGACGCCGATCATGGTCGGAATCTCGCGGCGGTAGATGAGGTTATCCATCACGGTCTGGGCGCGAATCTCGCCGTTCTCTTGCTTCATCGCCTGTCCGTCTTGGAGGACCATAAGCGCGGTGGGAGTCTTGGGATCGTACTGTGCAGGAACGTACACCCAATAAGTCTTTTGCGTGCCCGGATAGCCGACGCTCTTCATCACAAACGGCCCCTTTACTTCGCCCTTAGGGACCCCTTCGTGAACCTGCGCATCCGGGTTCATGCGGTACTGGGAGTCGGGATTAGGCTTTTGCTGGAGCTTTGATACTGCAATGGTTGCCAGTCCGCCGAGGAGGAAGGAGGAAATAATGGCCGGGTACCGCTTCATTGATAGTACTTTAGCAAGATCGGCGCGTGAATGCAATTAAAGGAGGCCCCGACGACCTATGCTGCTTCCGTGGCGAGAACTTCCGATTCGTCTTGCCTTTCCATGCCGAGCTATGGAGGCTACAAAACTCCTGCGCTTTAGTAGAAGCTGAAGAAATAAAGGCATACCGAACAAACTGTTCTCGGCCTCCATAGCTCTGCGATACTAATCTGAGACATCCAAATCATTCTCGCCACGGAGGCAGCGTTTGCCACTACAGCTGCGCCATCAGCCACTGCAACGCGATAATCGTCTTGGCATCGATGACCTTCCCC
Source organism: uncultured Fimbriimonas sp. (assembly GCA_945952345.1). Taxonomy (GTDB): domain Bacteria; phylum Armatimonadota; class Fimbriimonadia; order Fimbriimonadales; family Fimbriimonadaceae; genus Fimbriimonas. The sequence goes on from CAMFIS010000002.1 coordinate 65,024, forward strand.
TCTTTGATCCACCGATATGCGACCTCGCGCTTCACCCGGTGAACCCGAATATCCTCATCTTCTACCTCAAGGCCCGCACTCTCCATCACGGTTAAACCGTGCTCGAACGGACAGTAGAAGAGACTCAGGCGCTCCGAGCAACCACCGGGCGAGAGATAGAAGCTGGAGATGAATTCGGCGTCGGTGGGTTCCGCGCCGGTTTCCTCCTTCGTTTCCCTCAGGGCCGTCGCCTTTGCATCGTCGCCGTCTTCGATTCGTCCGGCCGGGACCTCGATGAGCCAGCCAGGGCCGTTGTGGTACGCGGCGACCCGAAACTGTTCGATAAGGATTACTTCGTCGACTTGGAGGTCATGCATGAGGATGCCGACGCTATCGTTCCGATCCAGCACCAAGTGCTCGATCTCGTTCGACATCTGGCCGTTGGTCTTGGTGTAGCGAAACCGAATCGACTTCCAATGGAAGATTCGCTTTTGGAAAACGGTCTCTTCGCTCAGAATCTCGGCGGTCGGTTGGCTCATAAACTAAGTCTATTCGAACGATGCGAAGTTAGCTTCGCGCTTTGCAGATCGTTCATAGTTAAGTGCATTGGCACGGACAAATCACATGAAAGGAATTGTTGAAATTACGAATATCTCAGAGGATGACTCTTCGTGGCGAATTCTAACGGATCAGGAGGGGCTTAGAGAATTTCTGTCGAACCCGACTGAAGCCGTTTCCGACCAAACAGGCTTTACCCTAGTGAACGACTTCCACGTGAACTTCGAGATGTCGAGTTCGGCGCTGAATGCCCCCGTGGTTATTGAGGGGCGAGTTCACATTGCGGAGGATTCAAAGACGACGAGTTCGGTTCTTGTACGAATCGATCCGTTCAGGATTGGGCAAATTGCTCAGATGCCATCGGATGATTCCATTGAGACACACAACCGCGTTTCGTTTGTAATCGCTCCCCCGACGCCTCCGGCAATGTTGCCTACCAGCTATTGGACCAACGTGGCTACATATTTTCCGAGTCCCATCAACATGACATTGGTTTATCGCCCCGGAACGTCGAACGGAGCAGGCCTTGTGGAAGTCCACATGGAACTTCAACCAAATCCATTGCAGGATGGAATTGCGGCGTTTATCCAGGCTGTCACCATGGAGCCGCTTGGATATCAGAATTGGCTGAATAGTCAAACCATCACCCAGCGGCAATTTGTAAACGGCACGGTTTACACGAACATCATGAGGCCAGTAGAAACCCAAGATACATTCCGTACCAGTCTCATGCCCCTTCGGACGGTATTTGATAGTGCGACCTCGGGTTCAACACCGGCGAAGTCCTGCAACTCGAGCGACGGGAATTACGCGGGAGACCCAACCCAGACTAACACCACGATCGATATTGCATCTGTCTATCTGAAGTGGTACTAAGTCGTCTCGCTGTTTAGGTTCGTTCTCATTCAATGTGCTTCACCTCTCGGATGGTTATAACTCTGTCCGAGGAGGTGAAGTAGACTCGCCAAGGGCCGCACGCAAGGCGGTGGGTTCCATCTTTTAGCTTAAGGATTCGCCTCGTTCGATGAGGTGTTGGGTCAATGCTGAGAAGTTCATGGACTCGATCGTGCAAGTCCTCTGGCAATGTCGCCTCTGCCTCATCGGACCATCGCACATCGAATCGATCTGCCTCACGAAGGTTTCGATTGGTTTCGTCCACCCATCCCGCTTTGGCGTCGAGGTGAGCATCGATGCTGGGAATGTACGGCTTGATATCGAGAATGGGGGTTCCGTCAACGAGGTCAAGGGGGCCGACTTTTAACGTTAAACCCTCGACGCACAGGAGCCGGACGCTGGTGAGTCCGATTGGATTTGGTCGATGGGGCGCACGAGTGGCGAAAACACCGCGCCGAACTGCGGGACCCCTGGGCGGGATGACTCTTGGTCGCCAAGTGTCGTTGCGGTGAAACCACCACACGAGCCAAATGAACTCGAATCCTTCAAGATCCTGGAGGGCTAGCTCGAAATTCTTGCCCGGCAGAAGTTCAATGAGATTCGTTTCTTTAGAGTCGACGTCTGGCTGGTGCGGAGTCTGAAACTTCAGGTCTTTGCCTGTGCGAACAAACCCAATCGGCTCCAGCGTCAGTCGATCCATCTCTAGATTGAAGCACATGAATGACTGTCGAAAGACGTGGCACCACATTCTGTTCTCCGTTCCCTGCTTACTGCTCCCTGATGTGTCTATACTTGGGCCATGAAGGCGTGGGCGTTTGGGATTGGGTTGGTGAGTTTGATGGCGATGGTGATCGGCGTTCAGGGCCGGAAGGCGCCCCAAGTTGCACTCGCAACAACGTTCCTGGGCATGCTGTCCGTCGACCAAAAGGCCAAGGCACAGAAGCCGTTCGACGACGATTATCGGACCAAGTGGCAGTACGTGCCCGCGAACCGAGAGGGAATTAACCTTGGTCAAATGGACTCGAGCCAAGCCGAAGCGGCGTTGGCTCTCCTCAAGTCGTCCCTCAGCGATGCCGGATGGAAGCGAACGGAAACGATCAAGGGCCTGGAAGATGTTTTGAAAGAGATGGAGAATGGCAACCAGGGTCGAGACAAGCGGCTCTATACGTTCACCTTCTTTGGCGAGCCAAGCGCCGACGGGAAGTGGGCTTGGCGATATGAGGGCCACCACGTATCTCTCAACTTCACCTACAACCATGGCGCGCTGGTCTCGTCCACGCCGCAGTTTTTTGGCTCGAACCCAGCGGAGGTCCGTAGCGGACCGATGAAAGGAACCCGCGCCTTGCCGATGGAGCAAGACTTGGGGTTTGCCCTCCTCGATTCCCTTTCGCCGGATCAACTGAAGAAGGCGGTTATCGCCGACGTTGCACCGGGCGATGTGGTCACCAGCAGCGCGCGCAAAGCAGGGATCCAGAAGGACACTGGATTGAAGTATTCGGAAATGACCAAGGCTCAGCAAGACGATGTCCAGAAACTGCTCCATGTTTATACGGATGCCCAGGTGCCATCGGAATCCAAAAGACGGTGGGGGCGGGTCGATCTCGACTCGGTTGTGTTTGCGTGGATGGGCTCCACTAAGCCCGGCAAGGGGCATTATTACCGTTTGCAGGGCTCGAAGTTCCTAGTCGAGTACGACAACACGCAGAACGATGCGAACCACATCCATTCGGTTTGGCGCGACTTCGATGGCGACTTTGGGCAGGACGTCCTCGCCGAGCATTACGCGAAGTTCCACTAATCAGGGCGCGTGCGAGTGCGAGCATCGAGTTGCTGCACTCTAAGGACGTTGTTGCAGAACCATCTGCGCTCAATCGTCGTTACTTTCCTTGAGTGCGGAAACGAATCAAGTGGATCATCCTCGGCCTCGCCGTCGTCATCGGTGGCGTGGGGGGATATGCCTATTGGAAAGGACATTTGATTCCTAACTATCCACCCGACACGGAGTTCCCAGTGAGGGGCATCGATGTCTCGCACCACCAGGGCGCCATTCGCTGGGACGAGATTCCGAAGAATATCCAGTTCGTGTACATCAAAGCCACCGAGGGCAGCACCTACGCAGACCCAAACTTCAAGGACAATTGGGACGGCAGTCGAGAAGCCGGTATTCGCCATGGGGCGTACCACTTCTTTCGCCTCGCCACGACCGGCGATGCCCAAGCCCACAACTTTCTCTCAGTCGTCCCGCACGAAAAAGACGCCCTACCACCGGTCATCGACCTCGAGCTCGGCGGTAACGACAAACAAATGCCGGAGGTCGGAGATTTCCAACGCGAGTTTTCCGTCTTCCGCAATCGCCTCAAGAACGCCCTGGGCACCGAGCCAGTGGTTTACACGGAACCCGCGTTCGCCAATCGATACTTCAAGGGTATGACGCTGCCTCGGCTCTGGATACAGAATTACCTCACTCGCCCTCGCCCGGGAGCCTATTGGGATTTCTGGCAATTCACGGAGCGGATGCCCCTCGCAGGAATCGAAGGGTTAGTCGACGGGGACGTCTACATCGGCTCGAAAGAAGCGTTCTCCAGCTATCGATAACCAACTTGGGGGGCGTGGGCATCCTGCCCGCGCACAGAACGAGGGCTAGAAGCCCTCGCCCCCAAACGCCTATTCGCTAAACGACCATTTGCCCGAGCCGACTTCCTGAGTCTTTCCACTTGGCAGCGTCACTGTCGCCGACGTGTTCGCCGGGATCTCGACGTCCAAGTGGAAGCCTTTCGCATCCTTCTTCCAAGAAGATCGAATCCAGCCATAAGGCGAGAGGTGCGCGCCCTTTGCCCATGTCAGATCGCCGACCGGTTGAGGTCGAATCAGGATGTGCTTGAAAGCCTGCTCTTTCGGGTCGAGGCCGATGCCCGCGATCCATTGCATGAACCAGTTGCTGACGTCGCCGAACATGATGTGGTTCAGCGAATACTCGCCCTTCCAATCTTCCCAAAGCGTGGTCGCACCTTGCTCCATCCACCAGCCCCACCCGGGTTGGCCCTTGTGGTTCACGATCTTGTACGCCACGTCGGTGCGGCCATTCTCGCTCAAGGTTCGAAGAATGAACTTCGCGCCGATGATGCCGGTATCGATGTGACCCTGCGTCTCGACATTCTTCACCAAGGCATCGAGCGCGGCTTGACGCTGGCTATGCGGAATGAGGTCGAAGTAAAGGAAGAGGGAGAGCGCGGTTTGCGTCGCTTCGTTTAGCTTGGCGGGGTCGACGAAGTGGCGATTGAATCCAGCTTTCACCTTCTCGGCCATCGCCTCGTACTTCTGGGCTTCGGCCGTCTCACCATTCAGCCGAGCCGCGCGGGCCGTGATCTTCGCGTCGACGATGAGCATGACGGTCGACGTCAGTTTGCTCGAGGTTTCCGTCTTCCACGGCAGCCAGTCGCCGAGGCTATCGAAGTCCACCACGTCGTCTTTGGCTTCGCCATAAAGGTGGTCGGTGTACCGCTTGAAGTGCTCGTAATTCGTAGCAAGAATTCGCTCGTCGCCAAGATAGTCGGCCATGTGGTCGGCGATGATGCCGAAGGCGCTATCCCACGAAGGATGCGTGGCACCGTTGCCCCAGCCGCCGCTGGGAATGATGAGGCTAAACCGTCCGTCCGGCTTCTGGTCGTCGGCGTAATCCTGCAGCCACTTGGTGTAAAACGAGCCGGAATCGAAGTTCATCAGACCCGCTTCGCATGCTAAGTGCGCGTCTCCAGTCCAGCCGTTCTTCTCGCGTTGCGGACAGTCGGTAGGAATGCTTTGCGCGTTGCTGAGATAGGAGTATCGGGTCGCGTGCTGAATCTTGTTGAACAGCTCGTTGGAGCACTCGAACTCGCCAGCAGTTGAGATGTCCGTGTGGGCAAACCGGGCCTGAATCATGTCCGACGTCGGCTTGGCGGTAAGGCCGGTGACCTCGGCGTAGCGGAATCCGGAGTATGAGAACCGCTGCTCCCACTGCTCGGTGCCCTTGCCCTTCGCGATGTACACATCGGTCTGGAATGGCTGGGGTGGATTCGCCTTGTCCATGAAGGTCTCGATCGCGGAGCGCTCGATCATGCCGCTCTTGTCGACATGCTCGCTGTAGCGCATGGTGATCTTCTGCCCTTTCGTGAAGTTGCCTTTCAGGAGCGCGTGGCCGGTGAGGTTCTGTCCAAAGTCGAGAACATAGACGCCCGGCTTGGGTTCCGAGATCGTGACCGGCTTGAAGGTTTGGGTGATCCGAATCGGTGGGCAAGGAATCCCGCTGAGCGTCCCCTTCGGCGTCTTCATGATCTCGGCGGATTTCCAAGCCGAATCGTTAAAACCCGCCTTGTCCCAGCCGTCTTGCTCCAGGTTCGCGTCGTACACCTCCCCGGTGTAGATTCCGTTGAAGGTGATTGGTCCGGTCGCGACCTTCCAAGAAGTATCGGTCGAAACAGTCTCCAGTCGTCCGTCGTTTCCTTCGATCATCAGCACGGCGCGCACCTTGGGCCGATCACGCCAAGGCGCTTTTTCGAATCGCCAGGTGGCCAGGTCGTGGACGTCGTACCAGCCAGTTCCGAGCACAAACCCCACGCAGTTGGCGCCGGACTTCAGTTGCTTGGTTACATCGTAGCAATCGTAGAGGACACGCTTGTCGAAGTTGGTATAGCCGGCGTCTCGCTCGGTATCCGAGACTCGCTTGCCGTTCAAGTGGACGTCGGCATAGGCAAGTCCAGCCACATAAAGGTGAGCTCGCTTGACACCACTTTCGACCTTAAATTCCTTGCGCAAGAACGGTGCGGGATTGGCTTTGGCGTCGCCGTTCAAGCCGATCCATTGGCTGTTGAGCCATTGGCTGGGATTGAGGATTCCCATGTGCCACGACTGCGGCTTGCTCCACTCGCTCGCCTTGCCGTCTTGGTCCCACACGCGCACCTTCCAGTAGTAGGTCGTCGCCGATTCCAACGCCTTGCCCGCGTAGGGAATCTGAATGCTCTTGTCGACCGCAACCTTGCCGCTATCCCACTGGTCGCCTTGGTCATGGCTAAGTGAATCCAAGGAAGTCGAGACCAGGATTTGGTAAGCCGATTGACGCCAATTCTGTCCACTCGACTCCGTGTTCCAACTCAGCCGAGGTGAAATGGTCTGTACCGCCGTAGGCGAGGCGAGGTATTCGCACTGGAGGCGGGTGACGTTGGCGGACGGACTCATGATGGCAACGATCGCGGCAAGAAGTGCGCTCATTGCCGACAAGGGTACCGGATGTTACTTGCTGTCGAGACGATGAAATTAAGTTGCAATAATTGTGCTTCCATCCACTTTATCGAGTCGAATTGGTTTGCAGCCAACTCGGTTGACGATTTCTTTTGAGAGTTGATCGGAGTGGGTGGTAACCCAGAGTTGTCCGAACTGGGCAGCGTGAGCCATGATTTCGGCCAGCGGCCCAAACAGGGCCGGATTAAGACTCGTCTCAGGTTCATTAAAGGCAACGAACGGCGGCAAATGAACAGGAAAGCAGGCCGCAGCAAGGCATAGGAATTTAAGTGTTCCCTCGGATAGCTCGCGGGCCGTGATCTGTCTCTCGATGCCCTCCGTGATCATGGTCACGCTCGAAGGATTCGCCGAGAACATTGAGCCGGGAAATGACTCAGCAAGGATTTTCTGGAGCGCTTCGAACTCACCCCTCCTCTGAATAACATACAGGGCCGGTCCAAGATTCGACCCGTCTTCCTGGAGAAAGGGGGCAAATGTTGGCATCGCCGCCCTTCGGACTGGCGAGTCGGAGTCGGTTCGGAAGCTGTGATAGAACATCCATCGACGAACAATTTCGCGGAAATGAAATAAGTACGAGTACTTCTCCGGGTCCTGCAGATTTGCGAAAATGGATTCGGAATCCACCAAGTTGGTAATCATTTCCCAGGGACCCTCGATCCCGCGAATATTGGCGACCGTCGATTTGCGATCCACCAGCGCGCGCCCACGCACCTTAAGCGTTTCCGACTTGATTTGCGGGTCCATTGGGAAAAGCGGAAACTCGGAGAATGGTCTCAATCCAAGCTCAAGCTGATATTGGAAAGGCTCAACGGTGATTCCTAGGGTCATGCGAACGGCCTTCTTTTGTCGAGGCCCTGCCCACAGCACCGACTCCATGCCGCCTTCGTCGGCGATTGCCCGAGCGAGCCTGCCTTCCACCGCTTCTTTGATGAGGCGAATCGCGTTAAATAGGTTGCTTTTCCCGGATCCGTTGGGTCCCGTGATAAGGTTGACGCTATCGAGATCGATCCAGATATTCTCAAGTGATCGATAACCCGATACCTGCAGTGAGCTAACCTGCCCCGCCATGATCATCACTTTACCGAGTGATATCGGAAAGATGATGAAAGTGAAGGGCAAGAATTGATTCTGTGCACCATACCTGGGGGTTCTGCGGACGCTCGATTCGCGCGCAGTTGGCGCAATTCTGGATGTTACTTGGTGTCGCGCACGATCCCGGCCAGTGCGACCGCGCGATGGGCGTCGTTGGGAATGGACCGCGCCATCGCCCGAGCTTTTACGAAGAGCCCCAGCCGAGCCAAGGCGATCGCTCCGCGATGGAGGTTTGGCGACTTTCGATCTCGACGAAATGGCTTGCCCGAGCCTTCGCCCAGGGTGGGAATCTCGATAATCGTCGGGCCCTTGGTCAGGACGGCAACGCCGCTTTCGATGACTGCCGCTCCCATTTCCGGACTTCCCGTTGCCGCAAGCGCGCGGCCAATTCGAGTGAGGCTCTCCATCTCCTGACTCGCCACATCGTTGCTGGGATACAGGGACGCAAGGTACCGGCGACTGCCGCTCAAGAGCACGATCTGAGCCGAAGTCTTGTCGCCGAGGGTCAAGAGCTTTTCTCCCACGAGCACGGCGATCCAACCATTTGGATCGACTTTCAGCGTCAGTTTTGCATTGGTAGATTTGAGCACTTTGATGGCTCCGGCCTTGTCACCGGCGGCAAGCCGATTATCGGCCTCTGCAAGTTCGGCGTAACCCGTCGTGAGACCAGCTGGATCCGGCGCGGCTGGAGCCGAAGTCTGGGCACCAGAAACCGCGTTCATGCGCTGCAACACTTCGCCGAGTTTGTTTGGCATGCCGAACTCCCGCTTGGACTGCTCGACCATCATGTGCGCCCGAAGAACTTCGATCGAATCCCCGGTCAGGGTTTTGTCGAGGGTAATGGATTTGTTCAAAACTGCAAGTCCACGATCACGCCGATCCATGTTCTTGAACAAGAACGCCGACTGAGCGAGGAGTGCGGTGCGCAGCTGCACGGACTCCAGCTTCTCCATCAGCTCGACCGCCTTTTCCAGCGCGCTGCTGGCCTCCTTGTTTGCGCCCAGTCCCATCAGGTCTTGAGCTGCCATCGCGTATCGTTCCCCTCGGACCTCAGGCTTTGGTTCCTCTTCGATCTTGGGAAGCGACGCGACGATTTTGTCGCGGCGATCGGTTCGGGCTTTTCGCTCGGCATCCGTAAAGGCGAGGATTTCGAATGCCTCGGGAAAGTCTTTTCGAATCTGCAAGCCTAGCTCGTGGCGAAACGACTTGCCGAGCGGCGAATCGCCAAAGCTGTCGGCCGCTTTCTTCGCATCTTCCAGGCTGCCGGCGCGCATGAACTCGATTCCAAACGCGACCGGAATGGTGGCGAAATCACCTTCATCGAGCAGCGTGTATTCGTCGATCCCGCCACCAGTCCTCACCTTTTCGATATCTGCCCAACCTACGCGTAAGTCCTTGAGAGCGGCGGCTTTGTCTCCAAGCTTATTTTCAGACTGCCCGATGGTGAGGTACGCCGCTACCCGGCCATGACCAGGTAGCAGCTTTTGGGCGATTGCCTTGGCTTCCGCTAGGGTCTTATTTTTTGCTTCGCGGGAAATGGCTTGATGTCCAGCGACAACGATGGCAACGACCCCGAAGAGACCCATAACGTATCAATTGTATTCGAATATATGAAGCGAAGAAGACTTCGCCGCAATGGCTACTGACCCGCCGACCGAATGTGGATCGTCTTCAGATTGATCGGCGCCCAACCCTTCGCCACGGCGTGAACCGAGATCGTTGCCTTGCCAGCCTCTTTCACTTCGATCGTCCCCAGTTGCGTGCGTTGGAACTTCTGGTAGCTGCCCGTGTTCGGAGCCGTGATGGTTCGCGTCGCTCCACCATAATCAACCGTGAACGAACCTGTTCCCAGTGAAGCGATGTCGGCATAGACCTTATAAGTCCCAGGCTTCACCATTCGGAAGGTCCACGATGCCCAATCGGAAGGATTGGTCCAGAATCCGATGTTGCCGTCGTTGCCGCCTTCGACCTGGATATCGTCCCCATGAAGCTCGGCGTCGTTGGGGTTCAGGTCCAGATCACCGTTATCCTTTTGGGTAACGGTGAACTCGGGCTGAACCACCTCGAGCGCGCCTTTCACCCGAAGCACCACCGTCGTCGAATACACATTCTGTGAACTCGAAGGAACCTCGATGATCACATTGTCGCCCGCGTTCCCTGCGTTCAATCGCTTTCCGCCCACGAGCATCGAAGCCGACTCGACCTTATTCTTGAGACCAGGAACGACGAGTTTTCCGTCCATCGGCCAATCGAACACGTGCAGGTAAAGCGTCGCGCCGTTCTTGTCCACGGTCTTGGTGCACCGACCCCACGCCAGTTTCTTAAATGGACTTGCCGACGTGGCATAAATCGCCTTGCTGTTCTGCTTCATCCAGTCGCCAACAACCTTGAGTCGATCTTGCGAGGGCCCAGGGATCTCACCCATGTTGGTCGGACCTACATTCAGCAGGTAGTTGCCGCCCTTCGATGCGATATCAATAAGATTGCGGATGATGGTCTCGGAGGATTTCCAGTTCTGGTCGTAACTCTTGTAACCCCATGTGTCGTTCATGGTCATGCAGGTTTCCCAGTCGCGGCCGCCCGGGTAACCGGTGGCGGGGATGAACTGCTCGGGAGTCTCGGTATCGCCCTTGTATCCACCACCCAGTCGGTTGTTGTGGATGATTCCGGGCTGAAGCTTGAGGGTGGCGATGAGGTCGTCGGCCATTCCTTTCGTAATTCCAACCGGGGTATCCCACCAAAGGCAGGCAACCGGACCGTAGTTGGTCAAAATTTCCTTCATTTGCGGCACGGCAATATTCTTCACATATTCGCTCATGTCGCCGTCTTGGCCCTTATCCCAATGTCCTCCCGCCGCCGCTCCGCCCGGGTGGTTCCAGTCTTGGGCCTGGGAATAGTAAAAGCCCAAGCGGATGCCGTTCTTCTTGCACGCCGCCGCCAACTCCTTCAGCGGATCTCGCTTGAAGGGCGTCGCGTTGTAAATATTCCAATCCGAGACTTTGGAGTGGAACATCGCAAAGCCATCGTGGTGCTTGCTCGTGATGACGATGTACTTCATGCCCGCGTTCTTCGCGATCTGCACCCACTGCTCGGCGTTAAAGTTGGTGGGATTGAACTCCTTCGCGTAGGCTTGATAGTCGGCCATCGGAATCTTGCCGGTGTTCATGATCCACTCGCCGATGCCGCCAATGCGTTGGCCCTTGTATGTTCCGGCCGGAACCGAGTACACACCCCAATGGATGAACATGCCGAAGCGGGCTTCGCGGAACCACTTCATCCGCGCATCTCTTTGTGCCGGAGTTTCGTTGGCGTATGGGTCAGGGCTGGCTTGCAGAGCGGAAGCGTTCATGAGGGCGAGAGCGAGCAGCGAAGTCACAAGTTCAAAGCTACCACGCTCAGCCGAGAAAGGAAAGTCCTATTTCTTCGAACCTGTTTGTTTCATGCGCGATGCCACACGTTCCTGTATGTGCGCCGCCTGTTCTTCCAGCACCGTCACCGCCAGTCGTGTCTCATGGAACAGCAAATAACAGCCAGCGATGAGACTGCACACGCCCGCCATCCCCACCAAGAGCGCGACGAACTCCACCGCCGACACAACCCAGCCGTGAACGTAGACAACCAATAGCGCACCAAACAGCGAGACCACCGCTGAGGAGGCGAATCCGCCGAGGGCCAGATAGAACAAACGCAGGGACTTCATGAGCACCACCGCCCGGGCCTGCACCACATTCAGTTCTTTGAGGTGCATCTGCTCTTGCTTCAAGTCGTCCTCTTCCTGCTGAGTCTCTCGATCCAAAATCGAATTCAGGGCTCGAGCGCGATCCACCGATCGGCCCAGTCGATTGCTTGTGCTCATGACCAAGACCGAGCATGCGTTCGTGAGTACCGCGGGGGCGGCGATAAGCGTGAGAGCGGCGAACGGATTAGAGGATGCAGCGGAAATGTCGATGCTGTAGGTTTACCCTTAGTTCTTGATGGGCAGGACCTGAATCCCACCATTTCCAACCGCGATTCGCGGTCCACGCCGCATGCCCAGCATGAGCTTCTTGCCCGCATCGCCGACTTTGACCGGCGCGCCGAAGGACTTTCCGCCGTTCGCCGAGATCGACACATACAGCGTGTTCGCCACTCCATAGGCAACGTAAATGTGGCCATCGTTTTCGATCGCAACCTGCGGCTCCATGGCCCCGGGATCGGGAACTGTGATTCTGATTGGCCCGAGTTGGATGGCGGCGAACACGAGCGGGAAGAGCATGATGGGATTATAGGTCATCGAACCGGAAACCAAAACAATGGCGCGAAGAGTAATCTATCCACATGCTTTCGCTGCTTGTCGCTACCGCCTTGTTCCAGCAAAATCCAAACGCCGATGCCATTCTTGCGATGCGCAAAAAAGGTCTCACAGAACTGGGAGCATATTCCATGCTCGATGAACTGACGAGTAAGATCGGTGGCCGAGTAAGCGGGTCGCCCGAAGCTGCCAAGGCCGTTCTCTGGGTGGTCAAGAAGCTCGAGCAAATGGGAGCCGAGAACGTGCAACAAATGCCTTGCATGGTGCCGCACTGGGTTCGAGGAAAAGGCGAAAGAGCTACGCTAAACACAGTTCACCCACTCTCGATTACGGCTCTCGGTGGCAGTGTGGGAACTCCGAAAGGCGGGATCGATGCCGAGCTCGTCGAGGTCCAGTCGCTCAAGGAAGCTGAGGAGTTGGGAGAGCGCGGCAAGGGCAAAATCGTTTTCTTCAACCGTCCATTCGACCCCACTCTTCCCCAGACGTTTGCCGCGTACGGCGGTGCAAACGATCAGCGCGTGGGCGGGGCTACGGCGGCGGCCAAGTCTGGAGCGGTAGCCGTTCTTGTTCGGTCGATGACCCTGGCCAAAGACGATGCCCCCCACACCGGGGCCATGCGGTACGGAGATGGACCGAAGATTCCGGCGGCAGCCCTTGGAATTCAATCGGCGGAGATGCTGAGCGCAGCGATCAAGAAGGGCGGAGCCAAGGTCAAGTTGGTTCTCAATTGCCAGAATTTGCCGGACGTTCCATCGGCCAATGTTTTGGGCGAAATCAAGGGCAGCGAAAAGCCGGATGAGGTGATCGTCATGGGTGGCCACCTCGATAGCTGGGACACCGGCAAGGGTGCGCACGACGACGGGGCTGGCGTAACCCAAGCCATGGAAGCTCTTCGCCTCATGCGAGCGTTGAATCTTAAGCCAAAGCGAACGATTCGCGTGGTGGCTTGGATGAACGAAGAGAACGGGGGGCGCGGGGCCAAGGCCTACGCGGAATACGCCAAGACCGCCAAAGAGAAGCACTTTGCGGCAATGGAATCCGACTCGGGCGGCTTCATGCCCCGAGCCTTTGGAATCTCGGAAGACAAGTTGGAAAAGGCTAAAGCGTGGCTGCCTCTTCTGCAAGATTTCGGAATTGAGAAGTTTGTGGCCGGTGGCGGAGATGCGGACAATGGACCGCTCGGAGCGGTTGGAGCCATCCTATGCGCCCTTCAGCCAGATAATCAGCGCTACTTCGATTACCACCACGCTCGAACCGACACGATCGATAAGGTCAATCCTCGCGAACTCGAAATGGGTGCGCTTGCGATGGCTTCGCTTGCGTGGCTGCTGTCCGAAGATGGCGATTCGCTGAAGTAAAGCCCGCCGCGGCCCCAAAGCATGATCTGGTTTGGGGCCGAAGAATGGTCTACCACTTCGACTTATCGTCGTCTTTGTTGCACAGCGTATTCATGTCTGTGACGATTTGGTGCAGGTCGCGCATCATCTGCTTCAGTTCCTCATGGCTTTCCATGACGGTGTCATGCATTTCCTTTGCCTGCAGGTCGCTGGCGGTCGAAAGCACTTTTTGACCCACCATGATGATCGATAGAAGCACAAGCTGAAGGAACGTCTGGCTGATCCAAGAGACCACCTGGAAGGGGTTGTGCCAATTGACGCCGGTGCCGCCGTAGATGGCAAGGCAAGCAAAAATGTACGCGCACCACATGGTGGACACGCCGCTGGTAATGATCCGCGCAAACGAGTCGTTAAATCGTTCGAACTTATTTTGAGCTTTTGAACTCATGGCTTAGATTATCAGTCGAATCCAAGCCTTGGGAAGTGCTCAAATGCAAAATACTTAAGTACTGAGTCGTTAATACATGGGCTTTTGATCAACTAGATCGGTCTGCTCTGCCGATTGTCCGGCCATTCCAACGAGGGTAGATCCATGCTCGTCGAGCCAAGTGAAGACCTTCGTAAGCGTAGTTGTCGCCAAACCGATACATGTGTCGGCCGCGCCGTAGTAAATGTTCAAAGTCTCGCCGTCGTCGGCCAGGGTGTACCCACAAGGGAAGACCACGTAGGCCACATCTCCGGCTGTTTCGTAAGGCTCTACAGGGCCAAACACCCAGCCATCGCCGCGGAGGAGGCAATGATCTGGATGTTCCAATTCGAACAAGGCAACGCCGACTCGATAGAGGACACCGGCTCCGTTGGACCTCACCCCATGATAGAACACGAGCCAACCGCGATCGGTTTCGATGGGAGGACAGGCCAGACCAATACGGTTTGCATCCCACCATCCGCCTCGCCTCGCCGGCAAGAGGAGCTCGTGGGAACCCCAGTTGATGAGGTCGGGTGATCGGGCAATCCATATTCCCGCGGTGTGATCGGTGACGGGCCGATGGAGCAGAACATAGTTGCCATCAAAGGTCCTTGGTAACAATGCCGCGTTCTTGTCATCGGGCTGCATGATCATTCCGCCGTGTTCAAACTCGACAAAGTCTTCGGTCGACGCAATGGCGACGCCTGGGCCGCTTCGGGTGTAGGCCGTGTACGTAATGAAATATCGTTCCTTCTCCGGCATGAAAATGATGCGGGGATCTTCCAAGCCCCACAATTCTTCTGGGCGATGCTCGGGATCGGGAAACATGGTCGGAACCTTGTCGATTTCCCAGCCGTCGACGCCATTTTTCGAGCGAGCGACGGTGAGATGGGATATGCCTCTGAAGTCTTCGACACGGCAGAGTAATAAAGTTGTGCCGTCCTTCAATCGAGTCGCTCCCGGATTGAAGACGGTGTGGGCCGGATACGGCCAATCCTGCGCCGTCAGGATTGGATTCTTGGCCGAACGCGTGAATAGGGTTTGTCGGGAATACATCTACATCACCTTCGCTTTCTCCTGGACTGATTGTCGAACTTGCTTGAGGCGGCTTACTTCAAGCGTGGCCATCAGAAAGGAAATCGTCGACTCCGCGCCCTGATTCTGGTTAACCGAGGTCTCGTGAAGTCCATCGAAGCATCCACCGGTCGAAGGATCGCACAATCTCTGGCCGAGGGGATTAGCGCCTAAGAACCATTCGTAGGCCTGCCAAGCTCGATCTTTCCAGATTGGGTCGCCGGTGGAATGCCACGCGTCGACGCAAGCGGAAACCGACGCGCAAACCTCAACCGGTTGTTGATCGAATCGTGGCTTGGACTGGTTGCGATAATAGACCCAGTTACATCCGAGCGGCTCGAAAAATCCCCGAGAATCGCATTGCTGTCGCCATAACCAGTCCAGAGTCTGCAAACCAATTTGCTCGATTTCGGGGTCGCCGAAGATCGCAGCGGATCGAATGAGGGCTTGTGGCATCCGCGCATTGCAGTAGCTCAAATACAATTCAAACCAATTCCATTGAGGGCGATTGGACGCACGCCAAACCTCGAGAAGTTGGGCCGTAAGGGCCTCGCACCTTTCTTCCATCTCTCGGTGAAAGGTTGCCGTTCCGAAGAACTCTGTGATGCCCAATATCGCGTAAGCCCATGCTCGCGGACTTGTCCACTTGGCTGTCGCGGGCAAAGCTTCGAGGAATAATGCCGAAGCACACCGCGCCTGGCTCGGGTCGCTGGTCCTCGCGGCGAAGCCACCGAGGCTCCATAGGGCTCGTCCTTGGCTGTCTTCGGATCCTTCATTCTCCAACCATTCGCCACTGTAGGACATGAAATTTCGAAACCGGTGGGCCCGGTTATCCAAGGCGTAGGCAACGAAGGCCAGGTACTTGCTTGAAAGGTCGTCTAGGTCAATTGGAGGCAAGTCGGTCGAAGACGAGATCATGCCTGTCAGCAGAAGAGCACGACAGTTATCATCGAGGCAATATCCTTCGGCATATCGCGGAAGGTTGTAGAGGGCATGCTGAAGGATGCCAGTTTCGTCTGTCATCCGGCGAAGATGCGATAAGTTCAATTCCGGCACATGTCGCCGACTTTGCGTAATCTTGAGCAGTCCGAAGTCCTCAACGCTTCGCTTGGACTCCATGTCCTCCATCATTCGAAGATATTGAGCACCAACGGAACGCCAAGACATGGACTTTCCAAGTTCTCTTGCTCTTTGCTGCATGGTGAGCCGATGCTCATCGTTGGTGAGGATTCGGATGGCGGCATCAGCAATTGGCTCCGACTGCCCGGTGGGAACGATGACGCCACGTTCGTTTACGAGCAGTTCCTCGGCGTACCAATACGGAGTCGAAATGACCGCCTTTCCGCTGCCAATCGCGTATGCAAGGGTGCCAGAAGTAATCTGCTCTTTCTTCAGATAGGGCGTTACATAGATGTCGGCCTGCTCCAGATAGTCGACGATCTCGCAGGGGTTTAGAAAGCGGTTGACGAACTCGATATGCTTTTCAACTCCGGTAGTTCGAGCTAAGCTTTGCAGCGAATCTCGGTAAGCCTCGCCATATTCGGCTTTGATATGCGGGTGCGTGGCCCCCACGATTTGGTAATGTGCCCGGGGGCATGCCTCGACGATTCGTGGCATTGCTTTGATGACATTCTCGATACCCTTATCTGGCGAAAGCAAACCAAAGGTCAGCATTTTGCCCTCGATGCCAAAGGGACTTCTGACATCGGGAGTAATACTGAAAGCATCCGGTACACCGTGGTGAATCATCGAGATTTGCCAAGCAGGAACGTCATAAACTTCCTTGAGCATTCCAACGGCCCGCTCGCTCATCACGACTAGCTTCTCGGCTCTTCGAATGAGCCCCGCCATGACTCGTCTTTGGTCTGCGGAGGGTGAATCCAGCACGGTATGAAGCGTGACCACAAATGGCTTTCGTAGCCGACTCACCGTATCCAGAAGGTAATCGCCCGCAACCCCGCCATAAATCCCGTATTCATGCTGAATGCAAACGACATCAATGTTGCTGGAGTTGATGTAATCGGCCGCCCGAGTGTAATCCAGGCGCTTGTTCTTGGATATCTGGAGAACAACTTCAGAGGGAAATTGCTGAGGATCTTGGCCGTCGTCGACACCAATGACGACAACCTCGGACGTTCCGCGTTGGCGCGAAATGGATTCGTAAAGGTTCTTCGCAAAGGTCGAGATTCCACATTGGATCGGAACATAGTTGCTGAGAATGGCAATGGTCTTGGCGCGGTCGGGCATTGTGGATCTCCAAAGGAACGGAGGATGAAAGTCCTCATTTGGAATCACGCTCGATCGAGGCCCACGCATACTGGGAGCCGGTAATTCTATCAGGTGTCTGGGCCTTTTGCGTTATCGAAACGCTAGTAGTCGCATGTCAGACGCCGCACCGCTTCGGCACCAAGGGTTGCTTCCTTTGTTCGAAGCTCGTCGAGGAAGCTGCCGAAATCGTAAGCTGGCTCGTAGCCCACCTCTGTCCAACCCAAGAAGGAAGAGACTACGTGCGGTTTGTTTTGGATTTTGAGGTCAAATCTCTCGATCAATTCCCGGCTGCCGGGCCAAATTTTGTCTGCCGTGCCTGCGGGGTCTTCGGCCCATCCTACGATCTGTTCTTCCGTAAAACTCGGCTTTCGAAGCGCGTCCACGACGAGGCCTGGAGTTTCGTTGAAATCGCTTTCCAAGTACTGCACCGACTTGACGATGGACTGCAAGACGTCGTCGCGATGGACCCGACCATAGAGGAATCCCGCGCCGAACCGATTGAGGTAGTCGTCACCATAAGGTGTGAGATCGGCAGGCCTGACCGCGACATAGCCGATCTCGTGGTTGCGCCGGTTGTATTCGCAAAGTTCTTCGCCAATTCGCTTGGTGAAGCCGTACTTATCGTAGTGGCCATGCCACGCTTGGGAGCTGAGGAAAACGAACTTCTTGATGCCGGCGGACCGGGCTGTCTGGAAAGCCCAGAATGTGCCTTCGACATTCAGCTTCCAATAGTCGATTTCGGTCTTCTCGCGCCAGTGGATTCCATGCCAGGCGGGGAGATGCACAATCATCTCGCAATCTTTCGCTGCCGACTCTAAGCCGAATCCGTGCTCGATGTCGCATGGAAAGTATGGACAGCCGAGAAGGATGCTCTCATTAGGATTGGCGGGGAGGTCGGAGAGGACAAGGTCGTGGCCAAGCTCTTTCAGCAAGGGTGTGAGTCCCTTGCCAATGTTTCCGGTCGCTCCGGTCATCAAAATGCGCATCGTCCGATTCTACACGGTTGAAGCTACGGGGGTGGAAGCTGCGGTGCGGACACTCTTGGTGCTCTGGATGAAATGTATGCAGCTAAGAAGAAGGATTAGTCCCGTCCACTGGCCGACATCGAACTTCGCGCCCTGGAATCCAAAGCCAATCAGCAGGGCGGTAGCCGGGAATGCCAACTCAGCCAGCGTTGCGATCGATGCCGGGGTCCGCTTCAGCCCCTGGTAGTACAAGAACATGCCTAGGGCGTCGGGCAGCAAGATAATGAGCGCCATCGGCAAAACGATGGTGGTGAAGGAGAAGGTCACACTTCCCACGCCGGACCAGATGAATAGCCCAATAAGGAAGGGAATGGCGAAGGCGAACCTTAACCCCGCGAGAGCAGTCGGTGCGACATCGTTCGAAATCGCTCGGCCAACTACCGTACAGGTTCCCCAGATCGCCGCAGCTCCGAGAGCATAACAAACCGAAGAGAACTTGGGTGATAGGAAAGCGTCGTGGACTCCGGAGAAGCCGAATGCCAAGAGGTAAGTCGCCACAATGGCGCCCGCATAAAAAAGCCAAAACACGGGCTTTCGGCGTTCCTTGAGGAAGATTCCGGCGAGGATGATGGTGAAGATGGGCTGCGTTTTCTGGAGAAGGGCGGCCATGTATGGAGAGCCGCTCATGTACGCCTGGGTGATAAGCACGGTGGCAAGACCCGACCCAAGCATGCCAAGGAAAGCCAAAGCTCCCCATTGCGGCAAGGTCAGCTTCTTCCATTCCGGGTAGTGCCGAATGAGGAAAGGCAAGAAGATCAGGACCAGAACAATGTGCTCGAAGAGAACGATGGCAGAGGACGACAGGCCAGCTTTTTGGACAATCGGTCGGAGAAGTGTGTCCGAACCCCAAAGCATCGCGGCGAGCGAAATGAGCGGCCAACCGACGCCTCGCGTGTTCGATTCGTTCGAACGCGGGTAGTTCGATTCTGTATTCTGGGAATCCATAAAGTTGAACTTGGTTCAAGCCGCGCCGCTTGCTACTTCTTATTATGTACGACACAACTTGGACCAACTGAGGCAATATTTTGGATGCCTCGACCCGAAGGTCGCTCGCGGCCGAAGCGTCGAGGCCCACCGCGATTAGCCTCAACGCCTCGCAAGCTCGTGGTTGAGGCATCTGCGCCCTCGCCGTGAAAATGGTATTGTTCCTAGCGTGGATCAGGGGAGATTCGAGGAACTGGTGAACGAGCACAAGGACGCCGTTTACCGACAGATGGTCCGCGTTTGCAACCACCGCGAAGATGCCGAAGACGCCCTTGCAACCGCTTTGATGCACGCCTTTCGAGCCTACAAAAACCTCGATTCCGAAACCTCATTCCGAGCCTGGCTAGGAACCATCGGCAAACGGGTTTGCTCCCGAATGCGCAACCACGCAGGCATCCCTGTCTCTTATACACATCTCCGAGCCCACGAGACCGAGGCTGATCTCGTAT
>CAMFIS010000003.1 GCA_945952345.1 uncultured Fimbriimonas sp.
GTTTAGGCCAGGGAAGTAGGTCCATTCCTCGATTGCGGCTTGCTTCACCAAGCTGCGCGAAATTCCACCTTTCAAATCCAGATGAGAGTTGAACTCGTCGACCGACATCCCAACTTTGATCGTGATCTTGGCGTCGACGGTGCGGTTCGAGGGAACGATGTCCACAAAGGCACCAGGCTTGTAACTGGTGATTCTCAGCACCTCGCTAAATGATTCGTCGCCAGCCTTTCGGTAATCGGTGATCACCGCGAAGTTGCCCGAATCCCACACGTATTCCTTGAGACCTTCAAAATTGTCGCTATACCGTAACGCGTTCTCGGGTTTGCCCATCATCTTGAGGACCTCATCGATTGGATCGAGCATCTTGACGACTTTCCCGCCAATGTTCATGCTGACGATCCGAGCCAGGTAAATCGGCGAACCTTCAATCTTGCGAGCTTCGACTCCGAATTTGCTGCAGATCGAGGCATAGTTGGCCATTGCTTTGGCATAGCCTTGCGCATCGGCTGGGGTGCGAGTTAAGTAGGTGTACAGAACCTGCTCGACCTTGATCGCATCCGACTTGAATTCGTCGCCCGGGACCTGCTGGCCGAGATTGACGGCTAAATACGAGTTGTACTTGTTTGAACTTCGTTGGGCAATCACGAGCGTCTTCAAGGCTTCGGTAACATTGCCCGATCGTTGGTAACCCAGCGCCAGATTGTTGGCAATTCGAAGCTTGTCCGACTCGGACATTGCCTTCGCCATCGCTCCCTGCAGGGATTTGATGCCGTCCTGCAGATTTTGCGGCTTTCCGTCTGGATCCAGAACCAGCGCGAGCCCTTGCAATTCCAGCGATTCCTGCCGATTCGGATCGGCGTCGACTGCGATCTTGACGTGGGCCAAGGCGGTTGCATAGTTTGCTCGATCTCCATCGGTCAAAGCCGGAGCCTTGCTGCTGGGACTGGGCATGGCCAACACGGGACCAAAGTCGGGAAGATACCAGGCCTCTAGCACGTTCCTGGCGACGTTGGTGTAGTAGTTCAGCAGCGATGCCTGGGCCGCGTTGTACTTGCTTTCGTAAAACTTCGGAGCATCGGCAACCGCTTTGTCGTAAGACTTCATGGCCGCGTCGTACAGGCGGGCATCCATGTACGCCTCGCCATCTTGGAACGACACCATCGACCGGAGCACGAGGTTATTGGTTCCTACTGCAGCGGCGCGACGGGCGCAATCCGCGTGATCTCCCAATACCTTCACCGTTCCGGGCCAATCCTTCGCAGATTCACCAAGCTTAAACAGCATATCGGCCATATCGTTGCGGCTGTATCCTGCCTTCTCGAGGGCAACCGCGCCACTTGAGTCCGCTTCGTATTCCTGCTGCCGAGTGAGCATCAAATCCAAGTCCTGAACCTTCATGCCCTTGCCCAAGTGCTGCTTGGCCAGGTGCGAAAGTTCGTGGGCCACCACCGCTCGAACCAAGCGAATGTCCTTCATGAAATCGAGCAAGCCGGTGTACACCGTCATCGTCGCTTGCGGTTTGGCATCCTTTGCAGTCGAGTCTGACTTCGTGTAGCTGGCATTGGCGTTCACATCCTTCTTGTCCACCACCACACACTTGATCGGGTATGCCAATCGAGGGTCCTCGGCCAGATATGGCTTTAGTTCGTTCACCATCTTCTGCAAGTCCTCGACGGTGAATTTTGCCTGCTGATGTCCAGCGGCAAATCCCATCGCTACCATCGTCATCATCGCCGCCCCAACGGCGAATTTCATATTTTTCAACTTCATGTTTTCTGAGTGATCGGCTCGTGGCCTCAATCCAGAGTTATCCAACGTGCGATCTCGTTAAGCGTTACACATTGGTGCCCGGGACAGCCTACAAGACCGGGAATTTCCTTCCATAATTATGGGTGAAGACATCCTTTGTCCAACTACAAAGGCGTTGTTGGTTTGTCTCCTATGAATACTCGATACCTTGTCCTTGGGGCAGGAATGCAGGGCACCGCCGCCGCATTCGATCTCGTCAAACACGCCCATCCTGCGTCTGTCGTCATGGCCGACGCCTCCCTCGAACAAGCGCAAAGGGCTTGCGATCGTGTCAACCGCCTGACCGGTTCAGACATGTGCCACGCGCGCCAAGTCGATGCCTTGAATGCCGCCTCATTGGGAGCATTATTAGCGGACGCCGATATCCTTCTGAGCTGCGTGCCGTACTGGATGCATCCCTGCATCGCCGACTGTGCCATCGAACATAAGGTGAGCATGCTCGACCTCGGCGGCAACACCGACGTCACCCGCAAAACCCTGGCCAAAAATGACGAAGCCGTCGCAGCTGGCGTTTCCTTGGTTCCCGACTGCGGTCTTGCGCCAGGGTTTGTGAATTCTCTCGGTATGTGGCTCGTCGAGCATTTGGATACGTGCGATTCCGTCAAGCTCTATTGCGGCGTCCTGCCGCAAAACCCGGTGGCCCCACTGAACTACAAAACCACATTCAATGTGGAGGGTTTGGTCACCGAGTACGACTACAGCGCGGTCGTTCTTCGCGATGGTGAGATTCAGATGATCCCCACCCTGTCCGAACTTGAATCACTTCAGGTGGAAGGACTTGGAGAAATGGAATCCTTCGTCACTTCGGGCGGCACCAGCATGGCGCCGTACTCGGTCCAAGGCAAGGTCACGAACTATCAATACAAAACCATCCGCTTTCCGGGCCACTGCAACGCGATGCGGCTTTACAAAGACTTTGGTTTGTGGAGAGAAGACGAGATCGATATCAAGGGCGTGAAGGTTCGGCCCAAGGATGTTTTCTGTCGCGTCTTCGGCGAAGAGCTCTCCAAGATCAAAGATGTCGACCAGTGCATTGTCCGGGCGGTGGGCATCGGTACTCGCGACGGCAAACCTATTCAACTGCAAATCGACATGCATGATCGGCAATGCGAAGAGACAGGATTTACATCGATGGAACGCCTGACCGGGTTCTCACTCGCGACTTACGCGCACCACATGGCGCAAGGGAAAATGCCAAAAGGAGCGTTGCGATACGAACTTGCGATGACGGGCACCGACTTCGTGGAAGAAATCCAGCGACGTGGAATCAAGATGAGGTTTAGCGAGCAAGCCATTTAGTCAGCCGTCGGCAGTTGGCAGTTAGCAGAAAACACATCTGCCAACTGCCGACTGACAGCTATTAATGTGGAGCGTTTGCCGTTAACCAAGCTTGAATCTTGGCTTTGTCGGTGCCTCGAAGCTTCTTCGCGCCCATATCCAGCATCTTCATGAAGTGCTTGATCTCCTCGGGCTTGGCAGGATAGCCGGTGTTCGAAGCTTGATCCTTCTCCTTCATCAGGGAATTCACGACCATCTTGCCCGTTTTCGAATCGATGATCGCCATAAACGGCAGTCCGGCATCCTTACCACCAAGCTCGGTCATGAAGTCGACACCGCCTTCGTTCTCATTTACTTTTTGCTTCGGATCGTTCTCGAGTACGGTGACATGAACGATTTCGAGGCCGTTCTTCACCAGCTTGCCTTCGTCGGTCTTTTCCAAGAAGTCATCGAACTTGTGGCACCAACCGCACCACGACGCGTGGAAGATTACGAGCACATTCTTTCCACTCTTTAGGCCGTCAGCCTGAGCCTTGGTCAAGAGTTCCTTGGTCGTTGGGGCGGTCGCCATGCTGAGGGCAGCGACACACAAAAGCGAAAGCGTGGAGACGAGTTTCATGCAGTAAGCATACGACTATTTCGCCGTGGTTTTCTTCTTGAGTAAGACGAATGCCACCTGATTCGCAAGTTTCTGGCAGCCCTTTTCGCTCATATGGATGCCATCTGGAGTGTAACAATCCCGAGTACTGATGGCAGTTCGAGTGTCGATGACCGATAACGCCATGGATCGCGCAAACTCTCGAAGCATCGGTGGCAACTGCTGGTTGACATTGTTGCAATGCTCATCGTCCAGGACTCCTTTTTCAGCCTTTGTACATATTCTCGGCGGAATGAGGATGTACACGCGGGGGTGATTCGAGATTGTAAGATAGCTCTTCGCCAGCGCCTTCAGATCGTCGTTGAACTGGCTTACATGCGCCCAGTTTCTTGGAGCGCCATCGTTCGTTCCACCCATGATCAGCACGATATTTGGCCGGTACTCGAGGGACTTCTTGTACTCATCGGTCTTCATGATCGGCGGTAACCAATCGAGATTCATGATCGTTGCACCCATGTGTCCAAATGTTCGCACCTGGTAGCCGCCGCCCAGTTTGAAACCCAGTACGCCGGGGTAGTTGGTCTTGAGCCTGGTGTCTTCTGGCAATCCGTATCCGTAAGTGAGCGAGTCGCCGACGCAGGCAACACGGATTTGAGTTTGGGCGGCCAGCAGACCGGCGATGAGCGAGACCATGCTGATAGTTTACGACGGATTCGAGGTTGGAATGTTCAGCTGGGACCTCAACCTTCTACGGCAGATAGAGGGAGAACCTTTCGGAAACTCGCCATCCACGACTGGGCCTCGTCGAACCGCAGTGAGTATTCGCGTGGTTCTGGATCGCCATCGATCTCGACCGAGACTTTGGCGTGGGTCGGATTCGGATTGCGAGGCCGGAACAGATCCCGGGTGAACAGATCGGGCTTGGTCGTCCGCATCCAAACTCGGCGAATCCTTGCATAGGGAATTCGCTCGATCTCGCTCGGACTCTCTTTGGGATGGAAGGCCACAAACATGTCTTCGGAAAATGGCGAGGGCGCGGATTGTCCCGCCGGATATTGACCGGTCGCTTCCCACTGCCAGATCTTTAGCTTGAGCATCAGGCAATTCGACCGGACCGTCCGAAACTGAACCGCGATGAGGTTCATGATCGGACCGAGCATCATGATGAAAGCCGAATTGAAATCCTTTTTGAAGGTGTAGTGCAGCATAAATGCCACGAGCATGAGCGAGAATGCCACGACCAAGCTGACCAAAATCCATCCCTCGCTCTTCACAAATCGACTAAATCTGGAAAGCTGAACGTGGTTAGTCTCGCCACTGGGTCGCTCTCCTTGCAGAATCCTTACCCATCGGTCTCGCTCTTCCACGTTTCGAAAGAACTCGAGGATGCCCTGGTCATCTCCCGGAATATAGAGCCAGGGCCGGTTGGGAGCTTCGTCGAGGAACTTGGTTGGTAACTTTGCTTTCGAAACAGTCTGTTCGGCGGCGAGCGAAAAGCCCTTGCCCGCCGTAAACGCCATGCCTGCATGGAGCCGAATCTCGATTCGATCTTGTGAAGTCGAAGTGGACACGATCGACTCGTTCGTCAAGGCGATCCAGCCTTGGATTGTCGGTCTAATCAGAACTGCCCCTTCCAGTCCGGCAAGCGCACGGTCGACCTTATCTCGCCGGGCCGCATAGCAGCTTGTCATGAAGACCAGGAAGAGAATAATACCGGCCGCGATCACCACGAAGCCCATCGCTTCGTTCCAAAAGCTGGCAGCCATGCTACCTGCGATGAAGGTGGCCAGCGTCAGCATCACAAACGCCACGGTTTTGCGTTCGGTCCACTTCCACCACGGATCGGGTTGCACTTTACTCTTGATCATCTGTTAACTGGGTCCTTGCCAATTCGTTCCTCAAAAGTGCAATACTTAAAACTCCGATGAGCGGTTTCTTCCGACATCACCATCATAGCGGCCATCACCACGCTTAAGCAAGCGTCGTGATGTTCTGTCGCCCCTGATGTCCCCCGTGCCAGCGTCGGCACCTCTCCCTCTCCAAGCCCCAAAAGCCGATTTATGTCTACCCTCGTTAAGCTCGCACTCCCCACTGGACGGATTCAACAGAACGTCTACAAACTCCTCGACGACGCTGGTATTGAAGTTCATGGTGGACCACGCTCCTACCGACCCGCCATCTCTCTCGAGGGTTTCGAAGCCAAGATTTTGAAGACGCAGAACATCGTGGAGATGCTGGATATCGGCCGCCGCGACATCGGCTTTGCCGGCGCTGACTGGGTGAAGGAACTGGACGCCGACGTGGTGGAGTTGCTCGATACCGGGATGGATGGTGTTCGAATCGTGGCGGCGGCTCCGGTTGGATTTCCCGATGCCGAACCTTACCAGGGCCGCCAGCTTATTGTTGCTACCGAGTACGTTAAGATTGCCGAGGAGTGGGTTCGCAGCAAGGGTTGGGATGCGAAAGTTATTCGATCCTATGGCACCACTGAGGCATTTCCTCCCGAAGATGCCGACTGCATTGTAGATAACACATCCAGCGGCGCGACACTCGAAGCTTCCAAACTCCAGATCATCGACACCCTTCTCAAGTCATCGACCCGAATCTTCGCGAGCCGGCAAGCCATGGCCGACCCGGAGAAGAAGGCGAAGATCGAGGACTTTGTGCTGATTATTCGCTCGGTTTTGAATGCGCGCACACGCGTGATGGTGGAAGTGAACGTAAGCAAAAATGACCTCGAAGCGGTGGCTTCGATTATTCCGTGTATGCGGCAGCCCACGATTGCCGCACTTCATGGGGAGGCTGGCTACGTGGTCAAGGCGGCGGTCTTGAAATCCCAACTCCCAACTCTCATCCCGATCATCAAGCAGAAAGGCGGCACCGACATCGTCGTTTCGAGTCTGTCGAACGTGATTCCATGACCCGCTCGATCGCTGTCATCGACACCGGTGTCGCGAATATCGCATCGGTGCAATCCGCCTTCTCCAAGCTCGGATACGAAACCCACTTCGCCCAGTCCGACGACGAAGTGTTTGAAACCAACGCCGTCATTCTCCCCGGCGTCGGATCGTTTGCCGCCGGAATGGCGGCACTCAACAAGCTTGGCTTCGCTCGCGCGCTCAAGCTTCGCGCCGAGTCCAGCAAAGCGACACTCGCCGTCTGCCTCGGCATGCAATTGCTGTGCGAGTCGAGTGAAGAGAGTCCTGGTGTCGAAGGCCTGGGAGTCCTTCCCGTTTCGATTCACCGCTTTGGCGAGCATGTGCGCGTGCCCCACTTCGGATGGAACCAAGTTTCGTCTCCATCATCCTTTGTCGGCGAAGGCTACGCCTACTTCGCCAATTCGTACCGCCTGGAGAAAGCGCCGTATGGTTGGGAAGTCGCGACGTGCGACCATGGCGGTGAATTCGTCGCCGCGGTCCGGCATGGAAGTGTGTTGGCCGCGCAGTTCCACCCCGAAATTTCGAGCACGTTTGGTCGGCACGTTCTGGAGACTTGGCTGGAGGGTGTGAAGTGGTAGCCTCGTCGCTGCAAGGTTCAAATAACCCTCACCCGGTTCGTTCCTCACCATCCTCTCCCAAGGAAGAGGCATCTTGTTTCGACCGTAATTTGAAAGCTATTCAATCGCCACACTTCCAAAATAGCAATTCGATATGGTTACGTCCAAGTCTGATCCGGAGGATCACAGCTGGTAGCCAGGGTGTCGCAGCGAGGAACGAGCGGAGACCCCTGGATAGAATCCGTAATCGCAAAAGTCCGAGGAGCGACACGCCCGCCGAAGCGAGGCACGAGCGAAGGCAGGGAGCGACCCCGCCGATAGGCGAAAGAGAGCATTTTGAAGTTGGTGATACTAGAACGCAAGTAGTTAACCACCCCCTCCGGTTCCTTCGTTCCTCAGTCATCGACTCCCCCAGGGGCGTAGCGTGGTTAGTGCCCTTGAGCAAAATTCAGTTCCAGCACGAACCGGGGGATTGGCGACAATCTCGAACGGAAAGGAGCCAGCCATGGTAACCAAGCGAATCATCCCCTGCCTCGACTGCAAAGACGGTCGGGTGGTGAAAGGCATCCAATTCCAGGGCCTCACCGACGCCGGTTCCCCGTCTGAACTCGCCGCGAGATACGAACTTGAAGGTGCCGACGAACTCGTCGTCCTCGACGTTGGCGCGACGGGCGAGATCCGAAACATTCAAATTCAGACGGTAAGGGATGTAAGAAAAGAACTCTCGATTCCCCTCACCGTTGGCGGCGGCGTAAGAGCCGTCGAAGACATCGAAAAGCTCCTCCACGCCGGAGCCGACAAAGTCTCGATGAACTCGGCCGCTGTGGTCCGCCCTGAACTAATCCGGGAATCCAGCCAAGCCTTCGGGGCGCAATGCACGGTGGTCGCCGTCGACACCAAACGCTTCGGCAAGAAGTGGCAGGTTCTCACCAAATCCGGCACTGAAGTGCAGAACCTAGATACTATCGATTGGGCCAAGCAGATCGAGGACCTCGGCGGGGGAGAAATCCTTCTCACCAGCTTCGACCGCGACGGAACCCAGCAGGGCTACGACCTCGAACTGCTCCTCGCCGTCACCGACGCGGTCAAGATTCCCGTCATCGCCTCTGGCGGTGCTAAAGTCACCCAAGACCTCATTCACGCTTTCGAAGCGGGGGCCGACGCCGTCCTCGCCGCATCGATGTTCCACTACCAAATGACCACCATCGGAAAAGTTAAAGAAGAACTCCGGGCCGCCGACATCGAGGTCCGCCTATGATCATTCCTTCGATCGATCTTCAGGACGGCAAGGCCGTTCAGCTCATCGGCGGTAAGGACTTTGCCATCGACGGCGGTGACCCGAATAACTGGGCGCGCGAGTTCGGATTGGCGTCCGAGATTGGCGTCATCGACCTCGACGCGGCGATGGGTAAAGGCTCCAATCGAGATGTCATCGTCTCCCTGTTGAAGGGTCGACGTTGCCGAGTAGGCGGTGGCATTCGGTCGGTCGAAGATGCCCTCTTCTATCTCAATGCCGGTGCTACTCAGGTCATCATCGGCACCAAAGCCACCCCGGAACTTCTGTCTCAACTGCCGAAGGAAAGGGTCATCGCTGCCCTCGACACCAAGCACGATGAAGTCGTGGTCGACGGTTGGGTCACGAACACCAAGGCTCGAATCGAAGACAAGATCGAGGAGCTGAAGCCCTACGTTGGAGGATTTCTCATCACATTCGTCGAGCTCGAGGGCCGGATGAATTCGATCGACATCGAACGTTCCCGTCGATTGAAGGAGCTCTGCAGAGACGTGAAGCTTACGGTTGCCGGTGGGGTCGCGAGGACGGAGGAGATCGCCGAGCTGGATGCTTTGGGCATCGATGTGCAGGTCGGGATGGCGCTTTACTCGCGAAAGATGAACTACGCGGACGCGGTGATTGCTCCGCTTGTGAAAAGGATTCCAGAAGGTCCGTGGGCAACGGTCGTCTGTAACGAACACGGCGTTGCGCTCGGTCTGGCCTGGTCGACAATTGAGTCGATTCGTCTAGCTTTTGCGGAACAAAGAGGTATTTATTGGTCCCGTTCGCGCCAGGAGATTTGGCGCAAAGGCGCCACATCGGGAGCGACCCAAGAATTGCTGCGGGTCGACCTCGATTGCGACCGCGACGCGATTCGCTTTACGGTACGACAGAACGGCAGCGGCTTTTGCCACCTCGACACCACCACCTGCTGGGGCGAGGCAACCGGATTTACCAAGCTTGAAGAGACGATGGCACATCGAAAGACCAACGCGGTGCCCGGTAGCTATACCAACCGCCTCTTTAACGATGGCGATCTCCTCCATTCGAAGATCAATGAGGAAGCGAAGGAGCTGACCGAAGCCACCGAGCGGGATCACATTACGATGGAGGCCGCCGACGTACTATATTTCACACTCGCCAAATTAGCAAAGGAAGGAATTCCATTGAGCGATGTGTGCGATGAGCTCGACTTTCGGGCTCGCAAGGTCACCCGCCGACCAGGAGACAAGAAATCGTGATTCCAATTCTTAAGTGGGCTGAGACTTCTGCGGACGTACGTTCCAGGATTCTTGGCCGCGCCCAAGCTTCCTTTGCAGCCATCGAGCCCGATGTTCGATATTGGATCGGCGAGATTCGAGCCCGGGGCGATCAAGCCATTCTCGATTACGTCAACCGATTCGATCTCCGCGATGGCATAATCGGCAAGTTCTCCGCCGAGCAGTTCACGGTTGGGAAGTTCCGCGTGACCGAGCTCGACATCGAACACGCTTATGACACCATCGACCGCGACCTACTGCTGAGCATCCGCAAGCAGGTCGAGCTGTCGCGCAAGTTCCACGAGGCGTACGCCGCGAACCTCCCTTGGTCATTTGAGATCGAGCAAGTGGCGGGCGTGACAGCCGGATATCGCCGGTTACCCGTCGCCTCGGCTGGACTCTATGTCCCTGCGGGCAAGGCTCCCCTCCCCACCGTCGCCCAGATCCTTACGGTCGCCGCGAAGTCGGCCCACGTTCCACGAACCGTAGTCTGCTACCCACCCACTACCGAGATCAGCGAAACCGCCATTTTGGTTGCCGCTAACGAGGCAGGTGCGGACGAGATTTATAGGGTCGGGGGCATCGCGGCGATTGCCGCTCTGGCGTACGGAACCGAGACGATTTCACCGGTGGATAAGATCGCCGGACCGGGCAATCCTTGGGTTCAAGCCGCAAAGCTCCTCGTTTCTGGACAGGTTGGAATCGATATGATTGCGGGTCCGAGCGAGGCGATGATCGTCGCAGACGATAGCGCTAAGCCAGCATACATTGCGGCCGACATTCCCGCCCAATGTGACCCCGGCTCGGATTCGGCGGGTGTGCTTGTCACGACATCCCCGGCTTTGACCGACAAGGTCAGGGCCGAGATCGCCAAGCAAATGGCAACCCTCGACCGCCAGGGCTATCTGGAGAAGTCGCTCAGCCAATTCTCAGCCCTCATCGTCGTGGATTCTGAAGATGAACTCGTTGAGTTGATGAACGAGTACGCACCCGAACACCTCGAAATCCACCTCGCGAATCCTGCAGCCTTTCTCGAAAAAGTGAAGAACGCCGGATCCTGCTTCCTCGGCAATGACTCGCCGATCGCGGCGGGCGACTACGCGACGGGCACCAACCACACGCTACCCACCGGAACCGCAACGCGCTACTCCTCGGCGGTTTCTCCGGAAACGTTCACCAAGACGATTCAGTATCAGCACGCGACGAAGGATGGCCTGAAGGAACTGCTGCCGATCGTCGAGCATGTTTCGGACGCTGAGGGATTGGACGCCCACAAGCGGTCCGTGCAGATTCGATTTGAAGAATAGGCACTGTTATTGGGAGGTGTGGGCTTCCAGCCCACATACGAGGTGGGCAAGATGCCCACCACTCCCAAAGATCTTCACATCAAGTCCGCTAGTGGCACCCACTCGTGCGGACGATGGAAGTCCACCGCTCCAAGCTTCACCGCCGAGTGGAGATTCTCCAGCGGCGGATCGACGTCGGGACATCCGTCGAGAATCAGTGTAACGTTGGCGTGCAGATCTTCTGTTGACTGCAGACATCTCCGAATTTCGTCCCAAGAAACATAAATGGTAGAGAGCCAGCCAGACTTAGAATCCGCACGAGTCGTATCGCACTTCGGACGTTCGCACTCTTCGTCCCGGAGCCGAGGGGCAGAAAACACACATGCCCACCAAGCACCGTTAGGGGCCACATTAATCTCGATGTATCTCCCCGTGCTCGGCGAATAGAGCCAAAGCTCTCCGCAATCCGCACGCCAAAGGCCCTCAACAATGAAATCCAGGAAGCTCATCTTTAATTCGAGCGGGGTCTTAGACGCCATGAAGGAAACGAGCATTCCGGTGCCATCATCTTGAATTCGATATGCCGCCTCGTGCTTCGGCGGACCAGCGAAGCTTGTCTCGAACTGCCGCCACATACCCTCCGTCACTGCTGGTACACCCGCACATAGTCGATCTCGAAGCGCGACGGCATCGGCTCCTTCGAAGGGTCGCCACCCGTACTCCCCACCGCCAAATTCAGAATCATGTGCTGCTTCTGATGAAACGGATTGAACCCATCTTTATTGAGCGTCTTCGAACAATCCGTCTCGTTCAGGAGCTGACCGTCGACATACAGCCTAATCCAGTGGACATCCCAATCCATGCGCCATATGTGGAACTTTGAGGCCCAATCTTTGTCCTTTTCGTAAAACGAAGCCATCGGCACCGCCTTCGAATTCCAAACACTATCACCATAAACTGTGTTGGCATGCAGCTTCTGTTGGTAGAACTCCATCAGGTCGATTTCGCCATTGGTCGGCCAGGGATGGGTATCACCCACGAACCAGATCGCGGGCCACAGCCCGTCGTGGGGAATGATCCTCGCCCGAATCTCGAACCGACCATACAGCCAAGAGTGCAGCCCCTTGGTATCCAATGCCCCCGACGTGTACTCCGCGTACTGCCGCGACCGTCGCCAATCTTCTTGAGGCTTCGCCGCCGAACCGATCGGAGTAGACGCAACCGATGCCGAATACCCAGGATTGGGGTGCCGTTCTCGCCGAGCCTCGATCACGCACAATCCGTTCTCAACGTGAACATTGTTCCAGTGGTACCACTGCAGCTCCCGATTTCGCACGAAGCCAAGCTCATAGCCCCACTTAGAGACATCCACGCGCCCCGGAGTATCGAATTCGTCGCTAAAAACGAGGTGATAACCTGGCACTGCAAGCAAGAAAGGCAGCAGCATGCGTCTGTTGTACCAAAACCGACTCAACCAAAACTGGCAAAACTGACTCAATACTTATGGAAACCGGGCCGAGAAACCAATGCCGTATCCCGCCTCGTATAGATTGTCAACATGATCCACCGCGCCATTATCCCAACCCTTTTGCTCGCCATCGCAGCCTTTGGCAGTGCCGCCGATCTCACCACTTCTGACCGCCAGCAGGTTGTCGACAGCCTCGGAAAGAACATGATCGAGCGGTATGTGCTCAAGAGTAAAGGCGAAGAAGTTTCCAAAACCCTCAAAGCCAACCTCGCGAGCGGAAAATATGACTCGCTCACCGACGGCAAGGCGTTTGCCGCTGCCCTCGTCGCGGATGCCAACGCCATCTGCAAAGACGCTCACTTCCGCATCCGGTACAGCGAGGCTGTTCTGCCCGAGCGAAAAGAGGCGGCGGCTCCAAGTCAGAAGGAAATCGACCAGGAGAACAAATTAGTACGCTTGGCAAACGCCGGATTCCAAGAGGTCCAGCGTCTCGACGGCAACATCGGCTACATCCACTTCCGCGGATTCATGGATCCCAAAGCGGCCGAACGCGCCATCCAAGCTTCCATGCAGTTCGTCGAGAACACCGACGCCCTCATCTTCGACATCCGCGACAACGGCGGCGGCGACCCAGAGACGGTCAAGATGATCTGTAGCTACCTCTTCGAGAAGCCCACGCTCATCAATACCATCCTCTTCCGACAAGGCGACAAGACCACGACCGTCGAATACAAGACTGGAAACCCGAAGGGCAAACGGTACGACAAACCTGTTTACGTGATCGTGAGTAAGCGCACGGGTTCTGGCGCTGAGGAGTTCGCCTACGACCTTCAGAATCAAAAGCGAGCCACCATCATCGGCGAGAACACGTGGGGCGGCGCGAACCCGGGTGGAAACGTACGACTGACCGACCACTTCATGGCGTTCATTCCCGTCGGCATGGCCAAGAATCCCATCACCCAAACCAACTGGGAAGGCACGGGAGTGACGCCCGACGTGAAATGTGACCCCAAGGAGTCACTCAAGCGGGCTCAGATCATGGCGATCGAGAAGCTCCTCGAGACTGCCAAGGACGATGACGTGGTCCGCCTCAACGATGTCCTGAAGGACCTCAAGGGCTAGGGATTCTTCATCAGGTATTCCCACACATCGGTAGTGTCGAACAAGGGGAAGGGCCACGGTTCTTCCCGACCCACGCTCGACCACTTCTTGATCGTGCCCTTGTATCGCACTTGCAGATAGAATTCGGTTCGGTCGCTTCGGATCTCGGACTTCTTGATCTTTTTGTGCCCGGCCAACACCGGCCAGTTCTGCGGGAAGTACTCCAGATTCGTCTGAAAGTCATCCCACTGCGCCGCATTCAGCTTCATCGTGTAGGTCTTGTTCCAGGCCTTGTCGATGACCGTATGATCCTTCTTCAGGATCAGAACGTTGCGGTACTTGCCGTAATCAGCTTTCCCACCCAGCTTCACCAAGCGCATCAGCTCATCCTTGCGAAGGCGGACTTCTGCTTTGGGTTCGAAGTTGTCCGTTAGCTGAGTCGCCAATATCCCCACGAGCAAAACCATATCGTCATGATAGACGGATTGACTTGACGGGAGTTACCGCTTGAATTTCCTTGCACCCTTCTGATGGCGTATACAGTACTTAAGTTAAACGGCTTGGGCCTCAATACGGTGGGAACTATGCACTACATCTATCTCATTCTCGGACTCGGATTTGGTATTGCTGGCATCATCTGCTCGATCATGATCCTCATTGAAGCGTTTCAGGACGAGATCTGGAAGGGGTGCCTCTGCTTACTCTGCGGTTTCTACTTCCTTTACTATGCGATCTTCGACTTCGAGCATGACAACAAGCTTATGTTGGTCTGCATTTCCTTGTTCGGAAACGCGATCGCGGTTGGATTCTTGGCAATGGCTCGATAGAATCGAGGGACCATTCTCCCAATCATTTTCTTCGAGGAAAGTGATGTTCTATGAATAGATTGCTGAGAAGGCTAGAGGTAGCTTTCGGCAATGTGGCGCGATCGTCTTTCAACATGACCAAAAATGGGTTGTCTACCTGAAGTATTTACTTGCACCAATCCTTGCCGCCGCTTGTTGCTTCATTTCGTGCATGCAATTTCACTAGCTGATAATAATGCTTACAGCATAAATATCAGTTTTAGGTTCAATAGACCTGGTAATTATTCGGATATTTACCCTGTAAAAAGAGCGAGGAAATCCTGATATTCTTGTCAGTTAGTATAAATACAGGTTTTTCAGGTAATCCTACTAATCAGCAATAAAACCTGATAGTATCTTTACTGTTCCAGGTGATTGCACTTGGCAACAAAATAGTTAGGCTTGTAGAGATGAGATCAACTGGTCATCGACAATGATCGAAGACACTGGGGATCTCCGGCTGCGGGTTCTGGCTGAAGCGGAGCGAAACGGCGAATCGTGTCTCCCACGATCAGCTGTGTTGATAGGTCCCTTCGGTCTTGGCACCTAAAGTTAACTTTACGATGGCCGCTCCGCTCATGCGGAGCAAAGAAAGGAGACATTTGTAGGGTGCCCACCCGACGTCCACAATTGAATACGAATCCAATCTCGACCAGGTTTGCCCACCGTACGTCGAGAGAAAAGACACTGGCGGCGTTGACTCCAAACAACTCGTCAACCACAACTAAATAGAGAAAACCTCCAAAAAGTATCATCCCGGTTTGCCCAATCGGGGAGAACAAAGAAAATCTGAGGCGTACGAGGCGTTCCAGCCCGGCCCCCAGAACCAAACAAAATATTAGCGCCGCTCTTGCCCAAGAGCGGCGCCTTTTTTTGATCTTCGTGCGATTAATTTGCGACTACGGTCGAATGCCGTATTCGTACACGTCTTCGATGATCGCGTCCTTCTGGAACGGAGTCTCGAAGCGCAGGATCTTTGGCAATGCCGTCGACGGATCCACGTACAGCACGATCGGACTCACAGGACCCTTCAGCGTGAACTTATCCAGCTTCTGGCCACTGTAGGTCACTCCGCGCTCGATCGTCCACTTCGACGTGTCCTTGAGGAGGCTGATCAGGTAATCGGCCGAGGTATTTCCGGATTGGACCATCATCGGCTTGCCGTCCTTGCCGTTCACCAAAGCCATCGACTTAGTGAAGTTGACTTGGTCGCCTTTGGCCTTGCTGCCATTGTTGATCACCACGACGTTTCCGCCCTGCATGACCTTGTCCGAAGTCACGATATGCACTTTGTCATTCAGTTCGGCGGGAAGCTTGTCGACTTCCTTTCCGTTCACGAAGTAGTACTTCTCTTCCTTTCCGTCCGCACCCTTCTTCATTTCGACTCGAACTTCCTTCTTGTCTCCGCCGATAGCGCCCAAGCTGCCCTCATCGTGCAGGACTTTGACATGGGCATCGACGCCGTCGG
Source organism: uncultured Fimbriimonas sp. (assembly GCA_945952345.1). GTDB lineage: Bacteria > Armatimonadota > Fimbriimonadia > Fimbriimonadales > Fimbriimonadaceae > Fimbriimonas. Next base: position 15,882 of record CAMFIS010000003.1, read on the forward strand.
GAAGCTTATCGACTTCCTTGCCGTTCACGAAGTAATGCTTCTCTTCCTGACCGTCCGGACCTTTCTTGACTTCAACGCGCACTTCATGTCCCTTGCCGTTTCCGATAGGGCCATCGTGGAGGACTTCGAACTTTCCGTTCATGCCTTCGGGAAGCTTGTCCACTTCCTTTCCATTCACGAAGTAGTGCTTCTCTTCTTTTCCGTCCGGACTCTTTCGCACTTCGACGCGGACTTCGCCCTTGCCATCGCCTCTTCCATCGAGCGTGATCTTGAATTTGCCCTTCATCGAGTCGAGCTCTTCTTTGCTCATGCTCTTCAGTCCACCATGGTCATCGGTGATGAAGCCCATGTTGACGGCGGTGTCGCCCACAAACACCTTGGCGTTCGCGTTGCTGGTGGTCTCCTTTCCGTGCGCGTCGTAGTACACGGCTTGTCGGTCCTTGCCGTTTACCGTTGTCTTCGACTGCAGATGGCGATCGTTGCCATTGATGACATACGATTTGATCGTGTAGTTCTTGAGGTCCTGGATCGCCTTAATCACCTTTTCGGGTGTGGCGGCCATGACCTTGGGTTGCGAAACATAAAAGACGCCGGCGATTGCGGCGATCGAAACGAGAGTCGGCAAGGTTGCTTTTCTGAGGATGCTCATTTTAGATTCTCTTCTTTCCTTTGCGAGGGCAAGGATCAGTTCCGCTTTCGCGTCTGGCCTTGGCGCCTCGTTCTGGAGCGCTTGGATTTCTCGTTGGATGAATGGGTTGTTATCGGCACTCATAACGAATCTCCTGATAGGTGCTTCCGAGCATGGTTTGCAACCTCGTTCTTGCGTGATGCAAACGAGATTTTACGGTGCCCACCGGTGAGGCGGTCAAGTCGGCAATCTCTTCGATCGACATTTGCTGCACTTCGTACAACAAAAACGCCTCGCGAAGAGCGCTGGGAAGCGTGTGGAGAGCGGCTAGCAGAACCTCACCGTCCTCGACCGATCGATAGCCGGAATCCTCTTTTGGACCCAGGTGCTCGAGCGGGTAGAACAAGCGGCGTTTGCGTCGCCAGGCGATGTATTCTCGAAACGCGATTCGACTGAGCCACGTTCGGTGACTCGCCTCGCCGCGATAGCTTGAGAGAGATTGGATGGCTTTGAAAAAGGTCTGCTGGGCGAGATCCTCAGCGGTCTCTGCATGCCGAGTCAGGTGACGTAATAATCGATAAATGTCATCGTAGTGACGATGAACCCAGTTATTGAGCGCCTCAGCATCCCGATTTCTTAGCTTGTCCAATTGCTCGCAAGGTTCGAGATCCATCTTTCTCCACTGGGTATTGAGAGAATACGCACGTGAAAGGTTGAGTAAGTTTCCCGATCAGCCCGAAAATATGATCGGAGATCCAAATGCTGGCAACAATTCTCGGGCTTGGCCCCGTCCACGACGATGGACCGATCGCACTTCGGTTTCGTCCGGCAGTGGGTGAGAAGTATCGGTACCAATTGCGGTTGGAGGATGACAAGGGCTCGTTCATTCCCGCCGGCAGCCAGGCGTCCCTGGTGTATAAGATCGCGGGCATCAAAAGCGGGGTTTACACCATTGTTACGAGCTTCGAAAAGGACGGACATGCGGTAAGTCCATCGAAAGCGCCACCGCAAACATTCTCGGTGGATCAGTTTCTGCATTGCATGAAAGAGGCTCAGACGTTCGGCGTATCTCCCGGCCCGGACCTCCTTGCCACCGACCTTGCCGGCAAGTTTGGCGTGCGATTTCCTTCAACGCTGCCCAAGGTAGGGCAATCTTGGACGACCGACGAGTCCAAAGGGCCCTGGCTCAAACGGGTGTTGGACTTTGCGAATGTCGACAAGTCGAAAGTGGCGGAGTCGCCAGCCTCTGTTCAGATGACGGTCGGCGACTTGACCTCCACCACCGTCGAAATTCGGACAAAGATGACTGCCTTCTTGAAGCTTTCGGATAAAAAAGATTCGTTAACCTTTGACTTCTCTGGGACTCAAACAGCGTTGTTCGACCTCAAGACGGGTATGCCGATCTCCCTTTGCCGGGTGGCCAAGATGAAAGTGAAATTTCCCGGAGATGAGTTCGAAGATTCGAGTATGTTGCAGCTGAGCCGCGTAAGCGCTCAGTGAAAATTGGTCTTCGCGGGTGTTTCTCCAGTTGCGGAGATAAGCGGTACATTCATTGCAGATGTTCTCTCTTCTGGTCGCGTCAGCCATCAACCAAGGCACCGCCACATTCAAATTTCAGCCAAAAGTCGGCGATAAATATCGCTACGCCACAACCATGACGGATGAGGATGGACATGAGATGATCCCACCTGGCCACAAGATGTACTCAGCATTTAAGGTGGCCGGACAGAAGGATGACAAATTCACCGTTCACCTGTTGAACACGCAAGATTCCGGCGAGCCAAACGTTGTAGGGACTTTTCGAGTTTTGCCCACGCTGAGAAGTGAGATGATTGCTACCGATCAAGCTACCGACGAGGGAGCTGCCGGTGCATCGTTAGCGGTAAACCTCATCGGAGCCTTTGGCTTGGAGTTCAGCGATAAGCCGGTCAAGGCGGGCGACACATGGAATCCCCCGTTCGATGCCAAGGCGATTGGGGCCGCATTCATCGAAGGAACCACGCATAGCACCACCGCCAAAGTAGATTCCGAGGGATCGGTGACTATCACCCTTCAAAAGCTCGATGAAAAGTCAGGGACGTTTCTGTCCACTATGCATGTCAAATTCTCTTCTGATTTACAGGAAGGCGGCCAGACCCATCATGTAACGTTCACCATGGATTGTGATCAGACCACCGTGATCGAGCGGACTTCCTGTATTCCAATTTCCATCGATCGTAAAATCAAAATGCTGATGAAAGCGGACGCCGAAACTCAAGCGACCTCGTTGATCATGCATCTCGTGCGGGTTTAATCCACAAGCGAAAAGGTCGGTCTAGCTTCCTGAAGTTCCCACTACTTTGCGTAGGGTGAGCACAGCGGGTCGCCGATCACAATGTCTTCCCATCCCACGAACCGAGACGCCGCATAGTAGCTCTCTGCCAACGTCCACCCCGACGTATAACGATCAAAGAGTATCGTGGGTGAAGCGACTGCCTGGAGCAAAGGCTCGTCGCAGTAACCCTTCGCTCCCGTCACTCGGCCCTTGATCAAATCGACGATAAGCGATTGCCCACCCGAGGTTGGCAAGAACGTCCGCGCCGAGGTCGAAACCGCGGTCTCGGCGATCGCGCCAGGATCGAAGCGCAGCATCAGATAGCCTTGAGCATCGAACTTGGGATCGTTGCTGCCCCACGAACTGTAGCCTGCGATTCCGCTCTTTCGGCCGATGAACACGTCGGTCCGATCGACCATGACGGGAATGCCCTTCTTCTCCAACAGCTTGCCCGCCACCACCATGTCGGCGTCCCACTCGTTGTAGGCCATCTCGTTGATCATATGCATGTCCAGCTTGCCATCGGTGATCGCCGACAATGGGACCTTATCGACACTCCCAATTCCATGTCCCTCGGCCACGTCGATCAGGAATTTGCCCGTTGGCCTTTGCTTCTCGGATTGCATGGCAAACGTGGTGAGAAGCTTGGCGTCGTCCGCCGTGTAGCCGTCCAGTCTGGTGACCAAATAACCGCCAAACTTAGCGTGAGTAAATCGCTCCCTCGAATTCCAAAATCGGTTCGACCAGCACTTGCCGGTGAAGCCGGAATCGTTCAACTGAATCGGGATTGAGTCCTTACGGTCGGCGTAACCGATAGCCGCAATTGTGGAATCGAGCGAAGGTTGAGTCCCGCTCACCCCGGTCGTCGCCCCCGTTAATCGAATCGGTATGCCTTTGGTGAGCACGATGAAGTCAATACCCGGTTTCTTGGCCAGAATTGTCCGCAGAGGTTTGTCGATCTTCTCCAAGAATTCCCCGTACTTCATGGTCTCGTTTTGCGTGCTCACGCCGGAATCCTGGCACTCAACCTTCAGCACGTTCGTCACGCCCCGCTTCTGCATATAGTCCGACGCGATTTCCACGGACATCGGGCTAGCGGTATTCTCGATCACCAATACGCGGGCGGCATTAGAGGCGATGACAACGGCGAGAGAAGCGAGCATAGGCGAATACTATCACATCGCCAGGTGATTCCGAATCGCCTTCGCACACTGCTCGGGACTCATGGCCGAGGTATCGACCTCAAAATCGTAGGTTCGATTTTGGTGAACCGCATCTTGCCATCTCTGAACGGGCTCAGGAATATCGGGACCCTTGACATATCCCGATTCAGTGGCATTTCGTCGTTCCATGATTGTCTCGATCGGGCAACGGATACCCACAAAGAGCACAGGCAAGTCCTGTAAGTAGTGCAAACCATATTGGTACGGATCGAATGGATCGGCGTACCAAGTGTGGTAGCCAACATCCATCACGACGTTCTTGCCTTGCATGGCTTCGGCGGCGACGATTTGGTGGAGGGCGGCATACAGCATCCGAACCATCGACTCGATCTCAGGCTTTTCACCGCCTGGGCGCAGGCCGATGCCCGGCCAAAACCGTTCTTCGGTCATCTCGCGCATCGACCAATCGACACCGAGATTCACCCAATCGCCAGGAAATGTCTCGACGATGACGTTGGCAATACTCGATTTCCCAGAACGAGGAACGCCGTTGAGGATGATGATCTGTCCGGCCATTCTGGACTAAGCAGGGGCGGGCTCTTCATCCTCGTGATGCTTCACTTCAGGCATGGTGAAGGCAAGGATGATGACGATGATATAGAAGAATCCGACATAAAGAAACCCGAGCCTCGGTTCGGGAAGCATGCCTGCGTACAAGGTTCCTATCGCGGTAATGATGCGCCCCATGTTGTAGCAAAATCCCGCGCCTGTGGTGCGCAGCAATGTTGGGAAGAGGGCTGGGAAGTACAGTGGAAAGGCCCCGAACACACCAAGACTAAAGAATGCAGCGGCAATCACCCATACGCGGAATTCCTCTAGCGAGCGCTGATGGGCGAAGCCGTAGGTAAAAACGAACAGCGCGCCAATGAGCATGATAGCGAAGCCCTTGCGGAATCCCAAATACCTTGTAAGGAAAGCGGATAGGAAGTTACCGACGATGTTCCAAAGCGTGTACGTGATGGTCAAATTCGACACCATGGATTTGACCTCCGCCTTCGGCAGGCCTTTCACATCAGGGTGCGTTTGAACCAACTGACTGGAGAAGAAAAGGACCGTCCACGCCCCGCATAGCGTGATCGCAGACATAATGAGCACCTTCATCGTGGTGGGGAAAATAGCCTTCGTGAACAGAGCGCTGATGGGTGGCGTGGCCTCTCGCTCTTTCGCACCCGACCATTCTTCGGGTTCCGGAACAGCTTTGCGAATCCAGAGAGTTGCGAAAGCGGGAATGATTCCAACAAGAAAGACCATGCGCGGCTGGGCGATGAGACTGGTCGCGACCGAAGCCATGATCATGCCGGCCATGTATCCGCTCTGGAGAATCGCGCCGCCGAGGTAACGGTGCTTGCGGTGCAGAGTTTCGGAGACGAGGGCCGCACCCGCTGCCCATTCGCCGCCGATGCCGAGGGCGGCAAGGAAACGGAAAACCATGAGCTGCTGCCACGAGCCAGAAAGGGCGGCGAGGCCCGTGAAGCAGGCATAGAAAAGGATCGTGATGTTCAGCGTTTTGGTTCGACCAAGTTTGTCGCCGAACCGTCCGAAGACCGCGCCACCCAGCGCCCAACCGACCAAGAAGACGGCTTGGATTATCGCGGCTTTGGATTTGGTTTCGGGATCGCCTGGAGCCTTGCCCAGAAGTTCGCCCACAAATGGCAACGCGACAAGCCCGTACATGAAACCATCGAGGCCATCGAAAGCCCAGCCGAGCCATGCGGCGGCAAAGGCTTTGAATTGCTGTTTTGTGATCGTCGTCGATCGTGCCGCTTGCATTGCAGACGATTATAACGGTTTTACGATTTTGAATCCAGAACGCGTCGAAAACTCCGTCGCTTTTTCGAACGGATTAGGAATTCAAGTCTATCCCGATGATGCTTTGAAGCCAGCGGCATCCAGTTTCGGATTGTCCATCTGGCCCTTATATTCCATCCACCCCGATTGTTCGCCAGCTTTGTACTCGTTGCCAAGCAGGTGCTTTCGCTCTGGATCAAAGTAGACGCTGATCGAATTGTCGACCGAGCCCGCGATGACTTTGATGACAATTTCCGAAACCTTATGATCTCGCCAAGTGTCCTTCTTTCCCCACGAAAATTGAAATTCGATTCCCTGGGGTGGATTCATAAGCACCCGTTTGTTGGGCGTGTTCAGAAGCCAAGTCATGATCAGCCCGCCGGTGACCTCGTAGCCTGGCGTAATGTTGGGATCGGTGTTCAGGGCTTGAACTCCTCCCGGCCCCCCAACTGTCGTGACATTCTTGCCGTCACAGTAATAGTCCGGAGCAATTTCCTTCGGACGATCGCCAGACTTCTGGCCTTTAACCACCAACTTGAATCCGCTTTCCTTGATGTACTCAAGGTGTTGCTCGTATTTGCCAGGAAAGAGTCCCGAGCTCTTGTCATGGATCAGATCGGCCGAGAACGACTTGAGCTTGGAGTAATTCTCCATCGCTTTGAGGAACGCTTCCTTGGGGGAGTCTTCATGGATGGCGCTGATAGCAAGGATGGTGGCAATCATATCTAGTGGCAATGACGTTAGCGACGCCAGTTTCGTTGCGCAGGTTGGTCGTACTCGCTTAGAGAACAGCTTGGCGACTCTCGGATTACTCAGCCCGTCCACTCGTCTACGATTTGGCGGGTTTTTTAGTTCGCTTTTGGGAGAAGCCCCTGCCCTTGGTACACGATTCGACTCTCGGCGTTGACCTTCGGCAGTTGCGTGGTGAACCAGGCGAAGCCGAGCAGGCTGCACACGCCGGTGATCATGACCGTTATCGGAGCCCCGACGATATGGGCGAGCGTTCCCGCGAGGAGACTGCCGATAGGTGCCGCGCCGAAGAACGCCATGGTGTAGTAGCTCATGACACGGGCGCGCTTGTCCTCGCTCACCAGCGACTGGATGACCGTGTTGCTGGCCGAGGCGGTTTGCATGAGACCGAAGCCGACGAAGATCATGAGGACCATCGAGAGCCAGAGATTGGTCGAGAATCCGAAGAGGATGAGCGCGGTGCCCAGCATGGCGGCCGATATCTGGATCATGCGGCTGAGGCCGACAACCGACTTTCGAACCGCGAGCGAGAGAGCCGAGACAAGGGCTCCGACGCCGGTGGCGCCCATGAGCATTCCAAGTGTGGTCGGACCGCCGTGAAGAATGTCCGTCGCGAAGACGGGCATGAGCACTGCGTACGGATAGCCCATGAAGCTAATGAGACTGAAGAGTATGAGGATGGTGCGGATCGGGACGAAGCTGCGAACGTAGTCCCATCCCTCGCGCATCTGCTCGAGCATCGGGGCCTTGGATTGGGGCCACTCATGCGGTCGGACCTTCATGACCAAGAGCGAAGCGATGACCGCGATGTAGCTAATGCCGTCGATGAAGAAACACCAACCCTCGCCAACGGCGGCGATGACAAAACCGGCGATTGCGGGTCCGATGAGGCGAGCGCCATTGACCATCGACGAGTTGATCGCGATGGCATTGCCGAGGTCGCGGCGATCCTCGAGCATGTGGACAAGGAACGATTGTCGGCCCGGCATATCGAGCGAGTTGATCGCGCCTTGGAAGGCCGAGAGGGCGATGACTTCCCACAGGTTGATGACATGGGTGAGGGCAAGGGCAGCCAAAGATAGGGATTGAATCGCAGCGAGAATTTGAGTCCAAACCAGGAGCTTCTGGCGGTTCAGTCGCTCAACGATGACGCCTGCGAACGGGCCTAGGATAAAGGCGACGATCTGCCCGGAGAAGCTGACCACGCCAAGGAGGAGGGCGGAGTGGGTGAGGTGGTAGACCAGCCAGGTGGTGGCGAGGCGCGTCATCCAGGTTCCGATAACGGAGATGGTTTGCCCAAAGAAGTAGAGCTTAAAGTTACGGTGGCTGAGGGCGCGCCAGGCGTAGGAGAATTCTTTGGGTCGGATCATTGGTCTCCCATTTGGCGCATGATCTTGGCTGCTTCGAAGAGGGTCTTTTGCTGGGCCGCTGTTAGCTGAGCGACTTGATCTCCGAGCCATGATCGCCTTGCAGCTCTCATTTCGCTCTGCACGATTTGCCCTTCGCGGGTGAGGACGATGTTGGTCTGGCGGCCGTCGGTGGGGTGGGCCCGGCGCTCGACCATACCAAGTTCCTCGAGGTTGGCGACGGTCGTGCTCATCGATTGCGGCTTCATTCCCTCGGCACGGGCAAGGTCGCTGATGGTTCTTTCGCCTTCTCGGGCCAGCCTAGCAAGGACGGCTCGCTGGGTGAGCGAGAGTTCGTGCTCGGCGGTTTCGAATCGGAGCCGGCGGACAAGGGTTCCGATCGAGGAGGCAAGGTCGTCGACGTAGGCGTCGAATTCTGTCACTATGACTGTTTCTACGTTGTTTGCAGGCAAACTGTTCAGTTTAACTGAAGATATTTTTAGAAATGGGTCTGCTGGGAAGGAAACGACATTCATAAGTGGCACTGGCTCCGACATCTGGCTTGAACGAAGTGAGCCTGGGAGAAGCCAGTGTTATCCTCCGACAGAGAACACTGGTAACTCTCAGCCTCAGTCCGTTCTCACTCGTACCTCGTGAAAATGAACGAACTCAAGGCAGATCTCGTTACCAGTGCCACATCTAGTCGCTAAGCAAAGGGCCTCAAAAGCTCCGTCTACCCTCTTCCACAGCTCACTCCTTCGACGCAATTGGGGCAGCGAAGATTGGTCCTTCTTAGTTCTTCAAAACCTTCCTCATCACGCCTTCGATGCGGTCGACGTATTCCTTACCGCACGATTCGCAGTCGGCATGGCTGGCGCCGGGGACTTTCCAATATTCGGCCCCGCTAACCTTCGCCAATTCCTCGCCTTGGGAGATGGGGATGAGCTGATCTTCACCCGCATGCATTACCAGCGCGGGCTTGTGGTGATCCCACTTCGCTGCGGTCTCGACCGGATTGATGTCGCTGGGGTTGAGGCCCACCTTCCACGACGCGATCCAGAGCACGGGTTTGAAGATGATATCGCCGTGGTTCATGATGCGGTTAAACCACACATGAGTGATCGGCTCCAGCCGTCCATAAGCGGATTCAGTAACGACGCCATCGACGCGAGGATCGTCGGACGCCATCCAGGTGGCCGCCCCACCCATCGAGGTTCCGACGAGGACGATGTGATCCGCCTTCACGGCGGCGATTGTCTCACGGATTAGCTTGGATTCCGAGGTACCAAATCCGACCGTCTTCTCCGGATTCTCATCGTGTCCAGGCATGGGAAGAACGACGGCGTCGTATCCGCGCTTCATCATTTCTCCGGCCGTCACGGCAAAGAAGCTGCGATCGGCTTTGATGCCATGCGAGAAGATGAAAACATTCTTCGCGGTGCCCTTGGCGACGGCGGGGGATACCCAAGCGGGAACGCCTTTCACGGGCTCCCAAAGCACCATCTCTCTCGGCTTGACCGGGATATGGCGTTTGGGGGAGATGAGCGTGCCTGCGACGTAATAGCAGAAGGCGAGGTGGATCACCAGGACGGTGACCACGATAAAGGTCACGCTACGAAATAGTCTTCTCAGCCGCTTCAACTGCATTCATCAATAGGCTGGTGACGGTCATCGGTCCTACGCCGCCCGGCACCGGGGTAATTGCTCCGGCAACTTCAACAGCAGATTCGAAGTGAACGTCCCCAACATCGCCTTTTCGGCCCTCGACTTTGTTATATCCCGCATCGATGACAGTGGCTCCCGGCTTGATCCAATCGCCTTTGATCATTTCTGCGCGGCCCACGGCGGCGACCAAGATGTCCGCCTCGCGGCACCTATCAGCCAGATCGAGCGTCTTACTATGCGCGATGGTAACCGTGGCGTTCCGCTCGAGGAGCATCAGCGCCATCGGCTTCCCAAGGATATGGCTGCGGCCAATGACGAGGGCACGCTTGCCGGTGCAGTCGATGTTGTAGTGGTCGAGAATCTTGGTGATGCCGAGCGGGGTGGCGCAGCGGAAGCCCGGCAGTCCGGCGGTGAGTCGGCCCAGCGACTGCGGCGTAATGCCGTCAACGTCCTTCTCGGAACCGAGGGCGAGCAACGCAGCGTCCTCGTCGAGGTGCTTCGGTAACGGGTGTTGGAGGAGAACTCCATGCACGCGGGAGTTGCCGTTCAGCTTATAGATTTGTTCGATCAGTTCGTCTTGCGAAGTTGTGTCGGAAACCTCGAAGTACTCTCCTTCGATTCCGGCGGCGGCGGCCCACTTGCGCTTCATGTTGACATAGGCGACCGAAGCAGGATCTTGGGCAGCGACGATCACGTCGAGCCGCGGGACAACGCCTCGCTCTCGTAGCCGATCGACCCTTTCTTTCAGTTCAATCCGCAATTGTTTCGATAAAGCCAATCCATCCAAAATCATTCTTTTTCTCCTTTCACTTTCCAAACTCCCCATCGTTTGGCAATCTTCCCTTCTTCCGAGTCGGCGTCCACAGTCTCTTCCTCGATGACTGGGGCCGGGGCTTTGATAATCTTCTCGATCTCGCCGAGGTCGGGGTCATTCGGCGCAGATTTAGGGTCGAAATCTCTTTTGTCCGTTTGCTGTAGCAGGGTGTGAAGCACACCATTCACGAACTTACCGCTCTCGGTCGTCGAGTACTTCTTGGCCATCTCGATGGCTTCGTTGAGGGTTACCGCGGGCGGGATGTACGGAATCTCTTTGAGCTCGTAGAGGGCCAGACGAAGAACAGTGCGGTCGACCAAGGCGAGCCGACTGAAATCGTAATCCGGGATCGCGGCCGAGATGGCACGGTCCAAGGCGACGCGGCTCTGCCAGGTTCCCTCGGCGAGCTTACGCGCGAAACGAGAAATGAGGTCGAGGAGAGCGTCGGTAAGTTCGACTTCCTCAAGGAGGTCTTCCGATTGCTCCTCGTCTTCAAGAGAGTCTAGGACCAAATTGAGGGCGTCCCCGAGAGTTCCTTGGCCCAGGTCGGCGGTGTAAATGGCTCGAAGCGCGCACTCGCGGGCGATGCGCCGCCAGGCAAATGGGTTCATCGGTCGCCTCCGCAGTTTGGTGCGAGCGAGCAGCGATTACAGCGTGATAAATCTCGCAGGACAAAGCGCGAATGAATTCGCGCACTCCAAAGGAATGAATCAACCATCCTAGGTAGCCTCGCCATCCAGGAACTTGGGGACGAAGCCAGTATCGAACTCACCTTTAACCCACGAGGGAGTGGCGCAAAGGCGGCGAAGGAACGGGATGTTGGTCGAGATTCCTTCGACTTCGAATTCGTGAAGGGCGGCCTGCAACTTCCGCACGGCGTCCGCGCGATCCTCACCCCAGACGATGAGCTTGGCCAATAGCGGGTCGTAGAACGGGGAGACGGTGAAGCCCGCATAGCAATGGCTTTCCATCCGGACGCCTCGGCCCATCGGTGCCCGCCAGCCGGTAATAGTCCCGGTCGAAGGTGAGAAATCGTTGTCGGGGTCTTGAGCCGTGATTCGAACTTCGATCGAGTGTCCCTTGAGTTCGATGTTCGCTTGCTTGAGCGGAAGCTTCTCTCCGCTGGTGGTGCGAAGCATCATATAAACCAGATCGCATCCGGTCACTTCTTCGGTTACCGGATGCTCGACCTGAAGTCTTGTGTTCATCTCTAGGAAGTAAAAGTTGAACTTATCGTCCACGAGGAACTCGACCGTTCCCGCGTTTTGATAGCCAACGCTCTTCGCCACTCGGACGGCGGCCTCACCCATTTTCTTCCGCACTCGTTCGGGAAGCTGAGCGTATGGCGCTTCTTCGACAATCTTTTGGTGGCGAAGATTTTGAATGGAGCATTCGCGTTCACCCAAGTAGACCATGTTGCCGTGTTGGTCGCCAAAGACTTGAATCTCGACGTGGCGGGGGTTCTCGACAAACTTCTCGACGAGCATCTCGCCGGAGCCAAACGAGGCCTGAGCTTCGGCGGTGGCGATTCGCCATGCGTCGCCGAGCTCTTCAGGAGAATTAACGCGTCGAATTCCACGTCCTCCGCCACCAGCGACGGCCTTGAGGAGAACCGGATAGCCGATCTTCTCCGAGACTTTGAGGGCTTCGACGTCGGTCGGAACGGGACCATCCGAACCGGGGACAACCGGACATTTAGCCGCGATCGCCGCTTTCTTGGCACTGGCCTTATCGCCCATCGATTCAATTGCGCCAGTGGGAGGTCCTATGAATTTGACTCCCAGGGCTTCGAGTGCAACCGCAAAGTTTGCCCGCTCGCTGAAGTAACCATAACCGGGGTGCACGGCTTCGGCTCCACTGATCTGAGTTGCCATCAGCACGTTGGCAAGGTTGAGATACGAATCCGTGTTGGTACCTGCGCCCACGCAAATGGCCTCATCGGCGAGTTTAACGTGAAGGCTTTCGCGGTCGGCTTCGGAGTAGATGGCAACGCTTTTGACGCCGAGTTCGCGGCAAGCACGAATGACTCGGCAGGCGATCTCTCCGCGATTGGCAATGAGGACTTTCTTGAGCATGGAGGGTGGAGGGGATTAAAACTTTTCGTGACCGAGGTGCGGGCAGTGGACTTTGCCTTCTTCGTCGATGGTGTACGGCTCATGGCCAACAGGACAGGTGGAAACTGCGGCGGCTCCTGGGATTTCGGCAACCGTCTTCGGCTTGAATTCGTCGTCACCGGCCTTAGCGGTTTCCAAAAGAGCGCGAACTTGAGCGATGTTGCTTCGGCAGACTTCGTCTTGCGCGCTGGCGCGTGCATTTCCAAGAACCGTTTTGCCGCGGCCGTCGGCCTTGGGGGTTGGCTTGGCTCCCGCGAATCCGCCATAGATGACGGCAGCCGCGATGAGGATGATGACAATGACGATCAGGCTGGCAACGAGGGTTTGGCCACGCTTCATTCGACCTCCACGACGACCAGTATCTGGCCGTACTCGACCGCTTCTGAATCTAGGACATTTACCTCTGCAATCTTTCCTTGAACCGTGGAGACGACGTCGTTGGCAATGCCAAGGGCTACAACTGCGCCGATCACATCGCCGACATTGATCTCCTGGCCGACCTTGAGGTGGTGGCCCTGATCTCGATAGATGCCCACATTGTGGCTTTTGATGGCTTTCACTTTGCTGGCAGGTTCTTCCTGCTTGCTCGACGCTGCCGTGGTGGCCTTCGGCTTCGTTGCAGGTTTGGCAGATTTCTCATCGAGAACGGCATGAAATTTCGATTCGCCGATCTCCAGATCAACCTCGTCCATTCCGGTGTTCTTTGCCAGATTGAGGGCGTGCCGTACAAGCGCAAAGTCCATCGGAGCCATGACGTTAGTTTACCAACCTTGAGTTCGCTTGCCAAGCGCGACGCCGCTGTTAGCAAAATGGCGGGTACTGGTATTTCTACCTTGCGGTTATATTGCTGGGTGTGGCAATCCATGCATGGAAACCAGGGATAGGGCCATGTGGGAAGTTAAAGACGTTATTAAACGCGCAAGCGATCTGCCTTCGATGCCAGACGTAGCATTCGAAGTCATTAGAGTAGCCGATCAGGCCGAGTCGAGTGCCTCGACGGTTGCGGCAACACTTTCACGAGATCCAAGTCTCAGCGCACGAGTCCTTCGGCTGGCAAATTCAGCGTTCTATGGAATGGCCCGGGATGTCCATTCCATACAAGAGGCGGTTGTCGTATTGGGAATGCGAACAACCAAGAGCCTTTCGCTCGTCGCCGCGAGCTTCCCTTGGCTAAACGTTGCCTTGAAAGGCAAGGGCCTCAGCCCCAAACAGCTCTGGAGCCATTGTTTGACCTCTGCGACCTTGAGCAAGAAGCTTTCACACCACCTATCCTGCGCCGACGCCGAACAGGCATTTTGCATCAGCCTGCTGCACGATATGGGAACGGTTGCTCTTTATCTAACCTTGGAAGACGAGTACAAATCGGTCGTCGAGTTGGCCCATTTCGATCAGCGAGCATTCGATGTTCTGGAACGAGAGAACTTCGGCTTCGACCATGCCGAACTCGGCGCCGCTCTTGCGGAAAGTTGGAATCTTCCCAAGTCTTATTGTCAGAGCATTCGCTACCATCACCGGCCATCGGATATTGAAGGCTACGATCGGCTGACCGATATCATTCACGTTGCCGACATGCTTGTTCGAGAAAACGGGATTTCTGAGGGTTTGGCCAGCGTGACTTTCGGTCGTGACGAACAGGCATTTGCCCGGTTAGGGATTGACGAAGACATGCTTCAGGCTTTGGCTGAGGCCGCATTGCAAGAAGTTAAAGAGAGCGGATTCGATACTTTCTCGGAGGCAGCATAGCCTTGACCCGAGTTCTGGTTGTCGACGACTCCATCTTTATGCGCCGAGTTCTTTCGGACGCCCTCAATAAAGAAGCAGATCTCGAAGTCTGCGGTGTCGCCGCGAGTGGCGAAGAGGTGGTCGATAAGATTCGCGAATTGAAACCCGATGTGGTTACGATGGACATCGAGATGCCGCGCAAGAACGGCCTCATGGCATTGAAGGATGTGATGGAGCAAGCACCAACTCCAGTCGTCATGTTCTCCACATTGACCTCGATGGGAGCCGATGCAACCATGATCGCGCTCGAACTTGGCGCCGTCGATTTTGCTTGCAAGCCAGATGTCATCACCGGAGAGACTCTCTCCAAAATCTTTCTCGAACTTGTACCCAAAGTGCGCACCGCAGCAACGGTTCGTTTGCAGCGCGTTCGCCCACCAAGGCCGGCAAGGGTTGCATCGACCCCTGCCCCTAAAGTCTCGGGACAGCAAACTCTTCTCATCGCGAGCTCGACCGGGGGCCCGAAGGCCCTCATGACGCTCTTCGAGACACTCCCGAAGAATTTGATGGTCCCGTGCCTGATGGTGCAGCACATGCCAGCGGGATTCACTCGTAGCCTCGCCGAGCGTCTCGACAAGATCGGAGTCTTTAAAGTGCGAGAAGCGCAAGACGGCGACTGCATCGAACCTGGCGTTGCGCTCCTTGCACCAGGAGGCAAACACTTGCAAGTGGCGAAGGGCAATCGGGTTGTACTTAACGATGGCCCGGATCGCAATGGAGTCAAGCCTTGCGCGGATTATCTCTTCGAAACTGCCGCGCAATACCTAGGTAAGGATTGTTTGGTTGCAATTTTGACGGGAATGGGTAAGGACGGTACCGCTGGGGCCAAAGCGCTGAAACAACGCGGAGCCACTGTTTTTGGCGAAGACGCGTCAACATGCGTTGTCTACGGCATGCCCAAGGCAGCGAAGGACGCGGGCGTCATCGACGCTGAGTTTCCAATTGACCAAATGGGTACGGCCATTGCCGCCATGCTGACCGGAGGAAAACGTGCAAGCGCCTAACGACATTCAGTGGCTCACGTTCTACCGAAAGTTCCGCGAACAGACCGGTATCGACTTCAACCTTTATAAACAGAATCAGCTTCAGAGACAGATCTTGATGCTTGCCGATCAGCGGCGAGTCGAAGATTTTGAAGCACTGTCCCGACTCGTGCTGGACAATCGCGACGAGCAAGTCTGGTTTTTAGATCGCCTGGCCATTAATGTGACGGAGCTCTTCCGAAATCCTGAACTTTGGCGCGACCTCGAGAAGTTGGTGAAGAACGAACTGGTTCCTCAGGGTCGTGGCATCAAAGCGTGGAGCGCAGGCTGCTCGGTAGGCGCGGAAGCTTACAGCCTGGCTGCCGTTTTCGACAAGTTTAGTCCTGGAAAATTTCACAAAATTCACTGTACCGATATCGACTCGAGTGCCCTCGAACAAGCGAAAAAGGGCCACTTCAACCGAATGGAAGCGCGGATCATTCCGCAGGAATTCGACAAA
Organism: uncultured Fimbriimonas sp.; assembly: GCA_945952345.1. Lineage (GTDB taxonomy): Bacteria > Armatimonadota > Fimbriimonadia > Fimbriimonadales > Fimbriimonadaceae > Fimbriimonas. The sequence goes on from CAMFIS010000003.1 coordinate 31,788, forward strand.
TATTTCGTACAAACCGATGACGGCGCCGAAGTCGTTCCTCAGCTCAAGAATTACCTCACCTTCCAAAAGCACAACTTGTTGGCAGACCCTTATGGGTCGAATTACGATCTGATTGTATGCCGCAACGTTCTGATCTATTTTGTCGACGAGGCAAAAGATCAGATCTTTCGACGTTTCTACAATGCGTTGCGCCCCGGTGGCTACCTTTTCATAGGCAGCAGCGAACGCATCTTTAACAATCGGGATATTGGGTTCGAATGTCCGAAACCTTATTTCTACATGAAACCCTGCGAGGAGAAAGTATGGCAAAACGCATCTTAATTACGGATGACGCGCTTTTCATGCGCGTCACATTGAAACGCATCCTGACCGATGCGGGATTTGAAGTCGTTGGCGAGGCAGCAAACGGTGTGGAGTCGGTGGCTCTGTACGATGATTTGAAGCCCGATCTCGTTACCATGGATATCACCATGCCCGAGATGGACGGTATCGAAGCGCTGAAGGCGATCAAGGGTAATGACCCAAATGCAACGGTCGTAATGTGCTCGGCAATGGGTCAACAGAATTTAATGGTAGAAGCACTCCAAGCGGGGGCCAAGGAGTTCATCACCAAGCCATTCCAGGCTGAAAAGGTCCTGGAAGTTATTCGCCGGCATGCGGCGTAACGAAAAAGTACCTATAAGGATAAAGAGAGAAATGAAAGCAGAGTTTATTGCTCCCTTCGCCGAAGCAGCGACTTCGGTTGCGGAGATGATCATGGGCGCTCAGCCGATCCGGGGGGATTTGTCGGCGAAGCAGGTTTTGTTTACTGCACTCCCCGTCAACATCTTGTGTGGAGTCAACGGCGATCTTGAGGGATTGGTCATGTATAGCATGTCCAAAGACACGGCGCTGAAGATTGCTGAACTGATGATGGGCACAACTCCAAAAGTGTTTGACCAAATGGTCGCATCCGCGATCTCGGAACTTGGAAATATGATCACGGGAAACAGTTCGTCGATCTTCTCAGGCAAGGGCATGGTGTGCAACATTACGCCTCCAACGCTCGTTCGGGGCAACAATATCCGAATCTCGACCTTTAACGTTCCCACGTTGGTGATTCCGTTCACCTTCGACGGCATTGGGTCGATTGAAGTGAACGTAAGTCTGCGCGAAACCAAGATCGCGCTGGCGGCCTGACATTTCCCCAAGTTCAGACCAAGGAATTACGCCTGCAACCCATTCGGGTTGTAGGCGTATCCTATTTCACATATGAGTGAACGAAAGATCTTAACCGGCATCACGGCAGACGCTTTTGTCAGCGATGCCGACAAATGGGCACTGGACAAACTGAAGAGTTTGCCGCTCGTACCGCAGCTCGTTTCGAAGTTCTACGAAGTCGGAATCGACCGGTGGCTGTACTGCTACAACATGAGCAGCTCGATCCGTTGCGGACCAAACCAATATCCCACGCTGTACAACATCATGCGCGAATCGTGCAAGGTGATGGACATGCCCGAGCCGGAACTGTACGTATCCAACAACCCATTCCCGAACGCCTTTGCCGGTGGCGTCGAACGACCTTATGTGACGCTTCGTTCGTCGATGATCGACACGATGACCGACGAAGAACTGTACTTTATCATGGGTCACGAACTTGGACACATCAAGTCCAATCACGTCCTCTACCGGTCGGTGGGTTACCTGCTCTTTCCGTTGCTCGAGCTCCTGGGGCGGCGTTCGATGGGATTTTCGGATATTGCAACCTACGCGTTGTATCTGGCCTTTTTCGAGTGGTCGCGCCAGTCCGAGTTTTCTTGCGACCGGGCAGGAATGTTGGTTTCCCAAGACATGTCAGATTCGATTCAATCGCTCATCAAGCTTGCCGCTGGACCCTCACGCCTCTCGCACGAACTGAACCAGGATGCCTTTATGGATCAAGCCCGGGCCTACCAGGATGCAGACTCGCTCGACAAACTGGGCAAGGTTGTCTTGTTTGCCACTCTTGGCAAAACACTGACGCATCCGATGCCGGTGCATCGCACGCAGGAATTGGAACGATGGGTGCAGAGCGGGGCCTATGAGCGGATTATCAATGGGGACTACGCTCGGGTAGCTTCCTAAGCTCCAAGAATAAGTTCGGCGGTTCGCGAGATGCAATCGTCGCCGCCGAGCAGTTCACTGATTTCTTCAAAGCCGAGACGCTGCTTCTGGGCGACGGCGTCGGTTTGGATTTCGTCGATTGATCGCCTGAGCGAGTCGACGCTGAGACCCTCCTGAAGCAGCTCCGGCACGACTTCGCGCTGGAGGAGGATATTGGGTTGGCTTACGAACTGCGGACGCTTGAATCCAATGATCTTGGTTTCGATCTCCACCATCTTCGAGACTTTGTAAATGACCGTCATTGGGGTGCGGGCAAGAGCTGCCTCCAGCGTTGCGGTTCCACTGCAGATAATGCCGGCTTCACTTGAGCGAAGTGTATGCATTACCGCACCAGTTTTGGCTCCGTTAATGACCTGGTCCTTGTGTCGAAGCCACTTTGAAATGGTGTAGGGAACGAAGGTCTTTGGCACGGGGAGTCGAATGAGACCCGGATAGTCCGAAACTGCCTGACGAACGACGGGAAGTAGCTGCTCCAACTCAGATCGTCTCGAACCCGGGAGCACGGCCAGTCCCTCGCGAGGAAAATCGGTCTCGATCAGCTCCTTATGGATCTGCTTCAGCGGATGCCCGTAGAAGTGGACGTTCGCTCCCATGCCCTTCAATATCTCGGCGCTCCACGGGAACGGCGTAACGATGGCGTCAGCAAGCTTCGGTACGTCCTCACCTTGCCGGTCGCGACGCCATGAACCGGGCGGGACAAAATACACGATCTTCCAGCCTGCGGTCTTGGCCTCGCGGCAGAAGCGGATGTTTGCGAATCCGAAGTCGATGGGAACGAAGATGCCCGGCTTCTCGGTTCTGAGCGTCCGCTTGAACGCAAGGTAGTGGCGAAGAATGCTGAAGCCTTCTCGAAAGGATTGAGTGATCGATATTGCGCCCCAGGTCGATGAGTTGGCGATCAGCGGTTCAGTTGCGACTTGCTGGAAACGAGATCCGCCAATTCCACCAATCGAGAGCGAAGGATCGAGATGAAGCAGTTCTCGGGTGAGCGAGGCGGCGTAGAGATCGCCTGAGGCCTCACCGGCGGAGAAGAGAACGCGCATCAGCGTTGGTCGCCGCGGCCGTTGCGACCGCTAAATCGGCGCTCCTCGAACTTGATGAGGTACTGGACTTCCTCGGTCTGCATCACTTCCTCACGGACGATTTCGAGGGCGTTCGAAAGTCCAATCTTGGATTTAAACAAAAGCTTGCACGCCTTGTGGAGAGCCAATCGCTCATCTTGTGTGACGCCAAGGCGGCGAAGTCCGACGGCGTTGATATCTCTTACCTCTTCTTCGGCGCCGTCGACGAGGCAGAACGGAGGCACATCGCGCGTAATCTTGGTGAAGCCACCGACCATGGCGACTTTGCCAATGCGGCAAAACTGGTGAATACCCGACATGCCGCCGATGTTCACCAACTCTTCGATGGTGACGTGGCCCGCGACTCCGACTGAGTTCGCGATCGTGACGCGGTTGTGCACGTGGCAGTTGTGTCCCACGTGGCAGTACGCCATGATGAAACAATCGTCTCCGATAATGGTGGACTTCCCTTCACCGGTTGCTCGGTGGAGCGTGACGTACTCGCGGAAGACGTTGCGATCGCCAATGGTGAGGAAGGTTGGCTCGCCCGCGTATTTGCGATCCTGGGGATCTCCGCCGATGACGCTGCCTTGGCCAACATAGTTGTCAATTCCGAGCGTCGTCGAGTGCTTGATCGTCGCATGCGAATCGATGACGGTGCCAGCGCCAACTACGGCGCCAGCTTCGATAAACGAGAAGGGGCCGACGACCACGTCGTCTGCTAATTCCGCCTTTGGATCCACATATGCGAGCGGGTGAATCTTGGCCAATTACATGTCCCTTGGAGCCATCTTAAAAACCATGGTCATTTCGGCAACTACGTCGCCATTGACCCTTGCAAAGCCTCTCATTTTTCCGATGTCGCCTCGGAATTTGAGGATTTCGACTTCGTGAATTAATTGGTCGCCCGGTTTGACAACCTTGCGGAATTTGGCCTCTTCGATCGAACCGATCAAGGGGATCTTGCCGGCAAGCGAAGGGGTCGTCATCAATAAGGCGGCTCCAACCTGGGCCATGGATTCAAGAATCAGCACGCCCGGCATAATCGGAATGCCCGGGTAGTGACCCTGAAAATATGGCTCATTGATTGAGACGTTCTTGAGCCCCTTGCATCTCATATGATCTTCGCTGATCTCGAGAATCCGATCGACAAGAAGGATCGGGTATCGGTGGGGGAGTACCGAAAGAAGCTGTTGAATATCGATCACGCTAGGTCCAAACTCCTAATTCCCCCATAGGGTACCCGGTACAAAAAAGTCCCCCGGGCCATTGGGCACCCGAGGGGAATGCATGTGGGGTTTATTGGAGCGGTCATTAAGCTTTTAATATCAGCACGTGACACCGATTGGGTTTGGTGAGCTGGGCTAACCCAGCCAACTTCCGTGCCACCTGCTTCGCGGCCGAACAGTCAAAGTTCGCGATGATCAAATTTGCTCTTGTCGCTAAGACTGCGGCTGCAACCTGGTTGACGAATGGATGGCTCTTATCTTTCCATACGTCCTTTTCCGATGTAATTTGTGTGTCTTCGACAACAACTGCCCCAGCAAATCCATAGGGTCGCATTCGTTTGAAACTCTCCAGATTTGCTTCGGCCCGGGCCGAGTGGTCCGTGGTGTAAATCACTTTTGGCTCGACATTGACGTCCGCTTCCGAATTGAAAAGCAATACTGACTCGGGCAACACCTTGCAGGGGATGTTGATCTCGTCCTGATTCCAGTGGTGGCTAGCCGGTTCGACTTTGATGCGAAACGCTGCTGCCTCCTCACTAGACTCGTCTTGAGTTTGGAAGTCCAGATTCGGTATTCGGAGTCCGGCCAGAAAATCTTCCACCTGGCGCTTATCGAGGCTCTCTGAAATCTTTATCAATACGTTCATCATATCTGCTGCCCGGCAGAGCTTCGCTACGTCCTGTCGCGAAGAGTGATTGCGCGGGGAAGCCGAGGAAACGCATCGTTGAATTCCATCGACAAGTGTACATATGTAAATGTACCGGCTATTGTTCGCTGGCCCACGTAGCCATTTAGACGTCATGTATTCCATGCCATCGGAGTAAAGTCAGTGGTCCTGCGTCATCAGATCCAACGACATCGTTTATAATCAGGCCATGTCGAGACGCTCGAGTCCGGATGTTCAAAGCGGATTGAGCCAGAGGGAACTTCAGCTATTGGTGCTGGCCTCCAAGGGATTGACCGATCAGGCAATCGCGATCGAACTCGGCATCAGTCTGGCGACCATTGCAACTTACTGGGGTCGAATTCGGATCAAGCTTGGGCCGCTAAACCGAACCGAGTTGGTGGCGAAATACCTGGATGCCAGGGCTCGAGAAGGCGTCATTGAACTTCAAAGTGAGATCACGCTGTTGAAAACACAGTTGGGTGAGGCCAAAGAGCAAGACGCCGAACTCTTGATTGCCCTGAACAAGGTTCCTCGAGCGATCATGATTATTAATCTGGAGGGTGAGATTCGTTATGCCAATGAGATGGCATGCCGCATCTTTGGCTACTTCGCCGACGAATTGATCGGCACACCCTTTCTCGACATTTATCCCGAAGGCAGGCATGACATGTGGCAATCCTGGCTCGAGTCTTTTCTGGCGAATCCGTTAGATCCGGCGTATTCTCGACACCGAAGCGCATATGTTCGACACAAAGATGGACACATCGTCGAGGTCATTGGAGACGGAACTTTGTTCGAAAGCGCCTGCGGCAAACGAATCATGTGGGTTGCCGAACCCGCCGAAGAATTTCGCGCATCGATGTCCCGAGACGGCGCATAACGGCATGATGAGCGGGTCCTAGGAACTATTCCCCGAAGTCGATCGTTTGTCTTTAGACTGGCTGGTCGTGTCCATCAGTGGATCTCCGCGAGTGTGGATAATTTGCCCTTCAGGATTTCCGAAGCGACCCGACCATCTTTATGTTCCTTCCGTACCTAACACCTTTTGTTAGTGTTTGGCATGTTTGTGCAATTCGCCGGTCTGACGCTGTCGGCCGGGTGCTTAGGGACTCCCGTGACCTAAACTATGTTTCCTTTCCTTGTAACAACCGCCGCATTTGTGGCCGTGCGTCTGCCGATGTATAACGTCAACCACCAGGCCGTTTATGGCCAGGAAGCTCCCGAAACCAATCAAGCCGTCTTGATGGCCATCGATGAGATTCAGGCCAGCGCGCCAAAGGGTGGTGGCTATTTTATGCGATCGGGAGCCAACCCTCCGGCATCTCCGATTGGCATTCCGCTCAAGCTCGCGAACTCCTCGATCATCACCCCCCAGCGGAAGTCGAGCTATTGTTCGGGTGCATCCTATGCCGCGTTCATTGGCGCGTTGGACACCGCAACCGTATCAATACGAAGCCAGATTAATTCTGACCAAATCGAAGCCCTACGCATGCAGGATTCCAAGGGCAACTTGCGCGAGGATATGTCGAAGATGTGGGGGTGCTGGAACGCGGACGGGCCAGGCTCGCTATTTGCCCTGTCGATGTTCTCGAATATGGGAGTCCGCATCGATCCGCTCGACGCGCGTCCCGGCGACTTCTGCAATCTCGACTGGAAGAATGGCTACGGCCACTCGGTCGTATTCCTCGGATGGGACACCACGACGGATGGAGAAATGGCGATGCGATTTTGGTCAAGTCAAAAGAGCACAAATGGATTGGGAGACCGAACCGCACCACTGTCCACGATGAAATGTTTCGTCTTCTCTCGGCTTACGAACCCCGAGAATGTGCTCACGATCGACCCGAATAAGCGGGTTCCGAAGACCAGCGTGGAATACGATTCAGCTAATGTCGTTGCAGCACAACTGAAACAAAGTGCCGGTCTCTAGCCCAATGCTCCTCAGTACAAAGGACCTCGAAGCCTTCTGTCTTTAAGCTTTCTGGCACGAGGATTTTCGCGCTGCGTGGCCCGGCGAAACACCGAACGTGCGTCGAGGAATGGGCAAGAACACTGAGCAATCCTTGGGGTTTTACGCAGCTTTTGGCCAGTTCAAAGTACTGAGGATCCCAACAGAAGTGCAGCAACACGAGGTTGAAATCGTGCTCGGGCGGGTATTCGTGTAGGTTCGCTTGGACCCAATGGATTGGATCATTCTCCGCGTAGGCTTGTCGTAGTTTTCGCAATGTCTCGATGTTGGATTCAAGGCGGTCGACAGCGGTGACTTCCCAACCGTTGGCTGCTAACCAAACAGCATCTCGGCCCGCTCCGCAACCGAGATCGAGGGCGGTCCCGGGATAGACGTGCCGGGCGATTTCTTTCAGCACCGGATTGACGTTCCAGAGTCGGTTACCAGCCATATCGACCCCGGCAAAGCGGACGAGTCTTGGATTTCGTTTGAGGGATCTTAATGCTTCGCAAGCGACGTCCGCGTGCGGACCATCGAGAACGTCGATTTCGGCATAAGGTTCTGGGAGTTCGGCCTGGAATCCGTTGAAGAGCTCGATCCAGTCGAAGACGCTTTGGACGCCGGTTTTCTGGGCGGTGGATTCGAGGTCAAGAGGAGCTTTCGGGAGGCGGTCACGCCAGGGATGATTGGGCGTGAGGGGCATAGGGATATTGTAGCAACCCCCATCCCAACCCTTCCCCCTCCCAAAGAGCAAGGGGAAGGGCTATTTTGGATTACTTCCTACCCAGAATGTAGTCCATCGCGTTCGAAGTGTTCTCGACGCGGGCCACGGGGAAAAGCTTATAGTGCGGAATCATCTCGGCGACAACCGGGCCGTCGAATCCGATTTCGTTCAGTGCTTTTACCACTTCGGGGAAGTTGACATCGCCTTCGAGGAGGTCGACGAAACCTTCGGCCGTGCCGACCGACTTGCGGAAATCCTTGAAGTGGATCGCGACGATTTTGTCCTTCAGGTTGCGGATCCACATTTCGGGATAGCCAAACGGCATCACGTTTCCAACGTCGAAAAGGCACCCGACGAATGGCGAATTGAACTGGCTGATGAACGAATCCATTTCTCCGATCGTGATCAACATCTTGTTCCACACGTTCTCGATGCCCATCTTTACGCCACATGCTTCGGCGTGAGGCAGGAGCTCACCGATGCCTTCGGCGGCGTACTTCATGCAGTCGCCGTAGTCATGGGTTGGGCGGTCGGGGAGGAAGAAAACGTCGACGGCGGCCGGGATGGTGAGGTGGACTTTGCAGCCAAGCCAACTCGAAATCTGGAGCATTCGCTTCAGATCGTCCTTGGCTTGGGCTCGAACGCCTGCGTCCGGGTCGCCCATGCTGCGTCCCCAATAGAGTCCCGAAGCGGTGGTCTTGAGCACAATTCCTTCAGTTCCGGCGGCTTCGACCAGCTCTTTGCACTTCTGCTCGGTGGCGTCGAGTCCGAACTGGGTGCCGGTTTCGCCGATACAGAGTTCAAGGGCTTCGTAGCCAGTTTGCTTCGCCATTTTGATCGCGTCGAACGGACAAACCTTGTCCTCGAATGAGCCTGGGAAGCACCAATAATTAATTCCTTTCAGCAGCATAGATGGGTGGAATTTACCAGAGAATTGGCGGTGAGGAGTGGCGTCAAACGATTTCTGTTTGATGGGTAGTCAGCCACTTCAATACTTCTTCGCGTTTCTATTTACCGCCTATCGGCGGGGTCGCTTCGCTCCTAGGAATTGAGCAATATTGCATTCTTCCAGGGGTCTGGGCTCGTACCTCGCTCCGACACCCTGGCTACTATATGCGATCCTTCGGATCGGGGCAGTTCCATTAGCGGGGCTTTTCCCAGACTTGGAGATTGAAGAAGGGGCAGATGTTGTGATTCGCGAGGTCGGGGACTGCGGCTACTTCTTGCTCGGTGGGCAGCGACTCTTGGAAGTCTCGGAGCAGAAATCCGGTGACGAGGAACGCCCGGAAATAAGTGGAGAGCGGCCGGTGGTAGTTGTTAACTCGGATCCCGTTCCATTCAGCGATTACTCGCTGCCTCGTTCCGTAGTGTTCGACTAACCAGGCCGACCGCCTACCGTCGTTATTCCGCTCCCAGAGTCGGTTAGACGCCGTATTCATACTAGTTGAATTCACCACGATGCACCGTCCGCCGGGCTTGAGGACGCGGAAAGCTTCCTCAAGCGCAGGCTCGAACGGCTCGATGTCGATGAGCACGAGATAGAACAGCACGGCATCGAAGGTTTTGTCGTCGAAGGGGAGTTTCTCACCTTGACCCTCGATATAGGTGGCTCCGCCAATTTTCTCTGCTTGTTCTCTTAGTTTCGGCGTTGGTTCGAGGCCGATGACATCGGCGCCGCGTTCGGCCAGTTGACGAGTGAATCGTCCCTCGCCGGATCCGATGTCGAGGATTCTCTTGCCTTGGACGTCCCCGAAGGCACGGTGGACGCGTGGGTCCATGAACTGACGCGATTGGTCGCCTCGGTTGCCGAGGTGGTTGATCCAGGCTTGGGCGGACTCTTCCCAGAGGGCCACGTCTTCGTTCATGGTGGGAGTTTACTTTTGGTGTTAACACTAGTCGAGTTCGTCCGGATCGAACTCAATATTTGCCAATCGGAAGAGCATGATTCTTTCCTCTTCAAAAGTCATCGTCTTGTGATGCTCTTCTTGATTGTCGATGTACTTCGCGAGTCCGCTAAGCCTCTCAGCACTTACGGTAAACGCACCATAGCCGACTTGCCAAGAAAATTCGGGTATCTCAGACCGAATCCAATTGGTCGAAGCCTTTTTGATCTCTCGTACAAGGTTGGCGACTGCGATTGTCGCATTTGTTTGGATGAGCAAGTGAACGTGATCGGGCATGCCACCGACGCGAATTGAAACCGCGCCAAGACCACCCACCGTGCCGCCGAGATATTCGAACATGCGCTGCCGGAATTCATCGGTCAAGAATGGTTGGCGATGTTTGGTGCTGAAGACGACATGATAGTAGAGACTGAGATAGGTTGAACGCATTTGAATGGCATTATATGGAATCTGCGACCCGCACTGGGTCGGCACTTTTCTTATCCAACCGGTGGTGCGAGCACACACCGGCTAACAGGCTGGGACCGCAAGGGTCCAAAGAAGTCAAATCCATATTTCTCTATGACACGCACTCCTCAAGAGAGGGTGATTTCTAAGATCGAGAAGGGCTTTTCTTCCATGCGAATCCTGACCCGAAGGGTCACAGCTTCTTAGCCGGGTGGTCGAAGACCCCCGGAACGGTTCGCGATTGATTCCGACCCCTTGCGGGTCGCAGACCTTCTCCGACTAATTCCCGAAAGGAAGGATGCTCACAGCTCCCAAATCAACTCCAAATTCCGACTATCTCCGGCATCTTCGGCGAGAGGAAGTCGGTCAGCACTTTTCGGTAATCGTTCACCGGTTTGAGATCGCCATCTGCGTCCAGCTGATGTGGTGCGATGCCCGGCCAGTCGCCAAGAATCTTGCCACCCGGGACGTCGCCGAACGCCATCATCACGCTAGCACGGCCGTGGTCGGTGCCTAGGCTGGCATTCTCTTGAACGCGGCGGCCGAATTCGGTCATCACGATCAACGTCATTTCCGTTGCCTTCGGACCCAAGTCGCGCATGAACGCATCGACCGTCTTCGCCACATTGCTGAGGCCGTTGGCGTGGATTCCTGTGTCCGAACCTTGGGCGAAATGGGAGTCCCAACCGGTGTCTTCTAAGCAAGCGATCTCGAGTCCGAGGTCGGACTTCATCATGCAGGCGACTTCGCGGAAACCATTGCCGAGGGGCGTCGTTGGATACAGCGCCCCGCCAGAAGCTTTGTAGTTTTTGGGATCGAGGCTTTCGATCTTCGAGAGAGCATCCAGCGTGTTCGCCCCCGCCGAATGCATCAAGCTTCCTGTGCCTGCCGGCGAGGATTGATACTGCCGTTTCAAGTCCTCGATGAATTCGTCATCGGTGGCGAGATGGAAGTCGGTGATGGACTGAACCACGACGGGCGCTGGCGCGCCGCGTAAAGAATCGGGCATGCGTTCGGCCCAGGCGACGGACCTTAATGGAGTGTCTTCAGCCGAAGCCGTTTTGATGAGATAGCGGGCCAGCCAGCCGCTGGGGTCTCCGGCGTGGCCGGTCGCGGCGCCTCGCTCCATTGCCGACATTGCCTCGAAGTGAGAACGTGTCATGTCTTGCGAGCCAACCGCGTGGACCAACGCGAGCGAGCCCTCGTCGTACCAATGCTTGAGAGGAGCAAGGGAAGGGTGAAGGCCGAAGTAGTCGTTCACCTTTACTGCCCGAGCGCCTTCTTTCTTCGTCGCATCGTTGGGTTTTGCGATGGCAAGACTGGGGCGAGCGCGGTAGTAGGCGTCATCCGCGTACGGCACCAGCATATTGAGCCCGTCCGAGCCACCGCGAAGGAATAGAACGACCAACGTGTGGCCCCGGTTCTTACTCAGCTTTACTTGGCTGAGGGCGCTGGCGGAGAGCAGCCAGGGGACGAGGCCAATCGCGCCCATCTTGAGGGCCGATCGGCGCGACATCGCGAATTTGTAGCTATCGCAGGAGGTGTCAGGCATATTGAAACTCCGGAGCGGCGAGGTGGTTGGCGAGCAGCCGCATGCGCTGTTTGGTGAGGCCGCTTCCTTCGCCGACGATCTTCTCGATCATCGGCAAGGAATCGGCCTGAATGGTGGTGTTGGCGATCTTGCCGAAGGCGAGATCGTAGGCGAACTGCCACCGGGGCAAGACGATATTGGCCCAATTAAGCTGGTCGACCGGATAGCCATCGGGCATGGGCCATTCGTACATCGGCTGTCCGAGCTTACTGAGATGAGCCTGGACCGCTGGACCACCGTCCGTCAGCGCGCCTGAGCGTCGCAGGCAAGCAACCATGAAGTTGAAAGGCCGCTTCAGGATCGGATCTCCGGCGAGCATTTCGTCAGATTGGAGGATCGGTCGCAGCATGCTCGGTATGTCTCCTTTCGTTCGCTGATATTCTCCCGCGACTCGAACTTCTAGTCCTTGCGACCGAGAGCCAGTGAAGAAAAGCACCAGTTTCTTGGCGAGATGCTTGGCGGTCGAGGGATGATCGATCGCGATTTGGACCACTCGTTCGCCGTCCTTAATTCCGCCACCAGCGGGAATGACCTGGCCGAGAACAAGTTTCTCGCCGTCGTCATGAACCTTCGGATCGAACCGGAAAAGACCCTGAGCGACCGGCGGACCCTCGTGGGCAAAAAGCTGGGTGACGAGGTGGCGATCCTCGACTTTCCAGCCACTGAGGCACCGAGCAACTTCCTGAACATCCTTCTGGGTGTAGCCGCCGTAAATGCCAAGCGTGTGCAGTTCCAGCAGTTCTCGAGCATAGTTCTCGTTCGGGTGAGCTTTCACGTTCTGCTCGTTGTCCAGATACATCATCATCGCGGGCGACTTCGACATCGCCTTCGCCATGTCGCCAAAGTTGCCCATCGCGTACTTGCGGATGATCTCCTCTTCCTCGACACCCTTAAAGAAAGCACCGTCCTTCTTTTGCGAGTAAATGTTAAAGTGGTTGCTCCAAAAGTCGACCATCCGCTCCTTCAATTGGTTCGCGCCGTAAGTGGCACGGAGGATGGCGGCGCATTGGAGATCTTCGATCACGCGCTCACGCGGAAAGTCCATCAGCTCGACCGGTTCCATGTTGATCGCGTCAACGCTTCCGAGCTGCATCTGGAGTTCGACCGGCTCGTCGAAGTCGGCTTTTAGCTGACGTTCAATATAAGTTTCCTTCCCCAAAGATGCATAAAGCTTCTCCTCGTCCGGAGACCAACCGAAGGTCATACGGTCGAGGAGTCGGGTCGTCTTTGGGTCGCTGGGTTCGCGCCAGGGCTCGGCGCCTTTGCGGCGTCGTACCTCGGACGCGACTCGGCCACAACCGGAAAGCGCGACGGCCCCCAGGCCCGCACCTCCGATGATGATGGCGTCGCGCCGAGAAATCGACATTAGGCCGCCTCTTCTGCTCGGACGATCTTGAGGACCGCCATCATGCCTGCGCCGCCGCCAATGAGCAGAACCAGCGGAGCGAAGAAGAACCAACCGAGGAGCGGGAGCATCGACGCGATCACAAGATATAGAGCTGCCTTGGCGTAGGAATCGAACAGGTTGCTCGCTCCTCCTTTCAAAGCCGCCATTCGCTCGGCCGCGAGCTTCGCGATACCGCTGGAGCCAATTGCAACCAGTGCGAAATAGCTACTGAGGAGCACGGTGCCGAGAAGTTTGGTCAACGGGTTTGGAATCTGCAGGATCATAAAAGTAACGATTCCAAATACGAGCGACAGAAAGCCCATGCCAATGCACGAGCCGGTCTTGAGCGAGACGGCAGTTCGTGCAGCCTCGACCCGCGCGGGAAACAATAGGGCACACGCAATCTCGAATGCCCAGACGGTTACGGCAACGCCACTAAGGGTTGCAACGACGGAGAAAGAGTCGCCGATGGTGGAAAAAGCAGCCATATCTTCATCATCCTCTACTTGCGAAAGCGAATGCGTAGGGCAATGGGTTGCAAATGTTCCTTTTCCGGGTCAAACGTCCTGGGACTTAGGTTGGAGGGAGGGGTTTTCACTCCCTTGAATGCCGGAACCACCCCCTCCGCCGCACGACAAAGTCACCGCGCAGCACCTCCCCCAGGGGCGGAGCGTGGTCAGTCCCCAAAACCAAAATTCCTCAAAACAAAATAAAGCGAGGGAGGCTTCTTGCGCTTCCCTCGCTTCTTTCGCTGGCTTTGCCGCTCTCGTTAGCCGTGATGCTTCTTGATTGTCGAATCTTCGCGAACGGCTTCGGCTGCCTTCTCGACTCGATCCACGAATTGCTGAGCGGTCAGCTTCTTCGTGATCAAAGCAGTGATGCTGTCCTCGACTTCCTGCTCGAACGTGTCGTACCACTTCCGGAACTTGATCGAATACTTGAACTTGGTGTTCTTAAGTGCTTCGGCAGGAGCCTTCAGCTCTTCGGGAAGATCGACGTCGTTGGAGCCTTTGATCGCCATCAATGTGCCCTTCTCTTTCACGAACGCCTTGGCATTGTCGAGTGAGGTCATGAACTTGAAGAAGTCGGCGGCGAGCTGCGGATTCTTAGACTTACTCGGGATCATCCACGGTTCGATGTCGATCTGAATCGCGGTCGGGTCACCTTTGCCACCTTCAATGACGGGCGGAAGGAAGAACGCGATCTTCTGACCAGGCTTCATATGGTCCTTCATTTCGGTCTTAAGCCAGGTTCCGCAAGGGACCATGGCGGCTTTGCCGTTGAGGAATTCCTGCTCGGCTTCGGTGTGCGTCATCGAAACTGCGCCATCTTCGAAGTAACCCTTATCGCGAAGCTCTTCGATCATCTGAGCGGCTTTGAGCACAGACGGAGACTTCCACGCGTTAGGTTCCATGTTTTGGCAAGCCTGGAACGCCGATGGACCGCCTTCGCTGATGACCCACGGAATGAGCATGCCGTACATCATGTAGTACGGGTACTTGCCCTGGAAGGTGATGGGAGCCATGCCTTTTGCCTTGATCTTGGCGCAAAGGTCGAGGAGTTCCTTGTATGTTTTGGGAGCCGTCCACCCGTTCTTCGCGAATACGTCCGGGTCGTACCACCAGCCATACATCATGACGTAGTACGGAAGACAAACCTGTTTGCCATCGAGCTGGCCAAGTGCAAGCATGTCGGGATCGAAGGTGTCCTTCCACGGCGTTTTTCCGTCAGCGGACGGAGTCTTCAGCACGTCCTCGAGGCCAAATATCTGACCTTCCTCGGCCGCCACCCAGTGGTTGAATCCCCAGCCCGGGAACATGAAGTCGGGCGGGTTGCCTGCATTCATCCTCGGCTGGATTTGGAGCCAAACCTTGGGGTCACCCTCAACTTTGACCGCTGCACCGGCATGCGCCTTGTTGTAGGCGTCGGCCATCTTTTGGTAAAAGTCGATTTCGTATCCACCTTTGAACGCTTGAACGTCCAGCGGCCCCATCTTCGGCGCATCCGTGGGAGCCGGGGGAAGATTCAATCGCGAGTCGTCGTTTTTCTCGTTGGAGGCGGTAACGGGCGAATTTCCGCCGTTGTCGGTTGTGGTCGAGCTACCGCCCGAACAGCCGATAACGCCAAGAGAAAAGAGTGCGAGTCCAAGTAAGCTCCTTCGCATACCGGTTATTCTAGCAATTTTCGCCGGCTACCGGGTGCCCCACTCCCAAATGCCGTACGCGACTTTGTCCGAAAGCGGTGTTCCCGCTTGGCGAAGCGCAATCTCGACGCAGGTTCGGTGGAAGGTTTCGTGCGCAACCATGTAACCCACGAATCCGCCAGCGTGGGGCTTGAAGCCTTTGATCTTTCCTTCTGGCGTTCCGGCCGAGGCGATGAGGTCATGGATCGCCTTCGTGGATTTGCTGAGCTCGTCCGTGAGGGTTTCTCGGGTCGCGGTCTCGTCGAGTTTGTTGAGTCCATCCATCAGGTTCGGGGCGGAAGCCTTTATCCACATCAAACGAACATTGTGGAGGTGGGTGAAATTGCCGAGGACGGTTTTTCCTTTGGCAAGTTTGATGGGAAGCTGATCGTCGGGGATGGCTTCTAGAAGGTAGAGGTTCAGCCGAGCATTAATTTTCCATGAATCGAGGAGCGCTTCCATGTTGTGAGTATTACTTAGAAAGGCTGCCCCAGGTCCAAATGAATTCTTCCGATCTTCGATAGAGTCACGAGCGGCCCCGCGGCTAAAGAGTTCATAGCTTCGGAGCGGCGGCATGGATTGTTGGAAGGCTTTCGATGTTCATTCGACCCTGGGCCGCGCTTTCACTGGCATGCTCATCGGGTCAACTTCGGGAATTGGTCATTGCCAACTCGCGTGCCAGTGCCACGTCCTTGACGCGCTTGCTGGATGAACTGCAAACGTTTGACTTGGCCCGAAGCCTGCCGAACCTGAGTCCGGGGTTCCATTTCGAACCCATTTCAAGCTATTCTGTTCGCACATGTTACGCGTCGGACTTGTTGGTTGTGGCTTCATGGGGCGCATGCACGCCACCGTTTATGGGCAGCTCGCAGATGCCGAGCTAGTGGGCGTTTTCGACTCCTCACCGGAGCGAGGCGAGCCATTCGCGGCCGAACACGGCACGAAATACTATTCCGATTTCGATGCCCTTGCTGCTAACGTCGACGCGATCGACATTTGCCTTCCGACCTACCGCCACGCCGAGTTCACGCTCAAAGCCGCCGCCGCGAAGAAGCACGTGCTGTGCGAAAAGCCTATGGCCCTCAACGTAGACGAAGCACGCAAGATGAAAGTGGCGTGCGAAGAAGCCGGAGTTCGGCTGATGATCGCGCACTGCATCCGGTTCTGGCCCGAATACGCGTTGCTTCACCAGATCGCGATCACCGGAAACTTGGGCGATCTTCTCTCGATCAACCTCACTCGGTACGGCGAGTTCCCCCACTGGGGCAGCAACAACTGGCTAGCCGACGAGAGCAAAGCCGGCGGCGGTGCGTTGGATATGCACATCCACGACACCGACTACGCACTTTTCTTGCTGGGTCAACCGAAGGAAGTCTTTAGTGCGGGAACCGTCGACGCTCGCGGCGTGAGCCACATCTTCTCGACCTTTGTTTACGACAAGACGGTTTGCCACCTCGAAGGCGGCTGGAACATGCCTCCTGGAACTCCGTTCAAGATGGCGTTTCGCGCGGTATTCGAGCAGGGTGCGATCATCATGGATGGTGGCCCCATGACGGTTTACGAAAAGGATAAGCCGCCTTACGTGCCCGAGTTCCCCAAGATGGAAGCAAAGGGCGGAGGCAATATCAGCGACCTTGGCGGTTATTACCACGAGATTGCCCACTTTGTGGACCGCGTCCTCACCGGTAAGCCATTCGACGTGACCAATCCCGACACTTCGATCCAATCGCTGGAGCTCACGCTGCGCGAAATCGACCTCGTGAAGAAGCGGAAATGAAGGGACGAGCCCGATTCATCATCGGGTTTTTGAGCCCAGCCCTGCTGCTGTATGCGGGTCTGGTTGGCCTCCCGCTGGTCCAGAGCTTTTACTATTCGATGTTTAATTGGCGCGGCGTTTCGCCGAACAAAGCATTCGTTGGCGCGAAGAACTTGCAGACGTACGCGACCGATCCGATCATGATCACTGCGGCGAAAAACCAGTCGCTGCTCCTGATCTGCGGCGGACTGATGATTCTCATGTTCGCCGTTTCGATTGCGCATGCGCTGCTGGTGCCATCCAAGACATCCAAGGTTGTCCAATCGATCATGCTCTTCCCGCAGGTGGTATCGATGGTTGTAGTTGGCATCATTTGGCAGTTCATGCTGCACCCACGATACGGCCTACTGATTTCTGTATGCCGTTCGCTACATCTTCCGATTCCCAAAGATGGTGTGCTGGGTGTCACGGGTTGGGCCAATCTTGCGGTTCTGATTGCCTTCGTTTGGCAGGCGATTGGGTTTTACGTGATGCTCTTTGGCGCGGGTTTGCGCAATATCGACGGCGAAGTGATCGAGGCATCGGAGCTCGATGGCGCTTCCGGCTGGACGCGGTTCAGGAAGATCACGTGGCCGTTGCTTTGGTCGGTCAAGAGAGTCGCGGTGATATATGTGGTCGCGAACGTCATGGGCACATTCGCCTTGGTCCAGTTGTTGACCGACGCTGGTCCGGACAATGCCACGCAAGTTTTCCTAACTTACATGTTTAAGAAGGGGTGGCAGCAGAACCAGATGGGTCAAGCTTCGGCGATCGCGGTGTACAGCTTCATCATTGCGATGGTGCTCGGCGCAGTGGTTTGGCGAGTGATCGGTCGAAATCCCGAGAATCCGCGGAGGTCGTCGGCGATATGACGAAGTTTTTCGGCAAACTGCTGCTGCTCGTCTTTGGCATCACGATCATAGTGCCGTTTCTTTGGGTGCTCGTTTCCTCACTCAAAACCGGCAATGAAATCTTTGCCTCGCCGTGGTCCTTGCCCAAGTCGCCTCAGTTTGTGAACTTCGCCCACGCCTGGGAGAAAGGCAGCATCGGCGCGAACCTTTTTAACTCCGTCGTGGTGACGCTTGGCACCCTCGCGATCCTCTTACCGATCGGATCGATGGCCGCGTATGTCCTGGTCAAATACCCGTTCAAAGGCTCGCGGCTCATCCTCAATTCGTTCATGGGCGGGCTGATGTTCCCGAACTTCCTCGTGATCATTCCGCTCTACTTGCTGATCGCTCGACTGGGCCTACTCAACACCAAGATCGGCTTGATCCTCGTGTATGTGGCGTACTCGCTGGCGTTCACGGTGTTCGTTCTCAGTGGCTTCTTCGAGCAGTTGCCGAATGAACTCATCGAGGCGTCGTTCATCGACGGCTGTTCTCACTCACGCGCGTTCTGGAGCGTGATGTTTCCCCTCGCGAAACCGGGAATCTTGGTGGTCGCGATCTTCAATGCGATCGGGTTGTGGAACGAGTATCCGCTCGCCTTAGTTTTGGCGCAAGACTCGAATGTCCGGACGCTGCCGATTGGCATTGCGACGCTGACGAACACTCAACAGTACGCGGGTGACTGGGGCGCGCTGCTGGCAGGAATCGTGATCGTCATGCTGCCGGTCATGATCATCTATCTCATTTTCCGCGAACAAATTCAGAAGACGATGCTTGCTGGTGCGCTGAAGGGCTGACAGAAGCGAGAGAAGCGAGAGAAGCGAGAGAAGCGAGGGAAGCGCAGGAAGTTTAAAGAAGCGGTCATGGCAAAGACAATTCACTCCATCCTTGCTTCACTTCTTTGCGCTGGCTTTGCTTCTTCTTCCTCTTCTTCCGCTGGCTTTGCCGCTTCCTTGCGCTGGCTTTGCCGCTTCCGGGCGCTTCCGGGCGCTTCTTTTGCTTTTCTCCCAACAGGCACAAACTTAACCCAAACCGTAAAGGATTGGACTCAGATAACCTAGAATAATTACGTGGCCAAAGTTGTCACAATGGAAAAGAAATGAATCGAGGGATAATTCTTGGTCTTGCACTCGTGACGTTGAGCAGCGCGGCCATGGCTCAGATCAGCATCAGTGCCGGCACCTACATGCCGAAAGATGCAACCATTAAAAGCATTTTTGGCTCGTCGTCTTTTGCCTGGGGCATTGGCCTCGGCAAAGCTGACCGCACGAACCGAGCAGGCTTTGGTTTCGACGTAGCCGGAATTGGAATGACGGCGACAAACAACCGCTTCTTCTCGCTCGGCGCTACCTACGGCTACGAGGTCCAAAGCGGTTCGAAATCGGAGACGATGACCTATGCCCGAGTCGGCACTGGTATCGCCTACTACGACTACGACATGAACATCGGTCTGAACAACTTCAAGGATCAAACCTTCAAGCCGATGACGGTGGCGGAAGCCGGCGTCGTCCTGGGCAAGCACTTCACGGTGAACGCTCAGTACCTCTTTATGCCGAAACTGAAGGGTCTGGATTTCAGCGGCGCGCGCATCCAGGCGATGTACACGTTCGGCGGTTAATCCTTAGAAAGGAAGTCACACATCAGCCTCTCCGATTTTCGGAGGGGCTGATGTGTTTTTGATTTGGTCTGCAGTGGGGCTTGGGCTTCCAGCCCGAGTAAAAAGAAATCGCGGCCAAGATGGCCACGCCCCCGAAGCACCCATAATCTTTAAGCATGGAGGAGCACAAAGGCTGGTATCGTGGGCACAATTTGCCTCATCTCGATGCTGGCGGTGTGACGCAATATGTAACCATCCGCCTCGCCGACAGCGTTCCGCAATCTGTGATCGACGAACTTAACGAAGAACTCAAGTTACTGAAGCAAAGTGACAGGGAAATCGCTCGCATCCGAAAAATCGAAAGGATGCTGGATATGGGAATGGGATCCTGCCTCTTAGGAAACCCTGCGTGCGCACAGATAGTTCACGATTCGCTCCAATTCCTAAGTGGGAAAATGTATGACCTCTTTTCCTGGGTTGTCATGCCAAACCACGCTCACTTCTTAGCACGATTCGATGACGCTCAATCCTTGCCCGATGCCCTTCACTCCTTGAAATCGTACACCGCAAATGAAGTTAATAAAGTTGCTGGTCGGAGAGGGCACCTTTGGCAAGACGAGTACTTCGATCGGTATATGCGAAACGAAGATCATCGGTTAAGGACCATTCGGTACATTCACGACAATCCCATAAGAGCCAAGCTATGTAACAAGCCAGAAGATTTTCCATGGAGCAGCGCCAATAGGCAGGGCTGAACCTGGGGGCTTGGGCTTCCAGCCCGAGTAAAAAGAAATCGCGGCCAAGATGGCCACGCCCCCAGAATCTCCGGTACTTTTGCCAGAGTCTAGGATGGCTTCATCTTCTATAATCACCCCATGCACGGTGCGACCCTCGTTTTCCTTGCTTTGCTTGCCGCGACTTCCGTTGCCCAACCTGCGCTCCCCGCTCAGCGCCAACTCGATTGGCAGAAGATGGGCACCTATGCCTTCGTGCACTTCGGACCCAACACGTTCTCGGGGCAGGAATGGGGCAATGGCAAAGAAAATCCCGAGACTTTCAATCCCAAGAAGCTCGACTGCAACCAATGGGTGAAGGCGTTCAAGAAAGCGGGCATGAAAGGGGTGATTATCACCGCCAAGCACCACGATGGATTCTGCCTATGGCCGTCCAAATTCTCCATCCACACCGTCGCCCAGTCACCCTTCAAGCGGGACATTCTGAAGGAACTTTCGGCCGCGTGCAAGAAGGAAGGAATGAAGATGGGCGTGTATCTTTCGCCCTGGGATCGCAACCATCCCACCTACGGAACCGACCAATACAATGACACGTTCGATGGCATGCTGCACGAAGTCCTCGCCAATTATGGCGACATTTTCGAGGTGTGGTTCGACGGCGCGAATGGCGAAGGACCGAACGGAAAACGACAAGTTTACGACTGGAACCGCTACATATCGACGGTTCGAAAACTGCAGCCGAAGGCGGTCATCTTCAGCGACGCCGGTCCGGATATCCGGTGGGTTGGCAACGAAGGCGGCATCGCGAGTGAGACAAATTGGTCGACGATTAACCGCAGCCGATACGTACCGGGCACGCCCCTTTACAAGGAACTTGGCGAGGGAACCGAGAACGGCAGCGACTGGGTTCCCGCCGAGTGCGACGTCAGCATCCGACCAGGCTGGTTCTGGCGCAAGAGCGAGGACAGCAAGGTCAAGACGGGTGCGCAGCTCGAGGATTTGTACTACAAGTCGGTCGGGCGGAACGGCTCGTTCCTGCTCAACGTTCCCGCCAACACCGACGGATTGATTTCTTCGCAGGACATCAAGGCTCTTGACGACTTCCACGACCGGATCTCGAAGACATTCTTGAACAATCAGATCGTTGCCGGTCCGGACATGAGCGGACCGTTCCCGTTCCATATCTACAAGTCAGCGACGTTCGATGTGATCGAACTCGGCGAAGACATTTCGAAGGGCCAAAACGTAGCCGAGTTCTCGCTGGAGGCGGAGATCGACGGCAAGTGGACACCGATCGCGAGCGGCACCACGATTGGCGCGAAGAGACTCATCCGCTGTGCGCCGATCACGGCGACGAACATCGCTCTCAAGATCCTCAAAGTACGACAAGGCGCGAAAATGTCCGACGTCAAGATCTCGACCTGCGGACTCTACGCCTCACCAAACATCGGCAAGGACTTCACCCACGAAACCAGGGAGCAAAAGGACGCTCGAATGGCGTGGTGGCGTGACGGCCGATTCGGCATGTTCATCCACTGGGGCCTTTACTCCATCCCGGCGGGGACCTGGCAGGGCAAGGTCTACCCTGGCGCCTCCGAGTGGCTGATCTACTCAGCCCAGGTTCAAAGCAAGGATTGGGAACCGCTGCAGCAGCAATTCAATCCCGTCAACTTCGACGCCAAGAAGATCGTCGGCACCGCCAAAGCGGCGGGGATGAAGTACATCGTCATCACCAGCAAGCACCACGAAGGCTTCGCGATGTACCCCTCGAAGGAAGGGACGTGGAACATCGGCCATACCAAGTTCAAACGCGACCCGCTGAAGGAGCTGAGCGACGAGTGCAAGCGGCAGGGCATCAAGTTCTGTACTTACTACTCGATCATGGACTGGCACCATCCCGACTTCTATCCGCACGAGAAGTACGATAAGCGGGACACCAAGCACGCCAATTTCGAGAACTACATGAAGTTCATGAAGGCGCAGCTGAAGGAGATCATCACGCGCTACGATCCGGGAATCATCTGGTTCGACGGCGAGTGGCAGAACACCTGGAACCACGAGCGCGGCGTCGATCTTTACAACTATTGCCGATCGCTCAAGCCGAGCATCATCATCAATAACCGCGTGGATAACAACCGAGCGGGGATGAATGGAATGTCGACCTCGGCGGATGCGGTGGGCGACTACGGAACGCCAGAGCAGGAGATTCCCGCGAACGGCATCAAATCGGATTGGGAATCGTGCATGACGATGAACGGCTCATGGGGCTTCCACGCAAACGACACGAATTGGAAATCGGCGGATACGCTGCTGTTCAACGTCGTCGATTGCGCATCAAAGGGTGGCAACTACCTGTTGAACGTTGGACCGACGTCGCTGGGCGAGATTCCGCCGGCATCGGTTGAGCGGCTGAACACGGTTGGCCAGTGGCTGAAGGTGAATGGAGAGGCGTTGTACGATACACAGGCCAGTCCGTTCCCGCGTCCGCTGAATTGGGGTCGGGTCACGCGCAAGGGCAACACGCTGTACTGCGTGGTCTTCAAGAACGATGAATTCTTGCCCGTTCTTCCGGGGCTGAAATCCCATATTGCCGCCGCTTCGATTTTGGGTCGGCGCGAAAGGATTGGAGTTGTGGAAACGATTCAGGGACCGGGACTAGATCTTCCTCATGACAAAAGGACGGAGCCCATCGTGATCAAGGTCACGCTGTCCGGCGAACCTGTCATCGAACCGACCCTCCCGGGTCAGAACTTGCATGGCTCCATCACCCTTTCGGCAACTGACGCCGAGGTTCAAGGCAATTCGGCCCGATTCGAAGACGCCAAGAAAGCGATCGGATTTTGGACCGACGCCAACGACGTGGTCTCTTGGGCGTTCCAGGTGACCAAGCCCGGCACCTACCGAGTCGTGGCGAGCGTGGCGTGCGACAAGGAGTCGGCGGGCTCGCTAGCGTCGCTGTACTATGAACGCCAAGAACGCCAGTTCGTGGTGAACGAGACCGGCGGCTGGGACCAGTTCAAGGACGTCGAGTTGGGGACGATTACGATCTCGAAAGAAGGTCCGGCCAAGGTTTCCGTCAAGGCCCGCATGAAGCCAGGATATGCCGTCATGAACCTCCGATCGCTGAAGCTGATTCCCAATGCTCGTTGAGGTCATCGCCTGCTCTCTTGCCGACGCTGTTGTCGCGCGGGAGGCAGGTGCTGACCGGGTCGAGCTTTGCCTCGCCATGGAGGTTGGCGGACTTACGCCGTACCTCCACACGATTCGCGCGATGTCTCAGATGGATTCCTTTCCCGTGGCGGTCATGGTGCGTCCTCAGCCGGGCGGGTTTGTCGATCATTTGAGTTCAACGCTCGTTCAGATAGAAGAAATTGTCTCGCTCGGGCTTCCAAACTTGCACATCGTGTCCGGGGTTTTGAACTCGTCCAACGAGTTAGATTTGGCCGGAATGCGAGCTATTCGCCGCGCCGCGGGTTCCGTTCCGTTGGTCTGCCATCGCTGCTTCGACCTCACGCCGTATCCTCTAGTCGCCATCGAACAGCTCATCGATCTTGGGTTCAACCGCGTATTGACCTCGGGCCAGGCTCCGACCGCACTCCTCGGGGCGGAAGTCATTTCTCGAATCCTCGACCAGACCGGGGATCGGATCGAGGTGATCGTTGGGGCAGGTATCCGTCCGCACAACGTACGGGAAATTATCCAGGCAACGGGCGTGAAGCAGGTGCACGCATCGTGCTTCGAAGACGCTCCGGCGTTGAGCGGAAATGTCGATTTTGGCGTGACGCTGAAGGTGAGTGGCGAGAAAGTTAAGGAGTTGGTGAAGGCGGCGAAGAAAAGTTAGGCCCATTGGGAGTGGTGGGCATCTTGCCCACCAATTAAGATGTGGGCTGGAAGCCCACAACTCCCAGAGGGCTACTCCTCGACGTAGGCACTACTCCATCGAAAGTCTTCAGGACGATCGCAGAGATTTGCGACCACAGGATTGTTGTGAATGTATTCAATTCGCCCTAAGTAGTGATCCTCGTTCCGAATGTATCGATCGAACGTCTCACCCTGCCAAATTGCCCCCATTTCAGGATGGAGTTTCTTGAGTTCATTCGCCGTGTATGACTTAAGCGAATGCATAGCTTTTTCGGTGGTCTGTCCAGGTTCAAAATAGGCGAGATAGTGAACGTGGTTTGGCATAACTACCCAAGCCCGCAGATCATATCGCTTATCATCCAAGAACTTTAGAGCGTTCTGAACAACCTCGGCACAGCGGGCCTCTTGCAAGATGCAGGAACCTGAGCCTTTATCCAACCATTCTTCCAAGAGCCGGATCCTTTCCACTTCTCGGTCCTCGGCTTTGATCGACTGGAGTTCATCGGCCACTCGCTCCAACACTTCCCGAGGGAGGCTGTCGGCGAGACGAAATGTAAAGTATTGCGTGTAGCCACCAGCGTCAAAGTGTGGGAGCTTGCGATAGTGGTACCAACCCTTATGCTCATCCACTTGAGCATTCTACAATGTTGCGGGCTGGAAGCCCACATCTCCCAAAAAGCTGAAAAACTCAAGTTGATGTAGTCGGGAAGGAAAGCTTTTTGGGAGCGGTGGGCATCCTGCCCACCATCTTTAGTGTGGGCTGGAAGCCCACAACTCCCAGGGTTCTTAACCCTTACTCACCACAATATCCCCATTCGAATCTCCGCCACCGTCCCCGCGAACCTTCGCGCGAATCTCCACTTTCGAACCCGACTGAACCGCCGGCAGCTTCACCTTCCAAACGTTATCGACATGCTCGTTGCCGGTTCGGCCAAAGTGCGCATCCGTCGCCACGACTTTGCCGTCGACCAGAATCTCGATGCCGTCGATATCCAACCGGAACGCGCCGGACGTGTATTGGAACAGGATCGAGTAATTACCCGCACCGGCGATAGCCGATGTGATGTTCCACGTCTTGGTTTGGTACGCATTGGAAACCTGGCCAGCCTTCCATTCAGCCGTCGGCAAGCCAAGATTGGCATCCAGCGGCCGCGCATTGATGTTCATTTTGGGAAGCTGAACTCGGGCTCGGTCGATGAAGTCTCGGAAGTTGCGCTTGGACCTCGGCGACCAAAACATCTCGGCGGCCGCGAGTCCTCGCGGGAAGGCCATGTACTCCACGTAGTCCGGCGTGCGGATGTATTCGGTCCAGATTTGGAATTGCCCACCGAGGATATGGTGCTGCTTTTCGGCAGGAATCGCCGCGGGAACGATATCGAAGTCGTACACCTTGCGAAGCGGGAGATTCCCGCCAATGGCATGCGGTTCGGTCTTGGGATCGGCTTGGTAATAGTCGAAGTACAACGCGTTGGTCGAAGCCATCACCACATCGTGGCCCGAATTCGCGGCTTGGATTCCGCCTGCCTCACCGCGCCAACTCATGACCGTCGCGCCGGGAGCCAGACCTCCCTCGAGGATCTCGTCCCAACCGATCAGTCGTCGACCCTTGGAGGCCAGGTAGGTGTCGATCTGCTTCACGAACCAGCTCTGCATCTCATGCTCGTCCTTAAGACCGCGTTCCTTGATGAGTTGCTGAACGCGAGGGGACGCCTTCCATTCGTCCTTTGGACACTCGTCGCCGCCGATGTGGATGAACTTGGAGGGGAAAATCGCCATGACTTCGTCGAGCACATCCTTGAGGAACGCAATCGTCTTCTCCTCCGGGTTGTACACGTGCTTGATCACGCCCCACGTCGTCGCGACCTCGAGCTGTTGGCCGGTGTTGCCAAGCTCGGGATACGACGCAACCGCTGCCTGCGAGTGGCCGGGCATCTCGATCTCGGGAACGACGTTGACGAACCGGTCGGCCGCATACTTCACGATCTCCTTCGCGTCTTCCTGCGTGTAGAAGCCGCCGTACGGAGTCTCGTCGTACTTGGCCGGGCTGTATTGCAGCATCGTCTTCGCTCGCTTCGATCCCACCTCAGTCAGCTTGGGATATTTCTTGATCTCCAGCCGCCAACCCTGATCTTCGGTCAGGTGCCAGTGAAACGAGTTCATCTTGTTGAGCGCCAGGGTATCGATGAACTTCTTGATGAACTCCTTGGGCATGAAGTTACGGCCACAGTCGAGCATGGCGCCGCGCCATTTGAACCTTGGCTGGTCCTCGATGAGCACACTCGGAACTTCGAACGACTTGGCACCTTTCCATGCCTCGGCGGGCATGAGTTGCCGCAGACTCTGGAGCCCATAAAACACTCCCGCCTCGCTCTTCCCCTGGATCTCAACCGTGTCCTCGTCGATGATGAGTCGATATCCTTCGTCGTTGAGGTTCAGCGACTTGTCGATTTTGAGAACCACCGCGTTCTTGGTTGCGCTGCCGTCGTGAATGGGCAGGTAGGTTCTGGCCATCGCCGACGCTTTCTTCAGTCCGCTGCCCGCGACGAGCACGGTTTGGTCGTTGAAAGTGAAGTGCCCGGGCTGCTGGATGAGCGTGACCGGCGCGGGGATGATGGGATATTGGTTCATGACGATCGCAGCGAGGAGGTGGACCATGTGGCTATCCGCAATTTTCCCTTATTTGGCGGGGGATTTGAAGGTGATGGAGTTGATTTTGGTTTGGAGTTTTGGGGCGAATTGGAAATGTTGCCTGCCCGTGAAGAGCTTGTGCGTGCTCTAATATAGAAGGATGATTGCGTTGACGCTTGCGGCTATGGGGCTTCTCAAAGTCTCGCCGGATCTAGGGCTGGACCTAACGAGTTGTGTTGATGATCAATTTCTTACTCAAAACGATTTTGTATTAAGGTCAAAGCTTATAGATCAAAAGGATTCTAATTCAAATGATCAATCTGCCACGTTCCTGCTGAAAGACAAGAGTAGGGAAATCTTCATTCGAATCAGGATGACGGTATACCGTGATGCGTCCGCGGTGCCCAAAATGCCTACTCACCACACAGAAGGAACGAATCCTCACTTTTCTTCCATGATCAGCAAGTTTGCGTCCGGCTCAGAATTCGACATTGTTGAGGGTGACGGCATACTTGCAGACCTTCGGGGTCGCCATGAGTTTTTGAATTTTGATTTGACTCCGATTGACTCGTCGAGTGATATCTCCAAGGAAATGGTTGTCCGAAATCGCAACCGATTTGAGGCACTCGTGCGTCATGTGTATTCCCGTCTTGTCGCCGCGAGGACGACGATATGCCCGGCGATCGTTTGCGGATCAAGCACGGTATCGGCAAGGATGAACCAATTCGGCAACCAATGCTTTCTTAATCTGAATGAGTGGGCAAAGGCTCGGTCTTGGACTGTCGCCAAAGCCAGCGATTTCCCAGGATTCGTCCTTTCAAAAGGAACGGATTTCATCAAGTTGCCAATTGGTGCTCACGAATGCTTTTGGGGAGATAAGAAGGTGCCGCTCGGTGACGCCATCATCGACGTGGATGGAACGTTCTTCGTTCCTGAATCAATTGATTCGGCAATTAAGAACTAGCCAACCGTCCTAAGCAGACTGCGCGTTAACTCGATTGGCAAACCGACCACGTTATCGAACGGCCCATCCAGGCGTGCGATGAGGAAGCTACCCATGCCCTGCGCGCCGTACGCTCCGGCCTTATCCATTGGCTCGCCAGTGTCGACATAGTCGATGATCTGCTGATCCGAGACGTCGTGGAAGGTGACATCGGTGACGCAATGTCCGACGATGCTGGCGGTAGGCGTGAGGATCGCCACACCGGTGATGACCTGATGGGTCCGACCGCGCAACTCCTTCAAAATGCGGATGGCGTCATCCCGGTCGACCGGCTTGGCGTATTGAGCCCACCCGATTGCCTCTCCTTCTAGGAGAGGCCGGTGAGCCTGCGAACCGGGTGAGGTCCGCAGCGCGACTACAGTATCGCAACCAATGATCACTGGATTCTCGTAGCCGGCCGGAACCGCCCTCGCCTTCTCGTAAGCCAACGTCTCGGCCGTCACGATCGGGTCGCTCGTCGTCATCGCATCCTCGTCGATATTGGTCGGCACGATCAGGAAGTCATTCACGATCTGCTTGAGGAGTTCGTGGCGACGAGGCGACGCACTGGCGAGGATGACAGGCATGAGCGATTAGTTTATCTGCGAGCCAAGCGAGAAAGGAGTAGGATGACTCGGCAACTAGAATGCCCACCGATTTGACGGATAGGTAATTAATCAGATGCATTCGTGATGCCGAGGCTATCGGCAAAACCTTGATAATGCGCTTGGCTCGTCAAATCTGCAAGCATCTCCGGCAAAGATGTCGCTCTCTTATCATGATTTGTACCTGAGCGCCACCCCCTCCGTCTCGATATTGCTTGTCATAAAACCTCCAGAGGTCTAGGCATTTATCGCTCCATCGATCCACCTCCCCCAGGGGCGGAGCGTGGTTAATCGGCACGAGCCAATGATGAAATCCACGTAGAATAGCTTCATGACCATCGAAGAAGCCGCGACCCTCCTGAGCGATGCTCCAAACCTGACCCACCGCGCGATGTTCGGCGGATACGGCATCTACACCAACGGACGAATGTTCGCGATCCTGGATGACGGCGTGCCGTATCTGAAGGGAGACGCGATCTCGGCGGCGGTTTACGAAGGAGATGGAGGCGAGCAGTTCTCGTACATGTCGAAGGATGGTCCGATGCAGATGAAGTATTGGCGCTTTCGGGATGACGAGACACTGCTGAGCCATCTGCAGGACGCGCTGGATACCGCGGCCCGGGCTCCGGCCCCAAAGCCGAAGAAGCCAAAGGCGAAGAAGTGATTCTGGGGGCGTGGCCATCCTGGCCGCGTTCATTTCGAGGGCTACCTACCCCAGAACTTCCATTTGGGTTTTGCCTTACCGGAAGAGAACAAGCTCGGTCGATCCGGATCGAAGATGAGGAATTCTTCGATCTCGCGACCACGGCGTTCCATCTCGTCGAAAAAGCCCTCCTGGTAATGAGCTTTCGAGTATGCCCGCTCTTCGTCGGTAAGAAATCCTAACGTGAGGAGCGTGATGAATCGACCATCGTCCATCGTGAACGACCAGGATTCCGGCGGAAGAAGGAAGGATGGGTACAAAACTGCAACCGACAAATGCGAACCTGGGAATGGAACAGCGGGGTGATCGCCCACCGTATGCCCCGCCCAGAGCCAGGTCTCCACTTGATGCGGCATGCGGGCCAAGTTTCGCAGCATCATAAAGGGCCATTTTCCGGGCTTGCCATATTCTTCCTCTAGCTCTGCCGGCATTTGGAGAATCAATTCTGTGTATCGGAAGCTCTCAGCATTCTGCACCCGGGCTGGCACGTTCATCGGCTTTTCCGCCATTCCCGACGTCACGAAGGTCACCAGTCCCGAAACGGGATCGGGTCCGAATCGATGAACATCGATGCGGACGAAGTCGGAATTCTCTTCGTGGTACACAACGTCGGACTTCCCAAAGAGCTTCTCGCAATGATCTCCAACCGCGATGATCAGATCGAGATCGCCTTCGGCTGCCGGTAGCTCATGCTGGAAATCGTCCATGCCTTCCCCATCTTAACCGAAACGAATCGCAATTCCATCTCGTTCTTCTTTTTGTGAACTCCAATCAAGGGTCGCCGATTGTGCTGGTCGTTTTCGGCGTCGTCGCGGTCCTTGTCTTCGTTATCGCTATTCTCGCAAACAAGCAGCAGGAGAGCCGCCGCGAAGCCCTCCGTCTGTACGCGCAGCAAATGGGATTTCAGTTCGTTGAGGGCGAGATTCCGGTTGGTGGGAACAACCTCCTCGACCTGTTCTCGACACCGAATCTCCAAGGCGTGGAATTTGTTCAGTTCTTCGACCTCTTTCAGAGAGGGTCGTCGCGCAAGATTCATCCGATGATGTTGGGGCAAGACAAAGCCGGGACCAATTGGTATCTGATGGACTACCAGTACACCACGAGCAACGGAAAGAGCACGACCACCCATCATTTCAGCGTCGTGCTTGGGCATCTGGCGCTCGCTTTTCCCGCCATGACGCTCAGCCCCGAGGGGCTCGGAACTGCGCTCGGCAAGTTGGTGGGGATGAATGAGTTGCAGGTGGAATCGGAAGAATTCAACCGACGATACTACATTCAAACGAGCGATCAGAAACTCTCGCTAGACCTTCTCCATCCGCTCGCGATTCAGGTCTTGCTGGCTCAGCCGATTCTGAATTGGGAATTTCGTGGGCCGTACATCATGCTTCACCTTGATAGCCGGGCAACGGTCGAGCAGTTCGACGCCATGCGGACCTACATCGATCAATTTGTCGTCCAAATTCCCAACTACTATCGCCAAGACTATGGCCCTCACGGAATGCAGTAAATGGAAATCACCGTCGGAATTCTCCTCATCGTTCTGTTCCTAGGCATCGTGATCCCAATCACGATCTCGAACAACATCATTCGCCTCAGCCGCATGTGCGATGAGGCTTGGTCTGGAATCGATGTTGCGCTCAAACGTCGTCACGACTTGATTCCGAATCTGGTGGAAGCTGTCAGAGGCTATATGGCGCATGAGCAGAGCGTGCTGAACCAGCTGACCGAACTGAGAAATCAGGCGGCATCGGCTCACGGACCCGCGGGCGTGATGGCGGCAGAAAGATTGCTGGTTCCTGCGCTGACCGGATTCTTTGCCAAGGTTGAGGCGTATCCCGATCTCAAGGCTTCGCAGAACTTCCTACAGCTTCAGGAAGAGATGGTGAACACCGAAGACCGAATCGCGGCGGCTAGGCGGTTCTACAACAACAACGTCCGGCAATTTAATGTCGCGATCGAGACATTTCCAGGATCACTTCTTCGCGGCAACCGGTCCGCGAAAGAGTTCTTCGAAGTGGATGAGGCCGGGGTTCGGGCTCCGGTGAACGTGGTCTTCACCAACTAAAAAGCCCGGCTGACGAGGGCCGGGCTCTTAACTAACAGGAGGAGATTAGTTCTCCGTTTGGACTGGAATCCTGAGGGCTTTGGGTTTTTCTTCCTCGACCCGGGGGATCGTGATCGTCACGAAGCCGTTTTTAAAGGTCGCCGAAATAGCGTCCTGGTTGAGTTGCGCCGAAAGTCGAAGCGAACGGCTGAAGGATCCATAGGTGTTCTCGCGACGGAAGACCTTTGCAGTCTCGCTGACCGTTTCTGTCTTGTGTTCACCCTTGATGGTAAGGACGTTGTTCTCGATAGTGATCTCGAGTTCGTCGGGGTTGATTCCCGGTACGGCGGCCTTGATGGTGATCTTGCCTTCGTCCTCGATCACGTCAAGCGGGATCGTGAGTTGCGGGGTGTGGCTCGGTCGGCTGTGTTCGCCGAAGAGAGTTCCGAAGAACTCGTCGAGGTTGTTGAAATCATTAAAAGGTCGAATTGGGATCAGTGTGTTCATGTTTCTCCTACTGGTTACATTTAATAGTTACGCCAACACTTTTCTTGAGCGTTGCACTGTCAAGTGATTTTTTTGTTTTCTTTCAATGCCAGATTCGGCGGAGTTTGCTACCCCCACCGGTTCGCTGTTTGGGACCCATTCGATAACGCCTGGATAATGTCGCTCACCGACACCCCCAAGGGTGGAGCATGGTCAGTTCCATTTTTCCAAGCATCTTGATAAGTGAACGAGGCGGGGCTATCTTCAAGTCCAATAGCCAACGCTACACCCCTGGGGGTGTCGGTGAGCGCGGGCATTAGAAGCTTTCCGAATTCAGATCGATCAGGGAACCGGTGGGGGTGGTAGGAGTGAGGAGCGTGTCCAGAGAGATTCTCGAATCCGATCCCCTCCATCCCCAACCCCTTCCTCCCCGAGAAGGAAGGGGCTTGTAGACTAGAAACTCACTGAGTACCCAACCGAAAGGCGAACAGCCGCCGACAGATCGAACTGGCCGGTCAGGCCAAGGTCGAACACCGATGTCGGGCCAGTCTGTAGTCGGAGTCCGGCGCCTGCGGAGAGTACATTTCTTTGAAGTCCAAGCTCACCGACGAAGGTTCGGTCGAACCCTTTTGGATAGCCGAGAGGCGTGGAGTAGCCGAGGAGGATGAGTGGACTTGCCGTGGAGTCGAGGTCGACGTTGAGATGGACTCGATCGTACTGATGGAGAGTTTTTGTCGCGATGAGGCTGAGCTGGTTGCCGCCATCGTGGACTCCCGCGCGCATCGCAAAGGCAGGCTTGTCGCCTACTTGGCGCGTGAAGCTCACGAAGTAACTCGCGGCGACGACCGATGGAGAAGCGTTGAAGGTCTTATCGATCGACAAGCTAAGGTCCTGGTTCTTGGCGAATCCGTATCCGAAGTCGGCCATCCACTCCGAGGCGGGTTTCGTTCCTTTTGAACCTGAGAGTTGGAAGCCAGTCGTGAAGCTACGTTCACCGAAGGCGAGGGAGGTCGCGTCCTCGAATCGAAGCGGATGGCCGGATTCCAGGTTGTTATGGTCGGAGGCGAAAGATATGGCTGGAAGCAAGACCGAGGAGAGGATTAGAATCTGCTTTTGCCGTCGTAACGACGGGGTCGCTTCGCTCCTCGGACTTGGGCGGGTGCCGATTCTTACCAGGGGTCTCCGCTTACGGCTCGTTCCACTCGTCTCTCGCTGCGACGCCCTGGCTACTGGCTGCGATCCTCCGGATCGGGTCCGTTGTTTCATCTTGCATCTCCATTACCGTACGGATTGGGCTTGTCGATGCGGCGGTAGGTGTCCGGTTTGCCGTGGTTGAGCTTCGACCACTCGACGAGGTTCAGCGGAGTGGCATCTTTGTACTCAGCTGAGGTGGACTGGAATCGCTTCAGAGCTTCGAGGGAGGTGAAGGCGCGAGACCATTCGGAGCAGGAAGGATGCTCGCCGAACTTTTCGAGGAACATGACGCCGGGGATGTTCGAGGTCCAATTACCTTCGTCGTCCGAGATGAGGATGAGCACGCGATTTGGATCCTCAGTCGCCGCCCGGATGATGGCGCGGCCGGGAGTCTCGCTTGCCATGTCTCGGGCGCACATCGGGCATCGAACCGACATCGTCCACCCATCGGCGCTGACGGTGGCGCCCCAGAGGGGACCATCGTTGAGCGGAATGGAGCAGTGGGAGCAGGTGGCCATATCCATCCAGCCCATGCCCGCCATATACATCGAATGCTCGTCCGCACCTTTCATCATCCCCATTCCAGGTAGGCCGTCAGGATGACGATGATCGTGCAACGTCTTGGGTTCGCCGCCGCCCGAAAACTCCGTTGCATGTTGAGATTCTAGGACGCGGGCGATGGCGATCTTGACCTGTCGATCCCGTTCCAAATTCGACATGCCAGGACTTGCGAGGATGTCGTTCACGTTATCGTGAAGCATGTGCAGGTTGTCGAACGAGTTGGCGATTTCGGGGAATCGTTTGGCGAATCGCGGGCTCTGCTCGGCCGTCATCGGCATAAACGGTCGATCCGTTTTGTATAACTCTGTTTTGTGATACTGGTCGAAAACGAACGGATATTGCGAAGCCTGATCTTTGGTAGAAACGCGAAACAACATGTCGTAATTGACCGTTTGCAGCCAGTGGTAACCCCAGAAGAGGGCGTTGACCTTTGGGTAATGAGAGCGGAAATATCCCGAGTACGGTTGGCTGTCCAGCAATTCCATGTTCATCGGCAAACCCGTGATCGCGTACGGTTGAGATTTGTAATTCACCCAAAGGCGATCGACCTCTTGCTCCTTCTGCTGATCGGTCCAGCCCGGGTGCATGAACACGTCGATGACTTGAAAGTGCAGGGTGTGGGCCCAGTCGAATACCTTCTCCAGCGCACCATATCGACGGCCGAATGTGGGCGAAATCGCGCCTTCATCGACGGGGAATTTCGGCGGATGGTGCAGCACCCAATCGATATCCCGAAAGGTCTTTGTTTCCAACGTCGCTGCCTGCCCGCGAACCAGCGCCTCGTACGCCATCGCATGACCAACACCGGTTGCGTACATATCTCGCGCGAAAGCGGGGATGCGGTCGATGTTCCAGTTGTAGGGCGCCGATTTGTAGAACAATCGGTCCGCCGTCGGGCTATCCAGCCATACGGGCCACGGATTCTGTTGAGCGAGCAGGAGCGCGAAGATCATTGTCCGCCTTTGTCTGGTTTGGCGACCATCGTCACGAACTCATCAAGCGAATACGGCTTCGCGCCGTCGAGCTTTTGGGCGGCGACATACTTGTCAAAGCCGTCCTTAGTCGCAAAAGCTCGGGCTTGAGCGCAGCAATCGACGTGCTTCTTGAACGTGTTAAGGAAGACCGTGTTCGCCGGAGCGGACCACTTGCCGTCGGTTCGCTTCAGCACCACCGGCTCGCCGACCTTTTCGCTGGGCGCGTAGACGACAAGGTCGTTCTTATAGCGGCCCGCATCCTTGACGACGCACCACACACATCGGTATTCGATCCGTTTGTTGCCGAATTTGACCACGACTTCGTTGTCTTGATCCTTCGTGTTCTGGACGAGTTTCAGCTTGCAGTAGGGGCATTCGCCTTCGTGGGCCGAGGCCATGGTGACGATTCCGAGAGTTAGGGATGAGACGAGAGCGAGTTTTGCAAAAGTGTTCATGGTTGACTTTCCTTGTGGGTGGAGCAGGATTGGCCGGAACCGCAGCCGCAGTCGGGCCTTCCGTTTGGGGTTCCGATGCCGAGGTTGCGCAGCATTTGTCGGATGACGAAGGCAAGACATGCCACAACAGCGAGGATAAGGATCCAGGTCACGGCTTCACCTGCAATCCGAAACCAAGGGTGTGGACTTTGCCATGCCAATTGAACTGGGCATAGGCCTTGTAATAACCGGGCTTGGGGAATCTTGCGGTGAATCGCACCGTGCCGTTCTTCGCCATCTCTATTGCGGCTTTGTCCTCCACTGGATGGCTATGAACCGCAGCTTGTCCATCCTTCGAGAAGATCATCAAATGCCCCAGCGCGCCGAGGTAGGCGTCCGTGATGCCGGTCGGCTTGTGCGTTTTAGCATCTCGAAGTCGAACCGAGATCGTTATGCTTTTACCGACGGTGAGCTGACGCTTTTCGAGCGAGAGATCGCCTTCGAGACCAGCGTCGGTGGAGACTGGCTTGAACTGGGGGCCGGTGTCCCAGGTGGGTTTCGGACCCGCAACCTTTAGTTTCCCGATGAGGATTCTCGAGCCTTGACCCGACGGGGCGACGTCGCCGTAAATCCAATACTCACCACCAGCCGGAAACGTGAGTCGGTCCGACCAGGTTCCGTCTGGGCCCATTTCGGGGTGCTCGTGACGGAACCAGTTGAGGTCTTTGCTGGCGACGAGAAGATGGAACTTGCGCTCATGGGCGGTGTCGAAGCTGGTCACGGTCGTGTTCGTTTTGGTGTCCAGTACGCGCAATTTCAGAGTCAAAGGCTGCCCCGACTTGGCGTTCTTGGGGAAGTCGACCACGTCCATTCGGTACGGCGCTTTCTTCGTGGCGTGGGCCGGTCGCTCGTCCTTGACGTCGACGGTGAAGCCGATTTTTTTGTGCCCATCACCGGGAATGATGAGATCGAGATCGATCCGGAACTGGCCGCCGTGGGCGAAGAAGAGCACGATTCCGTAGTCTCCGGGCACACCTTCGCGGTGGACCGCTGGCTTCGCCGATGGCATTCCTGGCATGCTCGGCATGGTAAGGGTCGCCGAGGCGTCGATCGCACCTACACCCTTGAAGCCTTCTTCGATGGGATCCTTCTGGGTGGTGTCGACTACGCGAAACTCGACGTCGGTTTCTTCTCCCGCAAAGAGACCTTCATCGGGAAGGCGAAGGGTCGCTTCGTATTTGCCGAACTTTACTTTGGGTTCGGCGGCGTGGTGGGCCTGGTAGCCCACCACGTGGGCAATGATGAATGGTGTAAACATGATTTTCCTGGGTCTTCTAGCAACGACGAGACGCCCTGTTTTGGGCGTGGGGTGCTAGACCGCAGGAGGCGCGCGGCCGGAATGAGACTCGAGAGGTGGTGAACCGGGCGGACTGGGGTCCGCGCTTCGCAGGTCGACCGCCGGAACGGCGGTAGGGAGTTCAAGAAAAACGACTGAGCTCGGTAGGGTCGCCGTTTGGTCCACACTTGGCGCGGGAACCATGGCAGTCAAGGAGCCTTCCGAAGGGACTTGAGCCGGGAGCGACTTCACTTTGCAATGGCAAGTGTTATCGGTTTGGATCGTTGGGCCCTTAGTCTTGTGCGATTTGTGGGCGCAGCAGCTTGGCGTTTCGGCTTTGACGATTGGTTTCTTCGCCATGCAACAAACCTTGCTGGTGAGTTGGGTTTTGCATAGCGCGGCTTGCACGCTGCCGGGCAAAACCATCGTGAGCAGCGCGACGAGGGCAACAATCCGAATCCAGATGTTTGGCCGCCGCATAACAGGTCTAACGGTTATTGTTCCACATTGGTTTCCGGAAGAAGGGTGCTCGAGTCCTAGTGGATACAGGACCCAATCACCCCCATCCCAACCCTTCCCCCTCCCAAAGAGCAAGGGGAAGGGCTAGTTGAGGATCGCTTCGCGGATGAGGCGCAGGGCGGTTTGTTCCGCCCGTTTGCAGATGTCCTCCCGGATACCTCGGAATCGGCACTCTTCGACATGGGTTCCTTGCTCGGTTGCGATTCCGATATAGACCAAGCCAACCGGCTTTTGGCCGACATCGGAAGTTGGTCCCGCGTTCCCCGTAATCGAAATAGCATAGGTGGTTCCCAATTGGCGACGGATCGACTCGGCCATAAACTTGGCAACTTCGGGCGAGACTGGGTCGTTTAACTGGGGATCATCGGCACCTTCTAACAGTAAATTCTTGGCTTCAATTGTATAAGTTACGACGCCACCCTTAAACACATCGCTGCTTCCTGGCACGCTACTGAGACGCGCGGAGAGGCCGCCGCCTGTCATGGATTCGGCCGTGGAAATAGTTTCCCCCCTTTCACTGAGCAGGTCTTTAACCGCCATTTCCAGGGTGGTGAGATTCGTCCCGTACACCGCGTCTCCAAGGATTTCGCGAATCGATTCTTCGACGGGGTCGATCAAATGCTCGGCGGCAAAAACGGTCGGAGCTTTCGCAGTGATTCTCAGGTGAACCTCCATCGGCTGCGCGTAAGGCGCAATCGTCGGATTCTCCGACACCATCAAATGCTTGATCTTCTCCTCGGCCATGCTCTCTCCAACGCCGATAACTCGCAACACGCGAGAATGAATGACGACCCCGCCTCCCAAATTTTCGAGCATCGGTTTGACCTGGTTGTATGCCATGGGGTCGAACTCCCCTCGAGGTCCCGGCAATGCGAAAACTGTCTTGCCGTTTTTACGCGCTACAAGTCCGGGGGCCGTTCCGTTGGGGTTATCGATAAGGTCGGCGCAAGTGGGCTTCATCGCTTGACGGCCATTCGATTCCACCCAAGTAATGCCTCGTTGGGCGAAAAATTGCTTGAGCTTTTCTTCCACCTCGGGCACCTTCTCCAGCGTATCGTCGAAGGCGAGCGCGATCGCATCTCGGGTGAGATCGTCAGCTGTAGGTCCAAGGCCACCGATGGTTACAACTACGTCCGCACGACTCAAAGCGACCTTCAGCGTCTCGACGACACGGTCGAGATTGTCGCCGACGGTGGCGCGGTGCCGACAGGAAATTCCGCACTCAGCAAGGATCCTCGCCATCGTCGCGGCGTGGGTATCGACAATCTGGCCCAGCAACAGTTCTGTGCCAACCGACACGATCTCGGCATCCATGGCCAAATATTACTTGCCAACGGTCCTGCGACACGTTAAGAACTAGGCCCAGGAACTGCTATTATTACTTGGGATGGCTCTTCAATCGAATATCTCGACCGACATGGTGATTGTCGAGCCAGGAGCTACCGCGCCTCTCACGATCGAAGTAGAGAACACAGGCACAACCGACGACCAGATTGAAGTTGGCGTTGAGGGGATCGACGGCGAGTGGGTCGCGATTCCGGTTCCCATCGTGACGCTCAAACCCGGCGAAAAGCAGGCCGTCAAAGTTTTCTTTAAGCCTCCCCGAGTGAGCGAAAGCACGGCCGGCAACTTCCCTTTTATTGCCAAAGTCCGGTCACTTACCGATGGCGATAGCCGCACCGCTCAGGGTGTTCTCACCATCAAAGCGTTCCACAGCATTACCGTCGAGGTGAACCCCAAGAAGGGTGTCGTCTCGCCCACGAAACGTCAAAACATCTTCTCGGTGACGCTCATCAACATGAGCAATACGGAGCACCTGATCCAGCTCATGGCCGACGACCCGGAAGACTCGTGCACCTTTGAGTTCGACGAGGAGCAGGTCACACTTGCCCCCGGCCAGCAAAAAGACGTCGACTTTTTGGTTAACCCGAAGAAAGGATCTCCGTTTGGATCGACGAGGCTGGTTGGCTTCGGAGTCACCGGTCGGAGCATTTCGGTTCCAAGCGTCGTGGCATCCTCGCAAGGTCAGCTCGAAATTCGCCCCCTCCTCACGCCCTTAACCTTAGGTGTGTTTGTCGTCGCCGCGATCATGCTGTTGTTCTTCTTCATCACTCAGCCAAAGCGACCCTCGGTCGTGATCGAGCAAGTGACCAAGGGCAAAGTCTTTAGCGGTGGCGTGGTAACCGTTCATTGGCACGCGGAGAATGCAACGTCGGTAAAGCTGACGGCGAGTGGCGATCTGGTGAAAGACAATTTGCCGCCCGACGGTCAAGAGGACGTCCCTGCTCCTCTCGTTGGAACGCTGAAAATAACCGCGACCGCCTACCGCGAGAATCGCGTCAGTGAACCTGCGGTCGTGAGCGTCAACGTTGCTCCTCCGATCATCTATCCCGATCCAGAGATCGTCCAGTTTGAACCGGCGAAGAAGCTGGTCAACAAAGGCGAGAAGGTCACGATCAATTACAAATTCGGACCCGGAGTCACAAAGGCTACGCTTTCGCCGCTTGATAAGGATTTGAACCTAAACTTCAGTTCGCTGGCAGTGGACCCACCTAACGTCGGCGAAAACACGTTCGAAGTTGCAGCTTACAATGCCGGTGGGAAGGTCATCAAGAAGTCCTTCACCGTGACCGTTCAGGACCCGTGCCTGGCAAAGATTGTGAAGTTCGATGCCGACCCGATGGTGGTCGATCCCGCCGATGGAAAGATCATCCTCAGCTGGCAAATCGCGACGGGAGCCCGGCAAGAGTTGGAATACACAGGTTCGAAACAAAAGTACAACCTGGAAGCTGTGGGCTCACGAGAAATCACCGTCATCGGAGATACGGAATTCAAGATAACTGCTTGGGATGTGAACGGAAAATCGATCACGAAAACGATCGTCGTGAAGCTAAAGACGAACGACGGTCCGGGTGATGGCAACGCGCCACCAGGCTCCACGACCGGGGTCTCGCAAGGTACAACTACTGGGTGAGTTCTCACCCGCGCGCCCTCCTTTCCGTCACCGATAAGACTGGTATCGTCGACTTCGCCAAGCAGCTTTCCGCTCGCGGGTTCGAGCTCATTTCGACGGGTGGTACGGCAAAAGCGTTGCGCGATGCTGGCCTCTCGGTCATGGATGTAAGCGAAGTAACCGGCTTCCCCGAGATGTTGGATGGTAGGGTCAAGACACTTCATCCGCTGGTACACGGCGGCATCCTCGGAATCCCATCGAACCCAGCCCACAAGGCTGCCATGGACGAGGCGGGCATTCAACCGATCTCAGTCGTCGTGGTGAACTTGTATCGGTTCGAAGAGACGGTGGCCAAGCCGCACACGATGGAAGAAGCGATTGAATCGATCGACATCGGTGGTCCCGCGATGATCCGCGCGGCGGCGAAGAACCACGACTCCGTTCTCATTGTCGTCGATCCGACCGACTACGACCGCGTGATCGCGAGTTTGGACGCGCAAAGTCAGGCCGAACTGGGTCCGAAGCTGGCCGCCAAAGCGTTTCGGCACACCGCCTATTACGACTCGACCATTTCGAACTATCTCACGCAGAAGTTCGAAGGCGATCTCCTCGAAACGGAGACGATTTCATTTGGCTTCCGAAAGGTTCAAGGATTCCGATACGGCGAGAATCCCCACCAGAAAGGGGCTCTGTATTCAAACTCGCTGAACGGAGTTGGCCTTCCGCAGGCCGAGCAGCTTTGGGGCAAAGAGCTGAGCTACAACAACATCACCGATGCCAACGGCGCTTGGGAATTGGTTGCCGATATGCCGGCGGGAGCGTGCGCGATCATCAAGCATGCCAATCCCTGCGGAGCAGCAGTCGGATCCAACTTTGGCGACAGCTACCGGCTTGCTCGCGAGGCGGACCCGATCAGCGCTTTTGGCGGCATCGCAGCGTTCAATGGACGCGTGGATCGTGCCACCGCCGAAGCCATGACCGAGAAAGGCAACTTCCTCGAGATTGTCATTGCCGAAGGGTTTGACGACGACGCCTTGGAGATTTTCAAGAATCGAGCGGGATGGGGGCAAGACGTGCGATTGCTGAGTGCCAAGCTTCCAGTTAAGCAGAGCTACCTGAGCATCAAGGGCATCCGCGGCGGCGCAGTGATCCAGCAATCCGACGAAGACCCGGGCCACGAATGGACAGTCGCGACGGAGTTGAAACCGACGGAGGCACAGATGCGAGCCCTCAAGCTTCAGTGGGCGATTGTTCAGCACGTCAAATCCAATGCGATCGTGGTGGGTAACGAGCATCGATTGCTCGGAGTTGGTGCGGGGCAGATGAACCGCGTTCAGTCCGTTCGGCTCGCGATTGCCCAGGCGGGCGAACTCGTGAAGGGGGCCGTTTTAGCTAGCGACGCTTTCTTTCCTTTCCCCGATTCCATCGAGACCGCAGCCGCTCATGGCATCGCCGCGATCGTTCAACCCGGAGGCAGTAAGAAGGATTCCGACGTCATTGCAAAGGCCAATGAATTGGGAATTGCTATGTGCCTGACGGGAATTCGCCATTTCAATCATTAGCATCACTAGCCAAATGACGCGAAATAGTGTAACCTTCTGGGAAGTTTTAGGCATCTAGAATAGGAAAGGGGAACGAACACCTATGGCTCAACCAGGTCCAAATCCGCAAACAAACTTGATTATTTCTATCGTGGCACCCGTCGTCGCCCTCATTTTTGTGGCGGTGCTCTATTTCACCAAGCCGGTTCCGCCTGCAGTGGTGGCAACTCCTCCGGTGAACACCACCGCAGCTAAGCTTCCAGATCCGGGCGTCGTTCAAGCGAATGCGCTTCCGAACTCGGGAACATCGACGAACACTTCGGCAACTAGCGCCGGTGGCGCGATGGGCGGCATGGGTGGTGGTGCTTCGATGGGCCCCAGCGCAGCTGGTGTTGGATCAGCTGGCGGACCTTCTCGAGGACCAACGGCAGCCGGTGTTGGCCCGGGCGGTGGCGGCAAGAGTGGCAAGCCTAAGGGCGGCGCCATGGGCGCAGGCTAAGCCAATTCCTGAAAAGCCAGTTTAGAATCAAACGGATTCCCGTTTATTTCCAGTAAACTCCTCTTTCGCCAAAGGGGAGTTTTTCATTTGTCGTTACCGCCTATCCTCAACGTGAGATTCAATAACTATGTCGTGACCGATAAGGTTATTGCGGTGGTGAACAGCGAATCGGCCCCGATGCGTCGTTCCATCCAAAGTATGCGAAGAGAAGGCAAAGTGATCGACGCAACCGCTGGAAGAAAGACTCGTACAGTTATATTCATGATGGGCGACGGAATTGTTTTGTCTGCCATCACTCAAGAAACGTTGGCAAAAAGGCTCACAGGAGGTGACAACTCGGTTGGAGAATCTGAGGAAGAAGAGGAATAGCTCACCAAATGCTCTTTCGGGATTGTTCTCGAAGATGCATCGCGATATTGGAATCGACCTAGGGACAGCAAACACGTTGGTGTATGTTGCGGGTCGAGGAATTGTGTTGCGCGAACCGAGCGTTGTTGCTGTCAGTAAGGACGACGGCAAGGTCATCACCGTCGGAGCCGAAGCCAAGCGCATGCTCGGGCGAACACCTTCAAATATTGTGGCGGTCCGACCGCTGAAAGATGGCGTCATCGCAGACTACGAGCAGACCGAGGCGATGCTCCGACATTTCATCGGCGCCGTCTCAGCAAAATCCTTCTTCCGAAAAACCGTCGTTGTGGGAATCCCAAGCGGCGTCACAGAAGTCGAGCGACGTGCGGTGTTGGAAGCCGCACGAAAGGCCGGCGCAACGCACGCTTACGTTGTCGAAGAACCGATGGCCGCCGCGATTGGCGCCGGACTTCCCATCTCGGAGCCGAGCGGTTCGATCATCGTCGACATCGGCGGTGGCACAACCGAGGTAGCGGTCATCTCGTTGGGTGGAATCGTAAGTTCGAAATCGGTGAGGACGGCGGGCGATGAATTAGACGAAGCAATTATCTCCTACGTGAAGCGAGCCTTCAACCTTGCGATCGGCGACCGTACGGCCGAACAGGTGAAGATCGAGATTGGCTCGGCATATCCGTTAGAGCAGGAGATGGATATGGTGATCAAGGGCCGCGACCTGATTTCGGGACTTCCCCGAAGCGCGGTGATCACGAGTGAAGAGGTTCGAACTGCCATTGCCGAACCCGTGAAAGAAATTGTTGAAGCGATTAAGCTCACGCTTGAGGCATCGCCGCCAGAGTTGGCGGGAGATGCGATGGAACGGGGCATTTATTTGGCCGGCGGCGGCGCTCTGCTGCGCGGTCTCGACAAACTGATTGCCAAGGAGACGCTGATCCCCGTACACATCGCCAACGATCCGTTGAGCTGTGTGGCGCTGGGAACCGGAATGATCGTGGAAGATATGAACACGAATCCGGTGATTCGAAAACTACTTGAGAGGTCGGCCCTGTCTTAAAGAGTCACGATTCTGCGCCGCGAAATGGCATTCTGCTCGCCGCCCTCCTCGTCGCAGGGTTGGCACTCCATTTTCTTCAGAAATCTGCTCGCAACGCGGGAAACATCGACTTACCCGATCAGGCGATTCGCCTCACCTGCACTCCGATTGCGAGCCTATCCTCCCGTATTGTAGGTGGAACCCAGGGCCTCATGTACGGCGCAATGCACAGCAGCAGCCTGCTAGAAGAGAATAACCGGCTGAAGCGGCAGCTCGAGGGTTTGAAGATCTATACGGACGCGACATCGACCTACCAAAAGGAAGTCGACTCCTTGCGAGTTG
The DNA here is from genome assembly GCA_945952345.1 of uncultured Fimbriimonas sp. Lineage (GTDB taxonomy): Bacteria > Armatimonadota > Fimbriimonadia > Fimbriimonadales > Fimbriimonadaceae > Fimbriimonas. The sequence goes on from CAMFIS010000003.1 coordinate 75,147, forward strand.
AAATCGGGCTCGACAAAACTTACCAGCGCCAAAAGGTGGTGGGCGATATTCTCGGGTACTTCCCCGAACAACATCGGCTGACCGTCGGGGTTGGGCGGGATCATGGAATTAAGGAGGGCATGCCAGCTGTGTGCGCCAGTGGGATCATTGGTAAAGTCCAAACGGTCGGCGCCAAGGATTGCCAAGTGCTACTGATCACGTCGCAGGCGATGCAGTTGGGCGGAATCGCAGAGAAGTACAAGCCGCCCGCAGCTGGCCTCGTGCATGGCGAAAACTCCAGCGCCCTGGTGATGAAGTTCCTGACGCCGGAGGTTCCGGTCTCCAGCGGCGACATTATCGTGACATCGGGATTCTCGGACATGATTCCGAAGGGCATCATCATTGGCCGGGTGCTCTCGGCGGAATCCCTGCCGGAATACGGTTCTTCGAGGGCGAGGATCCTGCCCGCCGTCAATGTAGGTGAATTGCGAGAGGTGGTGATCCTCAAATGAACACCACTCGTGTCGCCATCGTGGGCGCGATCTTGATTTGGATCGCCGGTGGCCTGCAGCAAGGCATCGCGCATCAGGTTTCAATCTTTGGTTCTCCTCCCGACTACTTGCTCACCGCGGCATGCATCCTCGGATTGCTGGCCGAGCCTCGACTTGCCCTCATCTTCGGTTTTGCGTGCGGACTGGTCGAAGGTTCAATCATCGGCACGGACATATTCCAGTTCGTGGTGACCCGAATGCTCGTCGCCTGGCTGTGTTCCTACCTGGTGGAAAACCGGTTCCAGCGCAACTTCGCGACCGCGAGCGCGACGACAGTTGCCTGCTCGCTCGTTGCGGGAATTGTGATCATGATAATCACCCTTCAGTCCCACATTGGGCTGGCCCTAAAGGATACAATGATTACGGCTGTGTACAACGGTGTGCTCGCTTTGCTGGCCTACGTGCCAATCGAACGGGCAACCGGTGTCAAGAGCCAGCAGTTATGAGCACTCACGTTGACGTCCTTGGCATGGCCCGCGAGCAACTCGCCGTCGCGGCCCAATATCTCGAACTCGACGAAGGCCTTCATCAGGTTCTCTCACGCCCGATGAAGCAGCTTATCGTGAACTTCCCTGTCGTTCTCGACAATGGTGAAGTGATGGTTTTCGAGGGTTACCGAGTCCAGCACAACTCCTCGCGAGGACCGACCAAGGGTGGCATTCGCTACCATCCCGATGTCGACGTCAACGAGACCACAGCTCTGGCGATGTGGATGACTTGGAAATGCGCGGTAGCCAACATTCCTTATGGCGGAGCGAAAGGCTCGGTCAAGGTCGACACCAAACAGTTTTCTCGGCGAGAAATCGAAAAGCTCACTCGTCGATACGTGACCGAGATCAACATGATCCTCGGTGAGCGGTCGGACATTCCTGCTCCCGATATCGGCACCAATGCCCAGGTCATGGCTTGGATCATGGACACCTTCTCCATGCAGAAGGGCTACACGGTTCCGGGCGTCGTCACCGGTAAGCCGGTCGATCTTGGCGGTTCGCTTGGCCGTGTTGAAGCTACGGGACGCGGCGTGATCGTCGCGGCCGAAGAAGCCGCGAAGTCACTCGGAATCAACTTTGAGGGCGCACGAGTGGTCGTGCAAGGCTTTGGCAATGTCGGCTCGGTAGCGGCAAAAATCGCGGCTGAAAATGGTGCCAAGGTGGTTGGCATTTCCGACGCTCTTGGCGGAATCTACAATCCGAACGGGTTGCCTGTCGAAGAGCTGATCAACCGATATTCCGGCCGGGAAGGCGGCATTCGCGAGTACAAGGATGCTGAGGCGGTTTCGAACGACCAACTTCTCGAACTGGATTGCGACATCCTGATCCCGGCGGCGATTGCGGCCCAGATCACCAAGGATAACGCGAAGAAGATCAAAGCCAAGCTCATCGTCGAAGGTGCGAACGGACCCTGTACGCCAGATGCCGACCACATCCTCTCGGATAAAGGAATCCTGGTGGTTCCGGATATCTTGGCCAACTCTGGCGGCGTTATCGTCAGCTACTTCGAGTGGGTGCAAGACCTCCAAAACTTCTTCTGGGAAGAGGATCAGGTCAACGATCGCCTCACGAAGATCATGCGGCACTCGTACGCCCACGTGGATTACACGATGAAGCAGCACAAGACGGACATGCGAACCGCAGCGCTGATCATTGGCGTGAAGCGGGTTGCGGATGCGACGATCCGACGCGGCATTTTCCCGTAAATAGCAATCGGCATTCAGGCTTCAGGATTCAGAGGGGCTCTCCATTTTGGAGGGTCTTTCATTTTTGCTTGACGTGTATGTATTGGCGAAATGAGTGCCAAGCCTCCAGGGACAGACCGTGCAGCCTATGCGTGGAGAGAAGCGGAACTGACGCGAACAGGGCTTGTTAGTGTCACGTGAACAGCTCGGCGGCGTACGATAGTCGCTGTTGAGGCTCAGGACTTCATAGCCTCAACAGCCAAAGCTTGATTCGATGTTATCCTCAAATGAGATCGGGATTGGTCCTGCTCAGGACAATTGAGGCAGCCTTAAAGAGTCCGACTTAACCCTTCTTCAAAAGCTGAAGCGACTGCTTGATCCGCTCATCGAGAGCGAGAGAAGAATCGATCTTTGCTGCGGCGAGATCGGCATCTTGCCGACGATAGCCAAGGGTGACCAAGGCCTCCACGAGGTCGCGGTCGGGGCTGGAGACCACCGCGCTGGCCGAACCGCCAAGAACAAACGCGCCTTTCTCAATCTTCGGCTTCAGCTCCAGGATAATGCGCTCGGCCAACCGCTGACCGACCCCCGATGCACGCGAGAGCGTTCGCGCGTCGTTGCCGACGATCGCCGATGAAATTGAATCCGCGCCAACTTGGCCAATGAGCGCCTGTGCGACCTTCGGGCCACACCCTTTCACTTCCAAGAGCAGATCGAAAACGCGCCGCTCGTTGCGGTCGAGGAAGCCACAGAGCGTGACACCGTCCTCACGAAAGATTTGGCGCGTGTACAGCGTGACCTCCGCCTTCGGCGCGAGCTTTCCGAGCGCGGAGTCGGGCACGATGACTTCGTAGCCGACGCCACTGACTTCGATCAGCGCGAGATTGCCTTCGATCTCGACGACACTTCCTCGAAGAAGACCAATCACTATTCGTCGATGAGATACTCGGCGATGAGCTGAGCCGTGTCGCGGAGAGCGTCCATGTGAGTTCGCTCGTAGCCATGGCTGGTATCGACGCCAGGTCCAATGAGCGCTACCTCAGCCGAGCCGCCAGAGCGCCAGTAAGCGCTGCCATCACTGCCGTAGTACGGATAGATGTCGGGCCGAAGTTCGATGCCTCGATGCTTAGCAATGTTGCGAATCCGGTCGCTGAGGTTCTTGCTGTATGGACCCGAGCTGTCGGCGGTGCAGATGCTGCAGGTGAACTCGCTGCCGTTCTGTCCATTGCCAACGCAACCCATATCGAGCACTAGATACTCGGCGAGATTGTTGGGCAGTCCGTCCATGCCGCCGTGGCCGACCTCTTCGAAATTGGAGAACAGAACGGTGGTGTTCTGAACCGGAGTCAACTGACTCTTTTTGAGAGCTTCCAACGCAGCGAGGATGCAGGCGACGCACGCTTTGTCGTCCAGGAATCGTGACCGGATGAATCCGGATGGCGTGATTTCGGTTTGCGGATTGAGATACACGAAGTCGCCGATTTCGATTCCAAGGAAGCGAGTCTCTTCGGCTTTGGTCGTTCGTTCGTCGAGTCGGACCTCGAGGTTGTCGGCATTGCGAGCCGCGCTGCCGGCTTCGCGATTCACGTGGGCGGCTCCGTTCTCAAACACGATTGAACCAGTGATCTGGCTGCCCTCGCTGGTGCTGACGGTCACGATTTGGCTATCGACCGTGGGCCACATGATGCCGTTGAGCGCCTTGAGTTTAAGG
>CAMFIS010000004.1 GCA_945952345.1 uncultured Fimbriimonas sp.
ACAAACTGTAAACCATGTCCTGTCTCACATGTACAGGATGTCTTGTCGACGTACAAGAGCAAGGGGAAGGGCTATGGTTGGTGCCTTCGAATGCTAACCCGACGGCAGATTTTGCGTAATTAAATTAGGGAGCCGGCGGCGAGATTCGGCGGTTTGAACCTGAAAAGGTATCCTTAACAGAAAGATTCAGCTTGTCGCCTTCTGCATCCCCCGCACATCGGCAAGCGATTAGGTTCCATTGAAATGAGTATCGAAAAGCAAATTGCGGCAAAGAAGACGTGGCGAGAGAAGGTCGGTTTGGCAGAAATGCTGAAGGGCGGCGTGATCATGGACGTGGTCAACGCCGAGCAGGCGCGGATCGCGGAAGACGCGGGCGCGGTGGCCGTTATGGCGCTGGAGCGAGTTCCGGCCGACATCCGGAAAGACGGCGGCGTGGCGCGTATGAGCGATCCCGAACTCATCATCGGTATCCAGGAAGCGGTCACCATTCCTGTCATGGCCAAGTGCCGCATCGGCCACTTCGTCGAGGCCGAAATTCTTGAAGCGCTTGAAGTCGACTTTATCGATGAATCCGAAGTTTTGACTCCGGCCGACCACGCTAACCACGTGGACAAGCACGGCTTTACGGTGCCGTTCGTGTGCGGTGCGAGAAACCTGGGCGAGGCGTTGCGACGCATCGCTGAAGGTGCGGCGATGATTCGAACCAAGGGCGAAGCCGGTACCGGCGACGTCATCGAAGCGGTTCGCCACATGCGAGCGATCCAATCCGAAATGCGCATCGTGCAGAACGCGCGAGAAGATGAGCTTTTTGTATTGGCGAAAGAGCATCAGGCTCCGCTTGAGCTGATCCGCGAAGTGAAAGCGCTGGGCAAACTGCCGGTTCCGAACTTCTCGGCGGGTGGCATCGCGACTCCGGCCGACGCCGCGCTGATGATGAAGCTTGGCGCAGAGACGGTGTTCGTTGGTTCGGGCATCTTTAAGTCGGGCGATCCGGCGAAGCGAGCCAAGGCGATCGTCGAGTCAGTGTTGTTCTACCAGGATGCGAAGAAGCTTGCAGAGATCTCGCGAAACCTCGGCCAGCCGATGGTGGGTATCAACTGCGATAGCCTGCAGGATAGCGAACTGCTGGCGACGCGCGGGTGGTAGGTTAGCCTCGAGCCACCAGTTTTGAGTTGGCGCGAACCCCTTGGTCGCGCCAATCCAAAATGAACCCAACTGCTACTTTTGTTGCCCTGCGCCATCCAGGACGGCTAGGATATCCTTGATTTCTTTCGGAGAAGCGGGGTCCAGGTTGTAGATCTTCATCGACCCAACCATGCCTCGAAGCGGCATGTAACTCTCGCCCCCAGCCAACACTTCATTCGTCGCGTTATCGATCGCCAAGCGGAAGGATTCATAGCTAGAGGGGTCCTGCTGGGTGGTTTCGGCCATAGCGCCAAGGACTCCATCCAGGCGCGCCTGAGCGGCGGACTTGTACCACGGAATGTAGGTGACCGCTCTCGACCTCCATCTGTCCCACGCATTCTTGGTGGACACGTAGTAGGTTTGGTGTCTCGTGAATTCGTCGACCATTCTCGAGGCGCTGATGTATTGGATTTGAACGAAGCGATGGTAATCGACAGGAGCGGAAAGGGTTTTGCAAATGTCACGAATGGCTTGGTTCCAAGCGGGGTCATGCCCCTTGTCTCGCGCCACTTTGCCTAGTTCCAGCAGGATCAATTTGCCGCACATGGTACGCACCAGAATGCCGATTCCAGACGGTTGCGAGGTCGGAATAATGGCGAGGCGAGACGCCGTACCGAAGAGGTCTCGGGCTTCGTCGTCTCTGTGCGCCTGCATGGCCAGCTTTGCCCGATGAATGATGGCAAACGTCCAACCCTGAAAGTCGGTGTACTTAAAGTCTTGGATGATGGGCATGACGATGGGCAATTTGCTGAGGTCTTTCAGCTCCTGATAGGCCGGTTCTAACTTGGCCCAATAGGTATTGAATTCCTCATTCGTGAGTTTTGGATTGCGGAGCTTCAGGTAATCGTTGTGAATCGCGCTCAAGGTGGCCTTGATCTTGCTATACGCGTTCTCCGTCACTGCCGATTTGCTGGCGAGCAGGAGCGATGTCGTGCTGAAGCGGATGCCCGCGTCCTTTGCGCGCTGATGGTTCTCGTCGTATAGCCGTGAGGCAGAGACGATGTCGGTCGTCGCCACGAAGGCGGCCAATGTACCGAAGATCAGCACGATGAGGGTTATCGCGACGATCTCGACTCGAGAGAGCTTCCGCCTTCGACTGAACTTGAGCACCTTAGGTTCACAAACGTCCTATGACCATGAAGGTTCATTAGTAGCTTCGCCCTTCGATTCGCTTCCATTCTTCTTTGGACGCTGCGCCTCGAGTGAGAGGGATGAAGTAGTCGTCGCTGAGGAAGGCGTCGTCCGTACGATTTGGGCCGACGGAGTAAATATCCCATCCCTTCTCGTGCTTTACCAAGCGCAGGGGTTTGCCGTCGATATCGAGGCGGTGGAAGTCCTGCAGCGGTAAGCCCTTTCTGGGGTCGGATTTGGCTTCGATGATGGCAAGCGCTTCCTGCAGCGCTCGGCACTTGGCGATGTCGGCAGCAACATTGATTCCGGAGTTGAAAGTCCCCATCATTTCCTCGGTCAGGCGGCCGCTCATGTCGGGATATTCTCGGTAAAGGCTCGTATCGGTGGCGACCCGAACCAGACCTTCGATGTCGTTGGGGTCCTTCGGTAGGTCGACGTACATTTTTGCGTAGTACTCGTGAAAGCGCGACAGTTCCCCTTTCCCTACAAGCGGGAGATGGCGTCCGGCCTGATAGAGGGTAGGCACGCTGTCGTCGTCTTTGAACCCGAGATCGCGCATGGTGCCATTGGTCGAGTCGCCGAAAATGATTTCAATCGTCCACAGTGCGCTCCAATGTTCAAAGCGGATGTACTTGGCGAACTGAACCGGCCGTTCGAGTGTGTCCAATGTGTTCTGAAAAATCTTTCGCCAACCGGCATCGTAGCCGTAGGTAGCGACGGAACGTCGGATGGTCTTCGTGATTTCGCGGGTTAGCTGAGAACGCTCGAAGAAAAAGGCTGGATCGTCATCGGCGTGGATCGCCATAAGGGCGAGCATGTTGAGCAGTTCCTCGCCGGTTTTCTTGTCGTTGTCTTCTAGCGCGATCGCGATTCGCTTCGCAATGGCATTCCTCATCGTGCTTCCGGGGTGAGGGAGTTCATACGGTTGATCGAGAGCCCGGACTTGGAAGAAGCGGGGGCGGTCTAACGCCGCGCGCAGGTGTTCGACGTCGGACTTGAGGTCATCCCAGCGGTAGAGGAATTCGGCTTTTGGAATGTTAGCGAGTGGAGAGTAGGACTTGTATTCGACGCTGAAGGCGGCGGCGGTGCGCATCCACATGGGGCCACAATTGTCGCTAGGATTTACCGCGAGGCCGCGTTTGACCTGATCGCTAGAGAACCAGAGCCCAGCTTTCTGGGCGGCATCTCGATTGCGATTGTAGGAAGCGGCGGCATCTGAGATGCCGAAGACTTTTGCGCAGACGGCGGTGGCGAGAAAGAGGATGGTCGCGATGATGGTAAAGACGATTCCAACTTTTCGCCATCGTCCGGGTCGTCGTTCGCGAGTCATTACGTCACTTTAAGAAGGGCAGCGGGACAACGAGGTCGTCCGGTCCGCCGCCGCCGGGCGAGTGTGGGTTTCCGCCGCCGTCGACTTTATCGGTCCAAACTGAGTAGATGATCCAGCCGTCGGTTGTCTTCTTCAGGCGCAAGTCTTTGCCATCCATGTCCATCCGGTGGCGATCCTTGAGAGGCAACCCTTGGGAGGGGCTGCGACGCTCCTTAACCATGGCCAAGGTTTGGGCGAGGATGTTTCGACGAGCCAATTCCATTTCGATGTCCGGCGGGATCACGGTCATGTAGCCCGTAAGCACAAAGGTAAAACTTGCTCCTGGTTTCTTGGACGCACTATCGAACTTGGACATCACGCTTTCGATACGGGGAAGATCGTACGGATCGGCTGGGAGATCAGCGTCGGCGTCGGCGAAGAGGCCGAGGAGGTGAGCTTCGGTCGCGGTTTTCAACCGGGGGATGAGTCGCCCATATTTAGTGAGTGCATCATTTTGAGGTGTAAATGAAATGGCTGGATCGTGAAATTTATAGAGCCAAGCGGAAGGGTTTTGGAGTGCGGCTAGTGACTCGGCTCGAAGGGTTGCAAACTCCGTGGATATCATCCGATGCCAATTGTATGGCTGGTCGAGCTGCCGTGCCGATCGGCTAACGAGGTCGACCCAAGCGGCATCGTCGTAATGTTCGGAAAGAATCTTGAAAAGGACGCGTTCCAAGTTGCTGCATAACCCGGCGCGGATCATCGTGGAGAGGGCCTGCCCGTCACTATCCGCCAATAAGGCTAGGGGAATGGAGACCTGAAGGTAGCGCTCGACGCCTAGAAGGTCTCCCGCCTTGCTGCTCGCCTCGGTCGCGACGACGAGCGCTCGTTGCCAAAGTTTTAGAGTGACAAGCCCTCCTCGTTCCTCTTGCACGGGTGTCGTCCAGTCGGAGGGATAGATCATAGTCGAGCATCGACTTGCCTGTTCAAGTCCGGGCAGATCGTGATCGAGCTTTGCTTTCTCTAGCTGGAATTGCTTTGTCGAGGACGCTTCGAGGCTGGTTTCGAGTTCCCGATAGGGGCTCTTCATCTTGCCAAGGATGTCGGCAGCATTGTCTTTGCTTCGCTGCTGCAGCGAGGCCTTCAGATCTTCGATGGTTAGGAAGAGCCCCTGCTGCTTGGCCTTGGCCAGGTTCTCGTTATAGTGCGAAGCGGCTTCGGGGATGTCGGTTTGGTAGAGGAAGCCGAGTCCGATGGCAAGGATGACACCGAGCGTGATCCCTGCGATCGAGACCGGCTTCTTCCAATTCTTCATGGACCGAGGACGATGATTCGGTCGCGTTCCGGATCGCCGTGGTCATCAGACGAGTCCATGATTGTGTAGAGCACCCAGCCGTCCTTGGTGTGAGCGATACGTAAAGGTTTACCGTCCGTATCCATGCTATATCGACCAGTCAAGGGCAATCCGAGTTTGGGGTCTCGATGAGTTTTGAGGATCTCGACCGCCTGCATGAGGGCGTTGCGATAAGCGATTGTGGTCTTAAGGAAGTAGGTTCGGTCGAAATGAACATCCCCTTTCCGGGTGGCAAATGCGGTCGACCAATCGGGATTGGCCATGCCAAGAGAGTAAGGTAGGACCGCTTTTGTCAGGCCATCGAAATCGTACGGATCGCTAGGAATTACCTTCGCAATTTGGGCGTGGTATTGGTAAATCCGGCTCAGGCAAGCCTCTTTGAATCTGGGCATTTTTGGCCCGTACTGAAACACGTTGTCGAGGTTCGTCGCGAACGCCATGGCGGATCCCCAACGCCCCTCTTTCGCAATGTCGTCCAGCTCGCAAGCTAGCCGGAAGTTTTCCACTTGCACGACCTGCTTGTAATCGTCCGGTTGGTCGATTTCCTTTAGTGCGTCCGAGAGAATATCGAGGATCGTCGGGTCGATTCGATGGTTGTGCATCAGGGCATCGACCCCCTTCTGAAAGTTTTCTTCGCAGAAGTTTCGACTGTTCCGTCCCGAGTATGTATGGTTATCGTTGGCGTGGGCGGTTAGCTTGGCAGCGGTCACCATGTAGGTTCGCGCCGATTGGAGGTCTCTTCCCTCTATCGCCTGGCCCGCCAGGCGAAGCATTCCTCGAACCCAGTGGGGCAGAAAGACTTGGGCGTACCGGTCGGTATTCGCCTCATGATAGGTCATGGGGAAAACCAGCGGTTTGGTGAAGTCGAATTCAGCAAGCTGTTTGACTTGATCCTTGAAAGTCTGGACATTCGCATCTTGAAAGTCTTGCGGCTTGATATCGATTTGGTTCGCGATTCTGGGGAATTTGTCTTCTTGAAGGATGGCGACGATAGGTTCGGTCCTTACCGGACCCGTGAGCTTGTCGACATCCTCTTTGGTCAGGCAAAGTCCGGCGGATCGAGCGAGTTCGTTGTTCATATTGAGCTCGGCAGCCGCTTGCGGAATGCCCGTGCGGTAGTACCCAACGCATCCGACCACGATGAGGATGAGGACAAAAATGGATGCGGTGACGATGACGACACGCCAGCGCTTCATTCGCCACCTCCGGCTTTGGGAGCGAGCGTCGATGGATCGATGGGTGGTTTCATGGCTTTGGTTGGAGGAGGTGGAGTTGCGCGCTTTGGCACGGTGTCGGGAGTGAGGTGGATAACAAAGTCGCCTTTGCCATTCTTGATTTCATTTCCGCCGTCGTCCTGGCCGTCTTGCCAGACCGAGTATACGATCCAGCCGCGGTCGAGTTTGCGAAGTCGGATCGGCTTATCGTCGTAGTCGTTGGCGTGGCGGTCCTTGAGCGGCAGACCCTGGGCGGGGTCTTGTTTGCGTCGAAGCAGTTCGATGGCCTGTATAACGGCGTTGCGCATCGAGACCTCCTTACGGAAGATCTCGACGAGACGGTTGGCGAGGAGTCCTTGGCGGACGCAGTAGTAGCTGGAGTCGCCGGTCTCGATCGGGCCGAACGCCGTATCCCAAACTTGGTCGATTGCCTTGAAGTCATAGAGGTCTTTGGGGAGACCGAGCTTGGCCTTGGAATAGCATTCGTGAATGCGAGAGAGCTGAGCTTCGCGGAATTTTGGCAGCCGATGTCGCTGATCGACTTCCCAGGGGTGGGGCCCATCGACGTTGCTGAACATCTCGAAGTCGTACTTGTCGTGCATGATCTGCTCGACGAAGTTGATTGCGGAGAAATGCCCTTCGTCCAGAGCGATTGTGGGATCGTACGGAAGGTCGATCTTCTTCATCACATCGTCGGCGGTCTGCAGCCATGACATGTCGTTCGCGTGATAGGGGAGGCGGCGAGCCAGCAGGGCTTCGATCATTTGCGATGTCGATGATCGAAGTAAGATCTGAAGCTCTCGTCCATCGCCCGGATAGGTATTCGTTAAGAAAGCGGCGTCCAGCATGGTTCGGCGGAACAGCGCTAGGTCATGATCTTCATCGGCCAAGCTGGCCGCTTCCATCAGGAAGTGGACCGTGTGCGACGGAGTGCTCACACTCAGCTCGTATTCAGGAGGAAAGAATGTGGGCGCGGAGGCCGCCTGTTCGATCATCGCGAGATATTGTTCGAATTCTTTACGTCCGAGACGGAAGCTCTCCATGCTCACGCTGGCGTTTCCGATGTTGCGAGAAAACGGCATGCGGAGGTTTTGGAGGAAATGAAATCCGTTTTCTTCGGGCGCAACCTTCGGGTCCAACTTCTGAAGCTCGGATTCCTCGAAGAACAATCCCGCTGTCTTGGCCGCGGCCAGATTTTGTTCGTACTTGCCCGCCGCCTGCGGGATGCCGGTTCGGTAGTAGACGATGGCAAAAATCAAAAATACCGCCGCGATCGGAAGGACAAAGAGCAATCCAACCTTACGCCACGGACTTCGCTTCATGATCACTTCGGAAGGTGAATGACCCAGTCGCCGCGACCCTCGACGATGGGCTTTCCACCGTCGTCAGTGCCGTCTTGCCAGACCGAGTAGACAACATCACCAGCGTCGGTGGGTTTGATCCGAATGGGTTTGCCGTCAAAGTCGAGGGCGTACCGTCCATCGACGTGCGGTTCCTTGGCGGGATCGGATATTGCCTCCATCATGGCTACGGCTTGAATCACGGTATTGCGGATAGCGGATTCCTTTTTGATGGCTTCGACGAACTGCGTGAATTCGATGTCGACAGTATGGAGGGCGGTGAGGCTAAACCCGTAGCGATGGAGTATTTCGTCTCCACTCTGGCAGGCCGCTCCGGCCCCAGCGTAGTCGTATGGGTCCTGAGGCAGATTGGCAAAGGTCTGGACATATCGCTCGTGGATACGGGCCAGCGAGGCGTCGTAGAATTTGGGCAGGAACTTGCTGTAGCGGACCGGAGCGGGATAGTCGCGGGTGTTCATCGCCTCGTGCAGGGTCAACGGGTTTTGCCGGAGATGCTCGATGAAGGCTACGTCGGCTAGGTGCTGGAGGTTTAGGGCCGATCGTAGATCGTAGGGCCGATCCAGCTTCGTCAGCGTTTCGTCGCAAATGCCGATCCAAGAGGGGTCTTTGCCGTGCTGCTCGACAATGTCACGAAGGATTGCCTCCAGGTTTTGCGAACTGGAGAGCCGCATGAGCATCGCCACCTCCGTCTTGTCTTCGTCACAGTGGTCAGTCAGGGCGGCGGCAATTCGCATCAGGCGGCGGGCATTGGCGGAATCGTCGAACTGGACCGCGGCTCGGATGTAACCGGTGACGAGGCGAATCCAACTCGTGCTGTTGAATTCGCGAGAGACGAAGAGAGTGGGCTCGGAATCGTTGTGGTTGAACAGAATCCGCTTGTGAGCCACCGCCCGCTCGAGCGTCCGGAGTACTGGGTCGATCGCAGCAAGGGCCAACCGATAGTGCTCCTCGGTATCGAGCTTAGGGGCATTCAGGGGCGGGACACGAAGGTTTGACAAGATCGACGCTCCGTTGTCTGCGTCATCGACGGTGAACAGAGCCTTGGTCTGCTCGACCGATGTGTAGAGCCCGGCATGATTGGCGTCTTCGCGAAATTGATCGTACTTTCTGGCCGTCGAGTACAGATCGGTCAGGGAGTAGAGGATGGTAAGGATGGCCGTGATGGCGACAACGAGCGTGAGACTGACCCTCCCAATGCTGCGAAACGCAGGACCCAGCTTCGTTGCCTTCTTCATGCGCCCATTATCCTACTTTCGTATGTGGACCGCCCAGTCTCCTTTTTGTTTCACCATGTCGGCACCGCCATCGTCGGTCTTATCGGGACCAATCGAGTAGACCGTCCAAACGCCCTTCACCTTTTTGAGGCGCATCGGCTTCATGTCGATATCGTTGCGATAATGACCAGGGAGTGGCAATCCTTTGGCGGGATCGACTCCGGATTTGTATAACTCAATGGCCTGAGATAGTACATTTCGATTCGCAACTTCTTTAGCGAGGGCCTCGCTGAATTGGGTGAAGACCGGGGCGGCTATGGACAGAGCCGTGTAACTAAGGCTTTGGCTCGAAGCATTTATGTCCATACCCTGCAAGGCCGCGCGGGTTGCGGTGAAGTCGTAAGGATCGGCGGGGAGACCGCTGGCCATTTTGGCGTACGCCCAATGCACTCGCGACTGGTTGGCTTTTCCGAAGCGCGGGATGTAGGGCGCGATTCGCATCGTTATCGGCGTCGATGACTGACCGTTCATCGCGCTGATCTCTTTCGGATTTTTGACCATGAGATCGGTGGCGAAGGTGGCAAACCAATGTTCTAGTTGGATGGACCGCTTCACGTTATAAGGCTTGTCGAGGCGGTGTATGGTGTTGGCGACGACATCTCGCCATGCGGGATCGGTCCCTTTCGATTCAAGGATCTCGCGAAGCTCTTTCTCGATGATGGCGCTTTCCGCGACGCGTACGAGGTTGGCGATGAGGATCCCTTCGTCATCGGTCACGCTTGCGATGTAGGCTGCGGCGAGGAGGTAGCGCTCGGCGGACTTGGAATCGTTGCGCGCGCGGGCCCATATCGCCTCGTACATGAGAAGCTTCACCCAGTACTTCAGGTCGGCGTACTGCGGATAAAGAATCGTGATGGGGTTGTCGAGATTACGAGGGAAGATGAGATATTTGCGGCGGCTGGCTTCCTCGATTTTGGCGACGGCGGCTTCGAACTCGGCCCAATGCGGTTTGATGTCAGCCTCTTTGACGGTTTCCTTGTCCCAGTGGTACTTCCTCGGAGTTTGAAGGATGGAGGTGATCAACTCCGCCGCATTCTCCTCGGCGGGAACGGCATACAGTTTGGCAGCTTGCTCCGAGTTGAAGATCAACCCTTGATCTTCGGCGGCCTTTTTGTTCTTCTCATAGGATCCCGCCGCTTCGCCGAGGTCGGTTCGCGAGTATGCGCCGCTAAAGATGCAAATGATGATCGTGATGAGGACGGTGGAAACAATGAGCGGTTTCCGAAGTTTCGATGGCTTTTCGATTTTCTCCGTGTTCATGGCTGGGTTTGGTATTTTTGTTGGATGAGTCGGATTTGGCCGAGGAGTGGCTTGATGCTCTTGGCGACGGGGATCGGTTTGAGGAAATAGAGGATGGGTTCGCTGAGCGAATTGAAATCGGATTGCGCGCCGAGCGCCTTGGTCTGGGCATCGATCGCGACGTCGATCGAGTAGGGGTCCTTTGCAACCAGACGGTATCCAGCAAGAACCATTCGTAGGTAGTCAGCTCGCGCGGCCTTGCGGACGAGGGGAACTCGGAACCATATGTTGGCGCGCATGTCTGGATTCTTCAACCGGTCGAGCTGAATCGGCATGAGGTAGGTGTCTAGCGGTCCATAAAATTCGTCGATCATGGCTTGATACATCTTCCGGTAGTCGATGGGCTGCAGCGCGGATTTGCAAAGGATTCGAATCATGTCCGTGATCGGACCTTTCTTTCCATGGATTGTGGCCACGAAGGACATCGGTTGAAGGCATCTTAGATCCGACATGACGACGAGAAGCTCGTGGCTCGGCATGGAGTAGACCTTCCACCTTCCCAAAAGAAACATGAGTCGATAAAGCTCGGCGGCTTTGGCATCTTGGCCCTGGTTTGCGAACGCGGTGGCAAATGATTGGATGGCGAGCAGGTCTCGCTCAGGGATCAGGCTTGGCTCATACCGGTGCTCATCGGGAACTTCGAAGCTCCAAGTCGAATCGATCTTGAGTAGCTGGTCGAGGTCCGATTGGAATTCGTCGAACACTCGTCGCGTCTTCTCGGGCCAGTGGTAGTCAGCGCTGGCCGTCTTTGGCGACTCGGCGTACAAAAAACCCTTGCCAAGAATCTTCTCAAGGTGGAGCATGGCGTCCTTTACGACGGGATAAGCATTTCGATTCGAGATCGTTTCGGATTTGGGCTGAGGGGAAAGACGCAGACCCAGGCGATTCGCTTCTGAGGTGAGGTTGTCGAGCTTAGAAGCGCTGGCGATCACGCCCGTTTGCCGAAAGTAGATGGCCACACAGCCGGCAAGTATGGAGATCGTTACGACACCGACGACCGCAACCTGGCGCACGCGTCGCCACGGACCCATTTGCTTCCCCACGAATGCATAGACGTATTTTTGCTGGAGATGAGTTCGGTCGACTCCGATCAATATTCTTCGCGGAAGAAGAGGTACTGGGCGAGATTGGTGAACTGGGTAAACGCCGCCGCTTTCTTGCGGTTGACGAGGTCGGGGGCGAACATTCGGATGAGGTCCGTGTTCCTGGGATTTGTCTCCGCGTTTCGAAGGCAGCGTGACCAGGCATCGTCGACGACGAGGATCGCATGGGTCGGGTCGTTTTTTGCATTGCTCGCGGCGATGGCGTCTTGTCCGGTGGTGAAGACTTCATACGTCCGAGATTCCAGTGCTTTTTCAACATTTGGCAGATTGTGGAGGGCGGACTTCCAGGCGGGAAGTGGTTCGGGCTTTCGGTAATTGACCGTGGAGGCGTCGACTCTGAGTTTGCCGGTGGCCATTTGGTAGGCTTCGAAGATTCGGAACTGCTCCTTGTTGAGAACTATCTCGAAGTGATAGGAAGTCAACATCGGCTGGCGGCAAGTTGCCAAGAGGGTGGCTTTCTTCTCGGCCGAGACGTCCGACCGTCGGAATTCGGCAAGGGCATTCGCAATTCTCGCGCTGGCATCGGCACGATTGAGGAACGAGGCGAATGAGTATTCGGCCGACATTGCGGCCGCGATTTTGCAGGCGGCGGCAAAGGCGGATCTCTTCTCTTCGAAGTCGTGCTCGGAGTTGAGGGAACTCGCATAGTCGACGAGGATTTGCACGGTTACGCACAAATCTTTGCCTTGAGCATCCCACTCTTGGTCGCCTCCTCCGGCTTCCTTGGTGTCCGCACGGCCCAGTTCGGCAATGAAGGCGTGAACGGTTTCTGGCGGATAGGTGCCGGGCGTGAGGAGATGTCGCGCCTCAGCGAGACGATGGTAGGTCGTGAGCCGCTGGGTGTTGGTTGCCGAGACCGGAATACTCTGGATAGTCGCACGTGCTTGGTCAGCCTTCGTGAAGGCACCTCTACGTTCTGCTTTGGTCTTATTTGTATCCAACGAGGATGCGAGGACGTTGATGCCGTTGCTGATATAGAAGTAGGCGAATCCGAAGAGGACACCAATAATCAGCACAAAAACGCTGATCCCGATGAGCAGAGTTTTCCTCTCGAAGAAAAACTTAAATCTTCGGAGAAATCGCTTCACTCTCTTCGTTATGAACGAAGAGAGGAGGCAATGTCGCTACGCCGATCGACGTTTTCGAGAACTCAGCAGTTTCGTGCGGTCGCGGTACTTGTTGACAGTACGTCGGGCGACGTGGACGCCCTTGTCCGCGAGGATTTGGGCGATTCTCTCGTCCGAAAGTGGATTGTCGGGATTCTCGGTGGCGAGAATCTCTTCGATCATCTTTTGCACTCGAAGTGCGGGCTTGAAGAACACATCGAACGACACGGTTTCTCCGTTGGCAAGTTGAACGAATTTGCCCTGGGTTGCTCGGCTGATCGTACTCTCGTGCAGCGAGAGGTCGTGGGCCAATTGGGTCCTCGTCAGGGGTAGTAAGAAGGTGGCATCCCCGGTCGTTACGAAGCCGCTTTGGCGCTGGATCAGATACTGGCCGATGCGTAACATGGTGCGGTGGCGCTGCTCGAGGCATTCGATGAAGTTGCTGGCTCGTTCCACAAAGTGGGATAGATGGCGTCGCTCATCTTTGTCCTTCCGACGATCTTCTTGGAGTTCGTCGAGGCGCTTCTTGTAGTAGCCGTTGAGCGAGAATTCGATACTCGTGGGACCCTTGACCGAGACTTCCCAACCGAACTCAGATCTGGCGAGAACGATATCGGGTTGGATGGCAGGAAGGCGACTCTCGGACGTGCTCGACGATGTGCTGAACCCTTCTCCTGGGAATGGGTTGCAGGCGAGGATGAGTTCGAAAACCTGTTGGATGACGTCGGTGGTGACGCTGAATTTTTTGGCGAGCTTGAGCTGCTTGCCCGCCGTGAAGAGGTCGAGATGATCGCGGACGATGCGCCGGGCGATCTTGCCTTCTAACGAATCAATGTGTCGAAGCTGAAGGATGAGTGACTCTTGGATGCCATTGGCGCCGACGCCGGCTGGCTCACATTTCTTCAGCTGGACGATGACGTACTCGGCTTCTTCGATGGAGCAGTTTGAACCTAGAGCGATTTCCTCGACGGGTTCGTAGAGGTATCCGTTGGCGTTGAGACAGCCGATAACATATTCTCCAACGTGTCGAAGCGTTCCCGGAAGATTCGCAAGAAGCTGGCCAGAAATATGTTCTCCGAGAGTCGTATCCGACGCGGCGAGGTCGATCCAGGTTGGGGTGTCGTCGTCGGTGGGAAGACTGCGCCATAGCTCGCGGTCATCGCCGCGGGGCTTAAGGTCGCGGCCCGCAACGCTCTTCTCGATCATTCGATCGGTAAGGGGATCTTCTTCGGGAGCAACGCGCTCAAGTGCCGGGTTCTCATTCAGTTCGGTCTGAATCATTTGTTCGAGCTCCGGCTGAGTCAGCTGCAGAACTTGACTGGAAAGCAGGAGTTTGGGATCGACGCGTAATCCTGTCTCTAGCCGTTGACTGTTTCGATAACCGATATTCAAATACCCACTCACTTGGAACCCAGACCCATACGTGGGGTCAGGACTCCTGCAATTTTCATGCCATATCGGCTGGGTGGTTTTGCCTGGTAGAGTTGCCAGCTAGCCGTGCGGACGCGAAATCTTCTCAACCGAATCGCGAGGATTGAAGTAGATTTAAGTAAGAGCTGAAATGCTTTACCAAACACTATTCTTTACCGGCGCGCTCGGATTCTTGGCGCTTGTCCTAATGGGCAGCTTCCACGGCGCTCGCGGCGGCCACCATGCCCACGGGGGCCACAGCGGCCACGGCCACGGCCACTCGGGTCACGGAGGGCACGTTCATAAGGGGCATCATTCGATGGGTTCGAGCCTAGGCAAGTTTGCGAAGATGAAGCTGCTGCTTTCGATCTCGCCGCTGGATATCTTCGCGTTCTGTCTCGGATGCGGAGCTGCCGGGTTGCTGATTCCCAAAACGCTCGCCACGACCGTGGTTCTGATGATCGCTATCGTCATTGGGGTCGCCTTTGACATCGCCTTCCTGAAGCCGATCTTCAACTTTGCGCTCACTTTTGTTTCGACTCCGAGTGACGGGTTGGAGGGAATGATCGCCAAGACGGCGGTCGCGGTTTCGAAGTTTGACTCGAAGGGGCAAGGCTTAGTGCGCGTGGTCATCGACGGCGAAGAGAAGCAGGTGCTGGCAAAGCTTGAAAGCGATGAGACCGGAACTCCGGTGGCTTCGGGGGATGAACTCTTGGTGACCGCGATTGATTCTAAGAAGAATGTGTGCCAGGTCAGCCGAGTTTAGAAATGCAACTTAGGTACGCGTCCGACAGTAATATGGTTTGAAGAGCAATGGAACTATCTAGTCCTATGATTTTTGCGATCGTCCTGGTGGTGGTCGTCCTATTTATCCCGATCGTGATCACGCGATTCCTTCGCACGGTCGAAGCGGGAACTATTCGGTTGGTGAGTTGGATGGGTGGTACCACCCGCATCTATAAGGGGCCGGGCAAGGCTTTCGAGATTCCGCTGATTACGACAGGAACGACGATTCCGTCCAAGGTCATCAACATCGACCTCGACATTTCAGACCAGACTGCTGACGTGGGTCCGAACGGGCAGCCTCGGCCGATCAAGGTTCGCGTGCTTGCCAGCGCCATCGTTTGCGTCGGTGATGCCAACGAATCGATCAAGACGGCAGCCAACCGATTCTTTGCGATGTCGGTTGAGACTCAGACGAACACCCTGACCGACCTGCTAACCTCGACCGGACGGCGAGCCATCAACCTGCTTCACCACGACGAATTGTTTAACGCCAAAGGGCCGTCAGCGGCGCCGGTCGGCGCAAGTCCAGACTTGGCCGCCGCGATCGCCAACGACGACGACGACCGACTGGCGATCATCATCAAGAGCGCCTGCTCTCGCGAACTGCAGGACCTTGGTTTGCTGTTCAATTCTTTGAACATCAAGAGTGTGCAGAGCGAAGTCGCCGAGGCTCGCCGACGCCAGTCTGCGGTTGAAGCCAAGGCGAATGCCGATATCGTTCAGGCCGACCAGGAGCGGCGCGCCCGGGAAGCTCAGCTCGCTGCCGAGCAGGCAGTCAACGACAAGGAACGAGACCTCTCGGAACGCAAGGCGCAGAACGCTGCCGTCATCGCCGAAGCCGAGGCCAAGAAGCAAGACTCCCTACGCGGTCTCCGCGAAGCTGAACTCCGAGCGACGCAGATCGCCCAAGCGGGAGCGGACGCCGATCGAAAGAAGATCGAAGCTGCTGCAACCGCCGAAGCGGAGGCCATCAAGCTAAGAACTGTGGCTGCGGCTCAAGCCGAAGCTATTCGAGAAGTCAATAAGGCCGTCGCCGAAGGTGGCAATGCCTACCTCCAGTTGAAGCAGCTTGAGATCCTGCCCACGATCGTTCCGCATATCGCCAACGCTTTGGCTCAGGCCAAGTTGGTAAATATTGCCAGCGACGGTAAGGGTGCGGCCAATGGTGCGACGGACCAGATTACTTCGGTGATCCAGACGGTGCTTGCGGCGCAGCTGGTTTCGAATAACGTGAACCTGGGTGGCAACGCTCCGGCCCAACCGGCGCGGCCGGCGAAGCAAGAGAAGCAGGACAAACCCGCGGAGTAGGTCTCACTTATTTTGCGGCGCGAAGCCGCGTTCTCCGTGACCAAGCCCCTTTACCCCTAACCCCTTCTCTCTCGAGGAGAAGGGGAATCGGGCCTAGGGACCATTCGGGAAGTCGGGTAAGACTCGGCTATGCTCGACTCCACTTCCGCTCTGACTTCATTGAGTTCTTTCGTATACGGAACTACCCGACTGGGCGATGACAAGATCCCGTGGGGCGACCGTGTGGCAATTGCTAAGCAGGCCATCGACAGTGGAGTTTGGATTCACACGAGCGATCAGTATGGCGATGCACTCAAGGTTCTAAATGACGCAATTCGGGAAAGTCGGGTGCCTCGGCAAATATTCAAAATTGGCTGGGAGTCGATCGTACAGATTCGGCATTCGATGAGTTCTCAATTGGAAACGATTGGCTTAGGGGAGATGACGGTCGGCCAATTATGTCTTGGCGGCGCTTTAGCTGATGCATTTGGAAACGGCGAAGATCGCGCCTTTGAGTTAAATGATTTGATATCCGAAGGAAGAGCGTTGTCATATGTGCTCGAAGTCTTTCCCTGGACGAGTGCGAATCCACTGTCTGCTTTGCAGAAGGGTCATGCGAGCAAACTCGTGGATGCGTACATCTTCTATTTGAACCCTCTCCAGCGATTCGTAACGAACGAGTTGTGGGACCTCATCGTCGAAAAAAAGTTTCCGGTGGTCGCGATGCGGACCGTATGTGGTGGGGATATCTGTTCGCTTGTGAATCGCGAAAGTTACATTGGCGAGCGGGCAAGGGAGCTCATGCCGTTGTTCGAGCAGTCCCATTGTGAAAGCTGGACCGAGTTCTGCGTGCGATTCCTTAAGGGCTTTCCCTTCGTCGTCGCGACCGTGGGGTCGACCTCAAACCCGAATAACCTCGAGGTGTTTCTTAACTACAGGTTGGAAGATGTGTCGCCACTGCCAAAGCGGATTCAGGACGAAATCTTAGTTTTGCAGAGAAAGTGGTCGGACGACGTGGATCGTCACGCCGAGCCTTGGACGATGTGATTCATCAGAGAACAGAGAACAGAGAACAGAGAACAGAGAACAGTGCAGGCTGTCGTCATTCCTCGAGTTCCCGTTGTCGCCCCCATCCCAACTATTGCCCCTGAAAAAGAGCAAGGGAAAGGGTTTTTAGCTAGCGGATGATTCCTTCGAGGTGGGCATACCATTTTGCGCCATCGAACCCAAACTTGTAGTATTTGATGACATTCGCAGGCGGGAACGAGATGAGGTTCGGGTTTGTGGGCGACCGGATTCCCCAAGTACAGATGCAAACCTGGCCATAGTTGGGAAAGTCGTTGTCGATGATTTGCTCGGTGCCAATGACTGACTCGCTGCTGAAATTCAGCATGATATTAGTGTATTTGCGATCTTGCCACAACTTCGCATTTCTGCGTGCCCCAAGAGATTGGATTCCAAATGTTGGCTCAATGACTCCAAGCTGTGTACTTGGAGTCGATGTGAGAGATCGGCCAAGAAGGACAAAGCTAGCGCCACCTGAATGGTCGTTTCGATATGCTGGATAGGTGGCGACCGTCATAGACGACATTACATTGTCTTGGGTTTGTCTGGGTTGACCATTGCCGAAGTCGATGGTTTGGATGTCGTGGGATCGTTCAAATAGCGAGTATTTAAATTGTTGGCTCTGCTCTTTCCAGCCAATCGTGTCGTGTCCGTCAACAACGATCATGGAGCGTTTTTGCATATCATGCTCGTTGAGAATGTTGGCTAACTTCGCCCTGATAGGATCGTTGACGGCTTGTTCCTTGTCAAATTCAATGCTCGTTATCGGATGAACGTTGTTCGCCACCAAGTACAAATCTATGTCGAATCTTGGCGCTGTGCTGTATATCTCTTGCGCCTGAAGCCCGGCTGAATGTCCACCAAAAAGTAATAATCCAATCATCCTTCCATCCCTTGTAGGTCCCGACGTTTGGCCCTTCAGAAAATTTACAAGCACTGGCCGTGGTAAGACTCCCATATGGTCCGGCTTCATGTGCGATTCGAAAATGCGCCGACATCTTTCGAGCCTTATGGTGCGATTCGTTTGGTGCATCAGAGCCGGAAAGAGTATGTCGAGGGGAAGGCCAACACTTTTGCACTCGAGTTAGATCGAAAACTCGACCGGAGTGGAGAACTGCAGTGGTCGGGCGATGCCGTTCATTACCATGGTGACAAACGGCGGTTCATCTACTTTGCGTGGCTGTCGGAGTCTGGCAAGATGTTTCGCCGGATCAAGTTGTACTTGGACAAGATTCCTGGGTTGGAGTCGAGCGAGGTGACGATTCGAGTTGCGGGTCGTATGAAAGATGGCTCGCCGGCGTGCTCGACCGCGCGCATTCTCTCGGACAAGGAGTGATTGCGAGAAATAGTGGAACGCGCTACACTTCGCGCATGAGTCGTCGCGCAATGTCAATATTGGCTCTGTTGGCACTGCTAGGCTGCCATCACCGTTTGACTTTCCTGGGAGATTTCACGGCGCCAAACTCTGGTTACGAAGGTGGTCAGGACTACTACACGTTCAAGCCGGATGGAACTTACACGCTGGCCACTTCGAGCCCGAGCATGG
Source organism: uncultured Fimbriimonas sp. (assembly GCA_945952345.1). Classification (GTDB taxonomy): domain Bacteria; phylum Armatimonadota; class Fimbriimonadia; order Fimbriimonadales; family Fimbriimonadaceae; genus Fimbriimonas. The sequence goes on from CAMFIS010000004.1 coordinate 18,431, forward strand.
GAAAATTCTACATTGAGACGGGCACCTTCAAAGTGGACAAGGATGTGGTGGAGATCATCAGTATGCAGCAGCAATTCCTGAGCAAGGACGGGCATGTCACGGGGAGATATCAGGGGTACTACGGTCGGCCAATCCTGGAAAAGAAGTATCAGTTCGTGGCCAAGGAGAATTCTTTCGTGCTACATCCGAAGTTCGATACGGATGTGAAAGAGGTAGAGCTGACGGCGAAGAAATGACCCCATCACTACCCTCCTCATGAAAGGTTGCGCTTGTGGCAACCTTTCATGTGGGCCCTTCCCTGCCAAAGAGTAAGGGGAAGGTCTTTATTTAGCCGATTGATTTGGAGCCGAAATAGCCGTGAAGGGCTTCGGGGATTGAGATGTTTCCGCTGGCGTCCTGGAAGGTCTCCAAAATCGCAGCGTATAGTCGCGGCACGGCGACGCCCGAGCCGTTGAGGATATGGACGAACTCCGGCTTGGCTCCGGCCTCTGGGCGGAAGCGGATGTTGGCCCGGCGAGATTGGTAGTCGCCGAAGTTGCCGCAGCTCGAGACTTCGAGGTATTTGCCCACTCCGGGGGACCAGACTTCGATGTCGTAGATCTTGGTCGCCTTCGAGCCCATGTCGCCAGTGCAGAGTTCGATGACGCGGTAGTGGAGACCCAAAGCTTGAAGGATTGCTTCGGCGTCCGTTACCAATGCTTCGAGCTCGTCGTAGCTGGTGGAGGGTTCGACGAATTTGACCATTTCGACCTTGTCGAACTGGTGGATTCGTTGGATACCTCGTGTGTCTTTTCCAGCTGCGCCCGCTTCGCGTCGGAAGCAGCCCGAGAATGCCGCGTGCTTGATCGGCAATTGGCCGGCATCGAGGATTTCGTCGCGATACAGGTTGGTTACCGGGACTTCGGCGGTCGGAATAAGGAAGAAGTCATCGATGGTCTTGTACAAATCGTCTTCGAACTTCGGCAAGTTTCCGGTTCCGATCAGCGATTCGCGGTTGACCACGAACGGGGGGTAGATCTCCTCGTAACCGTTCTTGGTCGTTTGGAAATCGACCATGAAGTTGAAGAGCGCGCGCTGGAAGCGGGCACCGACTCCCTTGTACACGACCCATCCGGAGCCGGTGATCTTCGCGCCACGGGCGAGGTCGATCATGTTGTGCTGATCGCACAGGTCCCAGTGGGGCTTGGGTTCGAAGTCGAACGACGGCTTGATTCCCCACTCGCGGATGACGGGATTCTGAGTTTCATCGTCGCCGTCGGGCGCGCTGTCGTGGGGGATATTGGGGAAATTGAGTTCAACGTCGTGGAGCTTGGCTTCGAGCAGGCGTTGCTGATCCTCGAGTTCTCCAACTCGCTTCTTGAGTTCGGCGGCTTGGGTCTTGGCAGCTTCTGCCTCGTCCTTCTTTCCCTGACCCATGAGCATGCCGATGCTCTTGGAAACCTGGTTCATCTCGGCCTGCGCGTTGCCGGTTTCGGTGGCCACGCGTCGGAAGTCGGCGTCCACGGCGAGGAATTCGTCGACGATCGACGAGTCCATTCGCTTGCGTTGGATTCCGGTCCGGACGAGGTCCGGCTGCTTGCGAATGAGTTCTCGATCGAGCATAAGAGTTAGATTTTAGCTTATCCAGAGCACAAAGCACAGAGCACAGAGTGCCTTAAACCCCCATCCCAACCCTTTCCCCTCCCAAGGAGCAAGGGGAAGGGCCTGCCCAGAGTGCGGAGTGCAGAGTGTGAGGTTTGTGCCGATTCGCGAAATGTAGGTTATTGCTTTGGGCGAATCACGAACGTTCCGTCCTCAAACTTCCAGTCGGCGTGCTTATCCAGGAGGACGAAGTCGAGGATGTTTGCAACAAGGAAGTTGTGAAGTTTGAGATGGACGGTACCCTTGACTTTCGCGTCGAGCGATACCTTGGCATTGACATCCCGCATCAAGACCTTGATGATCTCTCGAACCTCAGGGCCGCGATAGTCGGCTAACAATATTCCACGCTCGAGGCCTACCGGCTCAGCGAGAACCACCGACGGAGGCAATTTGCCTTTGGGGAAGACGATAAAGACATTGTTTTCAAAGCGGTACTCAGTTCCCGTCCGATCCATCAGGTCCTGGAATTCGGCCTCGAAGGATTGGTTCCCGAATTGAAAACTTGTCGATCCTTTGATGTCGGAAGATATCCAGAAATTGGCGTCGATCGTATCGAGCAGGGTTTCGATCCCCTTAATGGTTGAGCCGTTCTTAAACGTATGCAGGGGTAGGTGTCGATTGGATTTCGGATCGCGGAAGATGGCGAAAACACCGTGTTCAAAGCCGTAGGTGCACCCCGCCGCGCGAAGTAGACCAAGCAAGTCCTTCCCAAAATTTGCTGGCCTGAGCTTCATCTCGACAATGCCCTCGACTCCATCGCCGAGCGAGTATGGGGCACCGGCAGCATGGAAGAGCCGTTTGATCGTCTCGCGAAGGTCGAGCCGATGAAATTCCATTGCTGGCATTGGGCGACCGAGATAGCTCGCCTCAGATGTTTGGCCAAGGGTAGCGATTGCGATCAGGGCGATCATGGCTTTTCTGGGTCTGACGCTTGGTCATCGGCGAGAATTCTTTTGGCGGCTTTGCGCCGGGCCCGAACGATGAGGAAGATGGGGAGGCCTACGGTGAGCATGCAGCAACCGCCGAGAATGCTTCCAATTGCGAGGACTTCTTTCTGGTCCTGGCGAAGCGTGGGTTCGAGAGAGGCGAGATCGACGTGCGGCGGTTCCTTCCAGTCATCCCAGAAGTGCGGATCGACATCGGGATGTCTCCCTTGCTTGAGTTTGCCTTTGATAAATCCGTCTAGGGTGGTCCGGTACAGGCTGGCGTTGTCGAGGAGCGCCTTGTATTGGCGGAAGAAAACGCCTGAATCCACCGGAAAATATGTCGCACTGGTGCGCAGGCCAGCAAAGGCTATCTTTTTTTCGCTGAGCTTCCTGATTCGCTGGTATGCGATTTGGTGAAGCAATCCTTTATCGTTAGGAATGGTGGCTTGCAGAGCCGCGATCAGGTCCGGAGAGTCAGGTCCACCTCCCAAAGTCATCATGCCGATCACCCCTTTTGCCACCTTATCAGCACCGGTCTTTTCCACGAATTTCTCCCACTCGTCTTCGTTATCGCCGGGCATGTCGAGGTAGTTCTGCATTTCTAGGTTTGCTTGCGGGGAGGCAAGCTTCGACATGAGACCTTTGTGTGCAAGTTCAATCATCTTAACTTGAACAATTTCGCGTCCAAAGTGAGCATCGGGATTAATCGAAATACACTTCTTGAGGTGGGCGATCGACTTGTCGAGGAGAGATTTATCTTGATGGTCGGCCGAGCGGAACCACGAGTGAGCTTCTATCGTGCCGAGGTTTGCGTAGTAGCGGTACTCGTGCTCCTTGTTGGGATGGGCATCCAGAGCTTTGCGCTTGATTGCGGCATAGCGAAAGGCTTCTTTCGAGTTACCGAGCTTGTCATAAGCGACAATGAGATTATCGAGTTCATCCAAATTGGCTGGATCGTTGGCGACGATTTTTGACGATCGGTCGATGCGGAACTGGTAGTACTCAGGAGGATAAATTTGAATACGTCCAACCAAGGCATCGACAAGGTCGGGCAAACCCTTGGCCTCGGCCGACATGGTGTCGTAGTCCCAGGCGCAGGCGGCCGACATCGCCGCCATGGCAATCGTAGCTAGGATAGGAAGAATTTTGGCTCGCAAGGTTGGATTTCCTAGAATTTCGGACGAAGGATGGATCAGGACAAATTCCTCACATTTTTGAGAATTCTCAATATCGGGGGCTTTTTCGCTTGAACTGAATTTGAAAATAAGACAGAATAGCATTGGAAGCGTGCCGCCTGCCTGTCAGTCGGTCGTGCAATCCGAAGGTGTGGGTTTTATAAGGAACATAGGAAAGTGTAAAGCCCCTCTGAAGGAGAGCCGTTCGACGATATTCGTCGGCATTAATCCGCAGGAGACATGGATGAAGCGAACGTATAAGTACGCTCTGACGGTGGTCCTTGGTCTGGGGGTTGCTTCGGTAGCTTTTGGCCAAGATGGCTTTCCGGATGTAAAAGACACCCATTGGGCGGCCGATAGCGTCAATCGCTTGAAGTTGACCGGTCTTATCCACGGGGATAGCGACGGCAAATTCAACGGCGACCGCACAATGACTCGTTATGAAGTCGCGACGATCCTCTACGCGGTTTACAACAAACTGGTCGGTTTCAATGCCGATGTAGAGAAGAATCTTCGCGCGCTCGAAGCCAAAGTGAATAGCATGAAGGCTCCCGAGCAAGGTCCAAACATCGACCTTACCGACGTCAAATCGGCGATTGCCGATCTGCAACGGGAAGTAGGATCGATGAAGTCCTGGAGCGCAGACCTGGCACAGCTGAAGAAGATGCTGCCGAACTACGCACAGGAACTGAAGTCGCTCGGCCAAGATGTCGACGACATGAAGAAGAAGGTCACGGATATTTCTTCCCGAGTTTCCAAGCTTGAGAAGGGTCCCGGCGGCGTTCAGATTTCTGGCGACATGAACACGTGGATGGCCTCCACCTCGCCGTCGGCCGGTTCGACCGTGGTCTTCGACCAAGACGGACGATTCCTCCCGACGAGCAGCACGGCAGCAGGTTTCAACCCGCTGATCATGCTGCACGAGCTGGGTGTCAAGTTTGCCGATCCGACCGCGAATGTGCCTTTCAAGGCGGAAGTCGTGATCGGTAACTCGGTAACTGACGGCCGAAACCTCGGTGGATTTGGTTCGCAGACTTGGCTTCCGAGCCAGATCGCGACGCCGATCTTCAGTGGCGACGAAACGGTTTACATCAGCGAAGCAACCGCGATGTACAAGCCGATGAACCTCCTCGTGGGTCGACAAGGCGTGATGCTGAACAAGTTCATCATGCGACGACCTGACAACACCTGGTCGTTCGACAACGAGCGATGGGACAACCACAAGTACTCGTTCGACGGCGCCAACATGGGTCTGTTCAGCGACAAAGTACACGTGTTCACGGGTACGACCAACAACGTGATCAACTCGGCCGGCGGAAACGTCCAGCCGTTGTTCTCGGGCGGTCTCCCGGTCGAGCGAATCTTTGGCGCAACGGCTGACTTCAGCTTTGGTGGCGACAAGGGTAAGGTTCAGGCTAGCTGGGTCAACTTCGATGGTTCGATCGGTTTCAATCCATTCGTGGCCAAGCCTCTCGGCGAAACCGGTCCTCCTCCTCCTCCTTCCGGAACGACCCGATACAACGTGTACGGCGCTGACGCATCGTACAACTTCGGGGCCGTCCAAGCGGAGATCGGCGGTGGTAAGTCGACGGCGATTGGTATTCCTGAGCAAACCAACGCTGCTCAGCCGATGATCAGCACGCTGGTCGACACGGCTAACAGCCGATGGGATGCCTCGCTGAGTTCCAAGAACGACCGATTTGGTTGGAAGCTCGCATATCGAAGCGTGGAAATCAACTACTTTGCACCAGGCGACTGGGGTCGAGTAGGCATCCTCCGCAACCTTAACGACACCCGAGCGGTCACCGCTTCGGCCATGTTGAAGGCTACGGACAAGCTGCACCTGCACGGTTGGTATGAGCGCGGCGACGCGATCCAGGGTCCTGGCGACTACACCACGTGGCGCGCCGGTCTTGGCTACCAGCTCACTCCGAAATGGATGATGGACTTCATGTACGACGATGCCAAGTTCCGAAATGGATACCAAGGCTTTGCCGCGAACACGGAAAGCAAGTTCTCCACGGTCACCCTGGGCTACGATCTTGGCGAGAAGACGATGCTGAACCTCTTCGTTCAGAACTCGGACCTCAAGAACGTCATCAATGCCGCTAACAAGGGCTACTTCTACGGCATGAACTTCTCTGTGAAGTTCTAAGCTACGAAGCAGCCGAAATTCGAAGGGCCGGTCGATATTCGACCGGCCCTTCGCAATTTAGCTGCTAGCGACAAGCCACAAGTTGCAAGAACCTTGCTAAGATGGGTTCATGCGCGGGCCGGCAATCCTATTCTTTTGTTTGGTTTCTTGTCTTGCGGGTGCAGCTAACGATCGAGAGCGAGATGGAGCGTGGGCGATTCGCGAAGCAGCAGCGCTGAAGATTGTTGAAATTCATTTGCCAACTTTGCCGAAGAAAGTCAGTCGCCTTCAAGTTGCGCAGATTTGTCTCCTCGCCAGCATTCGAATCCGAGAGTCTGTTGAACGTTTAGATAAGACCATACAGAAGCTGAACAACGACGTGGACGCAATGGCTAATGTCGAAATGAAAGAAGGCGATCCACGCATCGACGCATTGCGCCTAAAGGTCAAGGATATCAAATTTGCCATACGAGATTTGGGCAAGCCTGATCCGAGCGAGCTTAGGAGCTATGCGCGAAGGTATCGAAAGGAACTTCGGCGTCTCGGAGCGGATCCAGATGTGATTGACCGGCACCTCCATGAACTTGAAAATCGGAAGACTCATTAGATTTTGAATTCGGAGAAGTCAGCGATCAGGCGATTTCCCGTGAGTCGGGAGTGCTGATCGTTTTTACTGGTAAGCCTCCCTCATTCCTCGTGTCGCGTACCAGTGCCACGACTCTCTTTGGTCGAGAAGGTTCATGCATTCCGATTTGAATCTAAAACCTCAGTAAAATTGTCAGGCTTTTTGCCTAAAAAGGGCCTATTTTGCTTGCAAGGTTGAATTCAATCAGCCATAATAACCATGGCATATTGCCGATGATGCAGGACGCACATACGAGTGCGAGGTTCAGAAGCGGGATTTGTAAGGAACATAGGAAAGTGCATTTCCCCCGATGGCCGAGTACCACGATGGACTCCTGTGTCGTAAAAATTAACAGGAGAAAACGACACAGTAATATGAACAAAACGTTCAAGTACGCAATCTCGGTCGTCCTCGCAGCAGGCATGGTAACCCCAGCCCTTGCACAGCGAGACAGCTTCCCGGATGTCGCGGATACTCACTGGGCCTACGAAGCAGTCACTCGACTCAAGAAGGAAGGCATCATCACCGGTTATCCGGATGGCCTCTTCAAGGGAAATCGAATGATCACCCGCTACGAAATGGCGGCTCTGCTCTACGCTCTGTACATGAACCTCAAGAACGTCACCGACGGCCTTGACGGACAGATCAAGACCCTCAACGAGAAGGTCGACAAGATGAGCGCTAACACCGGTGGCGGTGGTGGTGCTTCGGAAGCCGACGTCCAAGCCCTTCGCGACGCTGTTAACAGCCTTCGACGAGACGTCGATGCGATGAAGGGATGGGGCAACGACATCACCCAGCTTAAGAAGATGGCAAGCACCTACGAGAAGGAACTTTCTCAGCAGGGCGTCGACGTCGAAGCAATGAAGAAAGACATTGCTGACCTCGACAAGCGAGTCAAGATTCTTGAAGGCAAGAAGAGCAACCTCCAGATTTCCGGCGACGCCAACTTCTGGATGGCAGCAGGCGTGAAGGGTAACACCGGAACCGCTGCTCTTAACAGCGACGGTCGCTACTTCGGTGCGAGCGGAACTGGCGCTGGCATCGACACGCTCACGGTTCTCCACGAGCTTGGTCTTTCCATGAAGACCACCAACGAGACCGGTTCGAACGTGGTCAGCGAACTCGTCGTCGGCAACGCTCTTCAGGGCTTTGGCGACATGTCCTCGACGACGTCGTTCAACGGCACGCAGTACAACAACTTCGGCACCGGCACTTCGGTTTATCTGAACCGACTTTACGGCACGCTGAACGACGGTATCGGCGGTCTGAACTTCAATGCCAAGATTGGTCGACAGGGCCTCAAGCTCGGTCGATTCGTCTTCCAGCGACCTGACACCACCTCGTTCTTCTCGAACGAGCGATGGGACAACGGCGAGTACGCTCTCGACGGCGCTTCGTTCAAGTTCGGCTTCGGTGCTAACACCGACCTGAACCTGTTCCTTGGCCAAGTCGCGAACATCGTCGATGCTTCGGGCAACGCAGTTCAGCCGATCATGATCGGCGAGCCGCAAGCTGCTCAGGGCAGCCTGGCCGCTATGGGCCCGGCTCGCGCTATGGGTGGTAGCCTTGGCTTCAAGATCGGCGAGAATGGCAAGCTTATGCTTACCTACATCGATCTCGATGCTAACAGCACGGCCAACACTCCGGTTGCTAACCGACTTGAGGTCTACGGAGCTGACTTTGACTACAAACTCAGCAACAACCTCAGCCTCTGGGCAGGTACCGGTAAGTCGCAGTTCAAGACCGGCAACAGCACTGTTGCATTCGGTTCGAAGAACACGCGAAGCAACGTTGGCGTCATGTTCAACGCAGGCGCACTTGGCGTCCACGCAAGCTATGCCGAAATCGGCGATGCTTACTTGGCACCAGGCGACTGGAGCAAGGTTGCGATCTACCACAACCTGAACGACCTCAAGAAGACTTCGGTCCACGCGAGCTACACGATCAACGACAAGCTCAGCCTCCACGGCGGCTACATGCAGGGCGATCAGATGTCGGTTACGAACAAGAATGCTGTTAAGAGCACCACGTTCGGCGCAGACTTCAAGATCAACAGCAACTGGAGCCTCATGGCTGACTACGAAGACAGCAAGTTCAAGGGCGGCTACGTCGTAGACGGCGCAACTCCTGAATTCAAGTTCACGACTCTTGGCTTCGGCTATGATATGGGCGCTAACACGCTCTTCAAGCTGTGGTACCAAGCCAGTGACATCACTGGAATCGGAGCCGGTTCGAGCTTCTTCGGTCTCACCTCCGCTGGCGCTATGAAGGGCGGCAGCTTCGGTGCTCAGTTCTCGGTTAAGTTCTAAGACTTAAACGCGAACAACGAAAAGAACCCAACTTCGGTTGGGTTCTTTTTTTGTTAAGCTACAGGCTAAACTCTTGGCATGAAGCTTTTATCCGGCGCGCTTGCGCTGGTCTTGTCGTCTGTCACTCTGGCCTCGACCATCAAACGAATTCAATATCCGGCAATCTCTCCGGATGGCGCTACCATCATCTTCAGTTGGCAAAACGATTTGTGGTCGGTTGCTCGCGCGGGCGGCATGGCGACTCGGCTCACCGTTCACGCTGCAGTCGACTCTCGGCCCGTTTGGTTCCGCGATGGATCTCGCATCGCGTTCGCTTCGGCACGCTATGGCAGCACCGACGTTTTCACCATGAAGCCGGACGGCACCGAACTGCACCGCGTGACGTACGATTCGAGTAGCGAGATTCCGACCACCGTCTCGCCCGACGGACGATTCATCTATGGCCAAACGAATCTGTGGAGCCGGGGCGATTTGTTCCGAGTGCCGGTGAATGGCGGCGATCTTCAGCGACTCACCAACCACCCCTTCGAAGCTCCGTTCGCTCCGTTCGTTTCTCCCGACGGCACCAAGGTGTATTACAACCGCGGTGCCTACCGCGAAACGGCTTGGCAAAAACCGACGATGCAATCTTCCGCATTGCCCGAGATTTGGGTTGCGGACAATACCGTTCCGCTCTCCAACCATAAGCGAGTGACGAACAACGAATTCACCGATTTGACTCCGAATGTGATGCCCGATGGGACGATCTATGCCATTTCAAATCGAGGTGGGTTCCCGAATGTTTGGAAGCTTGGTGGAAAGGGAGAGAAGGAATTGACGCACCACAAGGACGGCACGAGCCGCAACTTGTCCGTCAGCAAAGACGGTAAGGTCATGGCGTACGAATTTGAATCGTCGCTGATGGTGTACGAAGCCGACAAAGATGCCGCGCGCGAAGTGGTGGTGACGGTGCCGGACGACGATCGAATGAACCCGATGCAAGAGATTTCCTTGACCACGGGAATTCAGCAAATGGCGGTTTCGCCGGATGGCAAGCGGATGGCGGCGTCGGCTCGGGGAGACATTTTCGTCCTGCCCGAGAAAGGAGGCACGACTCGGCGGTTGACCACAAACCCAGGGCGAGATTTCGCTCCTCAATGGATCGACTCGAAGACGATCGTCTACACGACGTTAGAGGGAACGCGACGGCGATTGAAAACGGTTTCTGTCGATGGGGTGGTGAAGGACTACATGTCCGATCCTAAGCTCGAAGTGCTGTGCGCTTCGGTCGCTCCGGATGCCAAAACGGTGGCGTTTCATAAAGGTGACAGCGAGATTTGGACCTGCGAGCCCAACGGTTCGAATCCGAAGCTGCTTGTGCGCGGAAACTTCCGGAACGCGCTCGACAGCGGTTCGCCTACTTTCTCGTGGTCACCGGATAGCAAGTACATCGTAACGACCCTGGTCGAGGGACGACGAACCGATGTGGTTCTCGTGGATGCCAAGTCGGGAACGTCAACCGTCATCGCCAAAATGGTCGATCGACCTCAGAAGGGGGACGTCTCAGTTCCGCAATTCTTGCCCAACGGTCGTGGTGTGGTCTTCACGTCGCCGGAGTTTGACGATCCCGACCTATTCATTGTTGACTTGGTACCGCCGGACGTGACGTTCTCGGAAGACGATCTTGACAAGATCGATAATCCGCCAAGCAAAGAGAAGCCGGTCGTGGACGTCAAGGTTTATGAGCCAAACCTGAAGCAGAGGCTTCGACGGTTGACGCTGCGAGGCTGCGCTGCCTTCACTCCGTCGGGCGATGGCCGCACAATCTACGCAGTGACGGATGCCGGTTTGCAATCGATCAATGCTTCAACTGGAGCCGCTACCACGATCATGCCTGCCGGTGCAGGTCTTGCCGTTCAGGATCTTCAGTTCACGAACGGAAAGCTGTACGTGCTGAACAATGGATCGATGGCGACGCTGAATACGGCCGGTCCTGCCCCGGCGATGGCGCCCATCTCGTTCAATGCCCAATACACCATCGATGCGAAGGCGGAAGAAATGGCGCTCTTCGAAGAGATTTGGTGGGCGATGGGCCAGCTGTATTACAACCCGGAGATGAACAAGAAGAACTGGGTGGCGATGCGAGACAAGTACAGCAGGATCGTGCCGTTCGCATACGATCGATCCGACTTCTATCGCATGATGGGCGAGATGATGGAGGAGTTGGACTCCTCGCACCTCGGTTCGACGGCGCCTCCGGCAGACTTCCCGGGGACGAATAACGAAGCTACGGCATTCCTCGGCGTCGACCTCGACCCGGTCTCGCTGAACGCGGGAACGTGGGTGGTTGGTCGCGTGGTGCCAAACTCTCCAGCCGATCAGCCTTCGAGTCTGCTCAAGCCGGGTGATCGAATTGTTGAAGTTGATGGCGAGAAAGTTGGCCCGACTCCTTTGGCGGCATTGCTGAATCGCAAGGCGGCGAAGAAGGTTGTGCTGACGATCGAGCGAGATGGCGGCCGCATGGCGGTGACGATCAAACCTGCGGCAAATGCTATACGCACTGCGTTGGAGTACAACGCGTGGGTCGAGCAGGAGCGCAAGATGGTCGATAAGCTGAGCAATGGCCGGCTGGGCTATCTGCATATTCAAGCAATGGACAAGCGATCGCTTGATCAATTCCTTCGTGAAATCCGTACGGAGGGTGAAGGCAAGAAGGGCATGATCATCGACGTTCGGTTCAACGGCGGCGGCTCGACCGCGGTCGACGTGCTTGGAGTCTTGATCAAGACTCCCTGGCTGATTCGAACCACGCGCGGTGAGTTTGGCGTGAAGCTGAGCGAGAACATCTACCGCGGCGACGCCTTGGAATTGCCGACGGCATTGATGTCGAATAGCTTCTCGTTCTCGAACGCTGAGGTCATTACGGAAGGCTTCCGAAAACTGAAGCTGGGTCCCATCGTTGGTGAGCGTACTCCGGGCTACGTCATTGGTACGGGCGCGTTCAGCCTGTGGGATGGCGGCATGATTCGCATGCCTGCAATCGGTGCATACGCGGTCGACATGAGCAATCTGGAGAACGATGGACGCCGACCGGACCACGTGGTCTGGTTCGATCCGAACGCATGGGGCGAGGGTCGAGACCTTCAGATCGAGCGTGCAGTAACGGAGCTGCTGAAGACGATCGCGAATTAGTCAGCGGAATGAAGTCGTGGCACTGGTAACGAGATCTGCCTTGAGTTCGTTCATTTTCACGAAGGATGAGTGAGAACGGACTGAGGCTGCGAGTTACCAGTGTTTTTGGTCGAAGAATAACACTGGTAAATCCCAGTTCCTTCGTCACAGGCGTCTTTACCAGTGCCACGTCTAAATTCTGGTGCCATGATACAGCGTCAATCAGTTGGTATTGTCCTCTTTCGCTGGCTTTGCCGCTTCTTACACTTCCCTCACTCAAAAGAATTCTTTGCACAAATCGTCATTTACCGTAGTAAACTATAATCGTTTACCATGGTAAATCTATTGGAGTAGAACAATGGCGATTCGTATTGGAAGTCAGCAGTTGAAGATCATGCGGGTGTTGTGGCGCGATGGGGAAGCGACCGCCAAGCACATCACCGAGGAACTCTCGAAGAGCGAGCCGGTGGCGCACTCCACCATCCAGACCTTGCTGCGAAAGCTGCAGGCGAAAGGAGCGGTGACGCACGAGGGTCGAGAGCGGACGTTTTACTTCCGCGCGTTGGTGAGTGAGGACGAGATTGCTCAGACCGCGACGCAGGATTTGATCGGCAAGGTCTTTAACGGTTCCCTCTCGGGCCTGGTCGCGCATGTTCTGGAGAATGAGGACGTATCAGCAGCCGAGCTGAACGAGTTGAAGCGGTTGATCGACGAGAAATCGAAGGAGCTGAAATGAATCCCGTGTCCATTTTGATCCAGTCGACGTTGTGCTTTGGCGTCGCCGCCTTGGCGCTCCTGGTGTTCCGGCGATCGCCTCAGGCGCGAGTCTTTATCTGTCGGCTTGCAATGGTGAGTTTCGTCGTGGCATGCATTGCAACTCCACGCCTGGTGTCTCCGTTCCGCACGGTTCCGGCTTTGCCTGAGACCAATCCCGTAGTTACGAACCAAGTGGAGAAGCCCGCTTCGTCTACTTCAGTCTCCAAGCACTCCGAAATCATTGAGCCCACACTAGGTTCGGTAGCGCCAAGCGATGTGAACGAGAAACTTCCCCGAGCGTTTGAGGTCGATTGGGGACTGGTCGCTGGCATTTTGTATCTGACAGGAGTTGTAATTGGCCTGGGGTCGCTTATCGGTGGCTTAACTCAACTGTTGGGCATTGTGAACCGTTCCGTGCCGGTCGTCGAGTCTCAGGTGGTTGGGCTGGTCGCTCGTCGAGCCCAGCAAATGAAAGTCCGCAAACCTCGATTGCGGAGCTCGGCCGAGATCGCGAGTCCATGCGTAACCGGACTCTTCCGACCAACCTTGCTAATGCCCGACTTCATGTTGGCCGACGATCTCGAGGCAGTCATCGACCATGAACTCTGTCATCTTAGGAATCGAGACGTGCTTTGGCTGCTGGTAACCCGGTTAATGTGTATTGCCTTCTGGTGCCAGCCCTTTGTTTGGGTGATCGAGCGTGCTCATCGGATAGCCACGGAGGAACGATGTGACATGGCAGTAATAGAATCTGGAGCGTCAGCTCCCGCGTATGCATCGACCTTAGTTGGACTCCAGGAAGCGTCGCAATTTCCCATCCCTCTGCCTGGCGTCGGTGTCGTGAGTGGCAATTCAAATTTAGGTCGAAGAGTAAGAGCGATCCTAGAGCCAAGTTGGCGGAGATTTGGAATCGGATCTCGGTTGATGGCATTGCTGGCTATCGGTTGTGTTGGAGGATTGTCGGCACTGCTCTTTGCGCAGCCGGGAGTTCGAGGGCAAGTCGATTTTGGGACGATTCGTGCTGTCGACGAAGGAGGCAAGCCAGTCGTACTTAAGTGGGCACAAGCTTATGTGTGGGCCCAATCGATACCCGAGACCAAGACTCTCCAACTCGCGACGCGAGGCGACCGTATTGAGATTGGAAAGCATCAGTGGCATCACCGAACGGTTGCCCTTATGTGTGAAGCCGAAGATGGCCGAGTGGATACGGCTTACTTGATCGATGATCGACCAGTCGACAAGTTCATTTTCCACAAGACCAGCACGATTCGAGGACGCGTTGTCCTGCCAGGCGGGAATGACGGAACTCTTAGAGCCAGATTATGGTTGGTGGGACGCGACCGTCGCGATGAAGAAGGTTCGGACATTGGCATGCCAATTGTCCCAAGTCTCCCTCTGGCGAAAACAGTCCCGATCGATAAAGAGGGCAAGTTCGAGATGTCTGGAATTCCGGTTGGTAGCGACCCCGAAATTGAAATCGACGATGACCGATTCTATAAAGTGCGTACATCACCTAAATCCCGCGTCGAAATGGACGGATCGTCAAAGCCGATTGTTGTGGAGTTTGGCTGGTCGGGCCATATCGAGGGGAGGTTGACGAACCACGGCGTGCCAATTGCAGGAACTTGGGTTGGGGCCCAGATGGAGCGGCCCTACAACTGGGGCCATGCGGTTACGGATGCCGATGGTAAGTATCGAATATCTCGAATCGCTCCAGGAAAATACAACTTGGCCGTACTGGAGAAAGAGGTCGGAGCAGTGAGAGCTCGCGTCGGCGTTGAAGTACCGGCGAAGGTTCCAGTCAGAGATGTCGACTTAACGACCGAGGTCGGCGGATATCTGGAAGGACAGATACTGAAGTACGATGGCTCGCCAGATTCAGGCGCTCGCGTCGGAGTCTATGGGCCAGCGCACCCTAGGACTGGTGGTTGGGTTGACTGGAAAGAATCGGATGTCAACGGTCGATTTCGGTTCCATGTTCCAACGGGGGAGAACTTCGTTTATTCGATGAACGAACCTAAGGTTGGACAGACCGTACGTATAAGTCAAGACCAAACCACGAAAGTGACCTTGCAATTTCCCAAGGACACCTTTGGAAACAGTCCCTTCGAGTTTCTGTTCACGGACTCTCAGGCTATTGCGGTAGATATTCCGGAAACGCGGTTCTTGGGCAGCGACCAGCCGACTCATGCTTTGCTGGGTGGCCTGGTCGATATCCGGACGGCGACTCCGGTGATTTGGCATCCGGATGGTACAAGAGTTCCAATGTCTCCGGCGTTGGCCAAGGCGATCCAGGATTGGCTGAAGAAGTTCAACCGATTCGACTCAAGGATGTTTGCGATGGTTCGCATGACTTCGCTGCCGTGCGATCAGGATCGGTTCATCTTTGGCTTTGGGCACACAAGAGGGTCAGGCGAATATCATGGCGCGAACAAAACTGCGACTCTCATGGTGCCAATTTCCATGGGCGAAGGGTTGGCCCGCGCGGATCTCCGTGTCGGAATTCCGGCCGAGTTGCCCAAGACGGTTTTCAAGGGCAAAGCAGATCAGTTGATGCGGCCGATGAAGCAAGTCCCGGGAATGCCGCATTACCAATTGCGCCTTGGGGCCTATGCCAAGGACAAGGATTGGTCCCTGACGATGGACCTCGAGGATGGCCGTGCTTTCCATGCAGTAGGCTACGGCGACAATGAGACGGTGGTGATTGGCATGACTCCGAAGGATAAGCTACGGAATGTCTCGGTAACGGCTCGGAAGGTTGGTTGGGCGACGTTTAACAACGTCGCATTGCGGCCGAAGTCGTAGCGACAGTCCACCTGCCTATGCAATTGGAACGTACTCGTAGTACAAGTCCCACTCTTCTTCGTGGGTGAGTTTGAACCCGTGGCGCTGGTAGAAGCGGTTTGAGTCACTGTCCCTCAGCGCGCCAAGCCTGATTGGGAGTTCGAGGCTCGCGGCTTCGCTTTGCAAGGAAGCCAAGACTAGGGAGCCTAGGCGTTTGCCCTGGTGCGTCGGCGAGATATAGAGGTGGTCGAGGTAAAGGTGGTCGGGATGGCGAGTGAGGGCATAGAATCCAACCGGCTCTCCATCGACCAGGATCCAGAACGCGTTTTCGGGCACGAAGGAACTCAAGAATCGTTCCCGAGATCGCTCGGGCGAGTAGCGTCCAATTCGCTCCAGGCTCTCACGCATGGCTTCGAGTCGGAGGGAGCAAAGCGCCTCCGCGTCGTCGATTGTCGTTGCCTTGTATTCGATCACACGGTTCGGCCAACGTAGCCGGAGAGGCCACGAAGATCGTTCATGAGATCGCGGAAGGTATCTGGCACAAGGGCTTGCGAGCCGTCACTCAGGGCTTCCTTTGGATTCGGGTGCATCTCGACCATGACACCATCGGCACCTGCGACCATGGCGGCTTTCGCCATCGCCCGGACGTAGCGAGCGACACCGGTTCCGTGCGATGGGTCCGCAATGACAGGTAGATGAGAGAATTCTTTTAGTACAGGTACGATGCCCAAATCTAGGACATTTCGCGTATACGTACTGTCGAAAGCCATGATGCCTCGCTCGCAGAGCATGACATTGTGATTGCCCTGATTCATCACGTATTCGGCGGCGAGGAGGAACTCGTCGACGCCAGCCGAAGGTCCGCGCTTGAGGAAGACCGGCTTGCCGCTCTTGCCGGCTTCGATGAGAAGCGGAAAGTTCTGCATCGACCGGGCGCCGATCTGAATGATGTCGGCGTACTTGGCGACGAGGGGAACCATGTCGCCACTCATTGCCTCAGTGATCGTGACGAGGCCAAACTTATCTCCGACCTCTTTCATGATCTTCAAGCCTTCTTCGGCGAGACCTTGGAAGGAATAGGGCGAGGTGCGGGGCTTGAATGCGCCACCGCGAAGGATGGTCGCGCCAGAATCTTTAACGACGGCGGCGGCAGCTTCGAACTGGTCGTACGATTCGACCGAGCATGGGCCGCCCATGACGACAAACTTATTGCCCCCGATTTCAACGTCCTTGACCTTGATGACGGTGTTCTCGCGCTTGTATTCGCGACTGGCCAGTTTGTAAGGGTGCGAAGTCTGGGTGACCCGGCTGACGCCCTCCATCGCGCTGATGTTGGCGGCGATGTTGGTGCGTTGATCGTTGTTGAGCGAGGCGGGAATGCCGATCGCGGTGCGGCCCTCGCCGGGCAGGATCAGCGGTTCAAATCCGCGGTCGCGGATGAAGGAAGCAACGGCCTCAATCTGCGCCTCGGTGGCGCCAACTTGCATAACAATGATCATTTGATACCTGTACGTTACCCTCTTGCGAGGTTCTTAAGCTTCAGCAGCATGGCGTATGCCAATGTCTTGTCCAGAGCTTCATTTCCCAGTTCGCAACCGGGAAGATAGAGGCAACCTGGGCATCCGGATTGACATTCGCACCGTCTTAGCCTGTCGATCGCAGCGTCGACCAGCTCGTCTGCTCGCTGGTAAATCGCCTCCGAAAGTCCGATTCCGCCCGGGGTTTGATCATAGATGAAAATGGAAGGGCAAAGGGTCTCGTGGAACATCGCGTACCAGCAGGAACCGAGGTCGTTGGGATCGCATGCGGCGAAAAGCGGAGCGAGAGAGAGGAGCGAATGTTCGACGCCGTGGACTCCGGCGGCTTGAAGTTCGAATTGCTCCATGTCGAGCTGGGGCAGTTCGACCCGAAAGCAGACCGTGTGGAAGGTTTCGGGCGGGAGCTCGAGGGCCTGAACATCCATGACGGTGTCACCATCGAAGGTCTTTCGTGAGTAGCCGATTACCTGCGAAGTGACCGCGCAACCTGACCAGGAATAAGGACCGTCCAGGAGGATGGGCTTGCCGGGTTCGAGGAATGTTTGGACCTTGGGGGACGTGTAATAGTCGCCCCGGAAGCGGGACATGCGTGCTTCCATCCGGTCGAGATCGAGTTCTAACACTTCGAACGGATCGCCACGGTGAAGGTAAACCGCTCCTTCGTGGGCTTGCCGGAGGGCGCGCGAATATTCCATCGTACCGATCTCCTGGCCCTCGACGGTGAGGCGTACCGTCTCGCCGCCGGCTCCGCGGATGTTGATCTTGAGGGCGGGGGGATCGATGGCGGGGTAATAGAAGTGCCCGCCTTGGAACGACAGTTCACCAGTGCGGTCCTTTTCTTCGGCGATCTCGAGGGCGTTCTCGCCGAACTGTTCGCATTCACTCGGGGCGAGGGGCCGCTCGTAGGCCGCGCACAACAGTTGGGGACCGAGGATGTTGGGGTTCTGGGGCTGGACAGTGACGTTCTCGTTGCGAACGTTGAGGAGTCTTTCCGGATTGTCCAGGAGATACTGCTCGAGGGGATTGTCGCCCGCAATGTACATCGCCAAGGCGTCCTTGGTTCCGCGTCCAGCGCGGCCAATCTGCTGCCAGAAGCTGGCTTGCGAACCGGGGTATGTGTTTAAGATAACGGCATCTAAGTTACCGATATCGACACCGAGCTCTAGCGCATTGGTGGCGGTGATGCCCTTGATCTTGCCCTTCAAAACCGCTTGCTCGATCTGCCTTCTCTCTTTCGGAGTGTAGCCGGCGCGGTAGCTTTCCACTTGGTCGGCGAGGGATTCGTCGAGTCGTTTGCGAGTGTAGCGAAGGGTTAGCTCGGTGGCGATGCGCGAGCGGTTGAAAGCGAGGGTGGTGACCCCCGCTTCGACAAGCGACGCCAGAGCCTCGCTGGTGACGATGTTGGTGCTCAGTCGCTCCATCGAAGGGAGCAACGGCGGGTTCATGAAGACGATCGTTCGCTTGCCGCTGGGCGACCCGTCCTCATCGACCAGCACCGGCTTTCGACCCGTCAACTTCTCGAAGAGTTCGGAAGGATTGCCAATGGTGGCGGAACTGGCGATGATCTGCGGATAGTTGTGGTACCAGGCGCAGAGCCGAAGGAGTCGGCGGAGGACGAGAGCGACGTGCGATCCGAAGACGCCCCGATAGCTATGGAGTTCATCGATGGCGATAACGCGGACGGATTTGAGGAATTTGGTCCAGTTGGAGTGGCCGGGCAGGACAGACATGTGAAGCATGTCCGGATTGGTGAGGACGATATTGCAGAGATTGCGGATTCCTGAGCGGTGACTCTTGGGAGTGTCCCCATCATATGTCGAGACTCGAACGCTCAGTTCGGTCCCCATTGCGGCAAGCCGACCCATCTGGTCTTGAGCAAGGGCTTTGGTGGGATAGAGGAACAAAGCCCGCGCCATTGGCTCTTCGACGCAATTGGCGAGGGCAGGAATCTGAAAGCAGAGCGACTTGCCCGAGTTTGTGCCCGTAACCACCAGGACATCCTTTCCTTCGCGAGCGGCTTTGATCGCGTCGTACTGATGCCGATAGAGTTCGGGCGGCATGACCGCCTTCACCTTGTCGGGAAGGCGGATGTCATTCAGGACGGTCTGTGCGTTCCTCCGCTCGATTTCTTCAACGTAAACGATCTGATCCGATATCTGACTAGGGAACTCAGGCGTCCTCATGGTCAGATTCGGTCGGCTTCGTTGCCTGATCCTTGAAGTCGTTATCGGGCTGCTTCAGCGCTTTCTTGCCTTTCTTCGATGATTCCTCGTCGTCGTCCTCGAATCCGCCAAACAGGAATTCTGACTGTTTCTTGCCCTTTTGGACATATCGCACGGCGTACGCGCTAATCATAAAGAGGATGGTGAGCGGAATCGCCATCATCAGCATCGTTGGGATGTCGTTGCTGGGGGTGATGGCGCCGGAGATGAAGAAGATCGCAACGGCGCCCTGCCGCCAGTACTTCATGAGCGTTCTGGAGGACAGCAGGTTGAGCGAGCCGAGGATGAAGACGACAAGCGGAAGCTGAAAGCCGATGCCGAATGCGAGAATGCTCTTAAGGGAGAACATCGCCATTGTGCCGGCTTCCTGGTTCAGGTCCGTTTGCTTAAAGTAGACGAGGTAATCGGCAAACCAACTGAACGCTGCGGGGAGGATGAGCCAGCAGAAGAAGGCTCCCATGCAGAAGAGGAATAGGCTGACTGGCCCAATCCGCTTCAGGGGCTTTTGCTCTTCGGGCTTGAGGCCTGGAGCAATGAAACCCCATAGCTGCATCACGAGCAAGGGGAAGGAAAAGACCAATGCCAAGTAAAACGAGACCTTGAACACGAGCATGAACGGGTCAGACGCGTGTAGAAATTGCTCCGAGAACTTGGAACCTGGAGGTAGATGTGCTCGAACTGCGGCGACGGCACGATCGGTGAGGAGGTTATAGACAGGCGTGAACGCAAACCAGGCGATGATCCAGAAACCGCAAACGATAAGAAAGCTTCGGATGATCCGCTGGCGCAGCTCTTCGAGATGTTCGCCGAGGGATAAACGAAAATTCTCCGGATCGTGATCCGGAGAATTCCATGGGAGGTTTCGTTTCGGCTTCCCTTGCCGTTTTTCCGTACTTTCGTCCTCTTGGCGGTTTTCGTCCACCTTTAGAGTTTACTTCTCAAGAACAAAAAGCATCTGCATTCGGACTCGAACAAATCCTGCGCTGCCGCTTTGTTGTCCAGTTCCCATGCCTCCGCCTTGGCCCATACCGGGTGCGCCAGGTGCGCCCATGCCAGGTCCACCGGTCGGTCGTCCGCCTTGTCCGGGAGCGCCTCGGCTCGGTCCTTGGTGGAAGTCGCCGGCATTGATGCCGCCATTTCCGCCCTTACCGTTGCTTCGAGGACCTGAACTGCCTTGACCAGCTGAAGTGGGACCTTGCGATGCTCCACCGCCGCTACCGCCGTCGGTGAGACCGAAGTCGGCCTTACCTTCTACGGTGATGTCGCGGAAGTACTTGATGACGGTGCCGGTGTCGAGGGCGAACCAGATCGTTTCTTCCATCGAAACCTTTCGGTCGGAAATCTTCGTTCCGCCAGGACCCTCAGCGCTTGCGCCTCGGACCTTGCTTGGCGCCGAACCTTGAGCGATCGAATTCTTGATCTTTGCGCAAGGATGGCCCATTTCCCATTCCACGCCGAGGAACTCGCCTCGGGCAGGAACGATTTCGACCACTGACTTCTGCGTGTGCAGATTTTGGAGGTCGATGGATCCGAGCTGGAAGTTGGACTGCCAGGTGGACATGACCGGGTCGCCCGGCTTCACTCGCTTCGAAGGAAGCGTGGGAAGCGGGAAGTCGGCCCAGAGGCTGTATCGAGCGCCGACGCCTGCATTTCCATCGAGTCCGAAGTAGTCAGGAATTGCGCCAAACTGCTCTCGACCTTGCGGAGTAACTCGCATGTAGATGCCAGCCATGTCTTCAGGATAAATCTTCTTGGGTACGCCGCCCGAACTGCTCGTCGTCAGGTAAGCGAATTCTCGATTCTTGATTCCCTTGTCCGGCACGACTTGCATCCGAATGAGGCCGTCGCCATTGGAGTAAGAGTTGTCGCATGCGTACAGCATCTTGAGTGACTCACCTTCTTCTTGAATCTGGAAGGGGCGGGAGCCCTGCTTCTTCTGATTCTCCTCGGTGATAGCGCTGGTGAAAACTCGTTGCTGAAGTCGGTAGATATGTTCGGTTCCGGGCACGAACTTGTACTTAAGCATGAAGCCATCCTCGGGAACCGGGATGCTCGTTTCGTTTGCAATCACGACGTCGACGCTCGAGGTGTCGACAATGCGCGGCTGGTTGCTGTAGTCCACATAAAGCTTGGCTTCCAGTTTGTGGTTGCCATCCTTAAATGCCTTGGTATCCAAGGTGTATTCGAAATACTTCTTATCGGCCGAAAGCTTGGGCGAGATCGCCTCGACAAATTCGCCGTCCACGAAGATGCCGACGTATCCCGTATCCTTGGGAACGCTGCTAGCCGGGAAGAGGACCTTGACCATTTCACGAACCTTGGAGCCATCGAATGGCCTCACAATCGTGAAGGAGCCCTGCGCCACTGCGAACAGTGTGGCACCGGCAAAAATTAAGCTACTTAATGCCCGTTTCATATCGTCTGTAATATCTCCGGAATTCTTGTCTACCGATATTGACGCCCCATTTTAGCGTGAAGTTACACCTTCCGACAAGGGTTTTCCCGGCATAATTCTAAATGAAGCCTCCTGGACCTCCATGAATTCCCACTCTGCCGACCTGAATCTCGACTCCCTGAACCCGGAGCAGTTCGAGGCGGTAGCCTATCCTGCGGGCCCTCTCCTCATTTTTGCCGGGGCTGGATCGGGCAAAACCAGAGTCATTACCACTCGAATCGCTCGACTTCTGAACGATGGCGTGCCGCCGTATCGAATCCTTGCCGTCACGTTTACCAACAAGGCGGCTCGCGAGATGTTGGAACGCATCGAAAAAATGGCGGGGGAGAAGTCGAAGGGTATGTGGATTGGCACATTTCACTCCATTTGCGCTCGGATTTTGCGCATGGAAGGATCGGCGATCGGGATCGACCGAAACTTTGTGATCTACGACGATGGCGATCAGCTGTCGCTAGTCAAAGACATTCTGAAGCAGAAGAACATCGACGATAAGTCGATTCAGCCGCGAGCGGTCCTGAACGAAATCTCGAACGCAAAAGAGAAACTCCAATCGCCGGAAACCTATGCGGGTCGAGCGGCTGGGTTTTTCGAGCAAACGGTGTCCGGTATCTATAAGGTGTATAACCAGTCGCTGCAGAGGGCCAACGCGTTGGACTTCGACGACATTCTCTATTACGCCAACCGCCTGTTCGAGCAGCGAAGAGAAGTGCTGGAGAAATACCAAGAGCGATTCCTGCATGTGCTCGTGGACGAGTACCAGGACGTGAATCTGGCTCAGTACAACATCGTGCACATGATTGCAGGCAAGCACCGCAACGTGGTGGTGGTGGGCGACGATGACCAGTCGATCTACGCCTGGCGCGGGGCGGATGTGAGTTTGATTCTGAGATTTGGCAGCGACTATCCGGATGCCAAGATCGTGAAGTTGGAGCGAAACTACCGCTCGACACAGACGATTCTGACCGCAGCCAACGAGGTCATCAAGAAGAATCGCTCGCGCGCGAACAAACAGTTATGGACCGACAACGGCGAGGGCGCGCCGGTCTCGCTGACAATGTCGGGCACTGAGCAAGAAGAGGCGATGAACATCGCGACTCAGATCGTGAACGATGTTCGACGGGGTCGGAGAACTTACCGCGACTTTGCAGTTTTATACCGAACCAACGCCCAGAGCCGAGTTTTGGAAGAAGCCTTCCTCACCATGCGGGTGCCACACATTCTGATCGGCGGGCAGCGGTTCTACGAGCGCAAGGAGATCAAGGACATGCTGGCGTACCTGCGGTTGATCTACAACGCAAGGGACGACATCAGCTTCAAGCGAATCATCAACGTACCGGCTCGCGGCATTGGAAACACCGCCGTCGCGGCAATGGAGGAGTTTGTTCGCCGCACCGAGCAGACGTTCTTCGATGCCGCCAACGATCAGGGCGTCCAAGCCGGATTGCAAAAGAAAGCCGCGAGTTCGATGGGAGTATTTTGTGACGCCATCCGCGAAGCTCAGGAGCTGGCCGACCAAGGTCCGGTAACGCCGGTGCTTCGGCTCATCATGAACCAGAGCGGTTACTTGGAAGCTTTGAAGCAGGATCACAGCGACGACAGCATCGCTCGGTTGGAGAACTTGCAGGAACTCCTCAACGTGACGAGCCAATACGACGAGACGTCGGACGAACCTTCTCTGGGAGGTTTCCTCGAGAGCGTGGCGCTGGTGGCCGACATCGATAACTTGGTAGAAGGTGGCGACGCGGTAACGCTGATGACGCTGCACTCGGCAAAGGGCCTCGAGTTCCCGGTCGTGTTCCTGGCGGGATTGGAAGAAGGCGTCTTCCCGCACTCTCGGTCGCTTTATTCGGATTCGGAATTGGAAGAAGAGCGGCGGTTGGCGTATGTGGGCATGACTCGCGCTCGCGAGGAGCTGCACCTCAGCCATGCGCATCGCCGGTCCCTGTACGGAATGCCGAACTTTAACGCTCGCTCGCGATTTGTCGACGACGTTCCAGCGCAAATTCTGGATATTCGTGGCGATGCCGGATATGTTTACAATCCGCCGGTGCGGGCCGTAACCCAGATGCGAACGGGCACGTATACGATTACCGAGCCCCAAGCGCCGAAACCCGAGCGGGTGGTGAAGCCCCTGTTCGACGTGGGTGATAGAGTCAAACACGCGAAGTTTGGAATCGGAATCGTGGTGGCTTGCAATCCGATCAAGGACGACTCGGAAGTGACAGTTGCGTTTACAGGTGTCACCGGCGTGAAGAAATTGGTGCAAAAGCTCGCTAAACTGGAAAAGGTATGAAGCGTCTCGACATCTTGTTGCCGTTGGGTTGCGTGGTGGCCTGCGGGCAGGGTGGTCCGTCATACATGCCGCTGGTCGACGAGAAGCAGTGGACCTACAACGTCGTCAGTAATTTTCAGAACAACGTTCAGAAGTTCACCGTGGCCGGGCATACGAGCGTTGGTGGTGTCGACGGCCGAGTCATCTCAAGCGAAATGGGTGAATCGCGATTGGCGTGGGACCGCAGAAAGCTGATCTGTTCCGAGATGGGAAGTACGGTGTTCATTCCTCCCATTCCGATCTTTATGGAAGACAAGATTCCCGAAAAGAAAAAAGGGCGAGAGTCGGAATTGATGCCCGCGACCGATTGGTCGGGAACGTTTCAGGCCCTGGGCAAGACCCGCCACGCCAAGGGAATTCTGAGCCAGAGCCGGGGAGTCTTGCAGTCGCAGAACGGTGACCTCGACGTGGTGGAGACCGTGTTCAAAGTCCAAATTGAAGGCGCGAAAGACGATGTTCCGCTCGAGATTCGAACCTGGTTTGCGAGGGGAATTGGCATTGTTCGGCAAGAGCAGCGCACCGACCGCAATTTGGTCGTAAGTTTAGAATTGTTAAGGTAAATCGAATGGCAGAGCAAGTTAGTATCTCCGGTCCCAAGTTGATCACGGTGAAGGATGTGAAGGCCAATCCGAAGGTCAAGAAGTTGATCGACGGGGCGAACGAGGTGATGAAGGCGATGGGCTACACCGAGCATGGCCACCGCCACGTAGGCGTGGTCTCGTCGATCACTCGGTACATCTTGGAGAACCTGGGGACTGCACCCCGTGACGTCGAGCTGGGAATGATCGCGGGATACCTGCACGATATTGGGAACGTGATCAATCGCATCAATCACCCGATGCATGGCGCAGCGATTTCGTTTACGATCCTGAATGAAATGGGAATGGACTGCTTGGAGATTGCGCCGATTCTGGGCGCGATTGGTAATCACGAAGAGACCGGCGGCATGGCGATCTCGACGATGAGCGCGGCGCTGATCATCGCGGACAAGAGCGACGTCCACTTCAGCCGAGTTCAGAACCCAATTGTGGAGACGTATGACATCCACGACCGTGTGAATGCGGCGGTGCAGAAGAGCCGGGTGGAGATGGACAACGACGCGCGGACGATCCAGTTGACGCTGGAGATCGATACGACGCTGGCCACGGTGATGGAGTACTTCGAGATTTTCTTGAACCGTATGATCATGTGCCGGCAGTCGGCGGAGCTGTTTGGCTACGAGTTCAAGCTGAGCGTGAACGGGACGCTGCTCGAATAGCTGCAGGGCCAGCGGAAGAAGCGCAGGAAGCGGCAAAGCCAGCGCAAAGAAGGAAAAGAAGTAAGGGAAGATATCTTTTGCTTTCGGATTGGCAAGCAATCTCTCGATTCGAGGATGAGTTCACTGGCGCGCACCGAAAACGGCAGGCAAGAGTGGATGGTTTCCTCCGCTGGCTTTGCCGCTTCCCCGCGCTTCTTTGCGCTTCCCTCACTCCCCCAATGTGGTATCCTTTCCATTCCACTCTCTGTTCCGGCTGCGTCCGGAGCTGACAGACCAAAGGGAGCAAAATGGCAAACAAGAATTACGAAGCGATTTACATCGTTCGCCCGGACCTCAAGGACGGCGACATTCAGAAGATTACCGACCGATTTAAGAAGGTCGTCGAGGACAAAGGCGGCGAAGTCGCCAAGGCTGAGAAGTGGGAGAAGCGAAAGCTTGCTTACGAAATCGCCGGTCTGAAAGAAGGCAACTACATCCTCATGGACTTCACGGCTCCTGGCGATGCGATCGCTGAGTTGAACCGATTGATGCGAATCAGCGACGACGTGGTGCGCCACCTCGTAACGCTCAAAGAGGCCTAAGAACCATGAGCGTGAACCGCGTTGTTTTGATCGGACGCCTGACCCGCGATCCCGAATTGCGAACGACCAGCACGGGTAAAAACGTGGTCGAATTCAGCATCGCGGTTAACAAGCGCATTAAGCCTCAGGACGGCTCGCCGGACGCGGACTTTTTCCGCATTAAGGCATGGGGCCAGACGGCAGATTACGTCAACAACTACCTTGCCAAGGGCCGATTGGTCGCAGTCGACGGTCGCCTCGAGACCCGAAAGTGGACGGACCAGAACGGTTCGAACCGAGAGACCGTGGAAGTGGTTGCGGATAACGTGAATGGCCTCGATCGACCCCGCGACGGTGAAGGCGGCGGTGGTGGTGGAAACTACGAAGGCGGAAACAGTGGCGGCGGTCAGCGCGCGTCGCGACCGGTTTCAGCTGCGCCGAGCGAAGACGAATACGATCCGTTTGCGGACGAATAAGCCGGAGCATGGGCGTCTCGCCCGTGGAACGAAAAAGCGAGTGCGGGAATCCGGACTCGCTTTCTTGTTTTAGAGCCCCGGGCACAGAAGAAGGAATCAGTGGTCATTTTTGTCGGAGCGTGTTTCGCTATCCCCCGGTTCGTTCCTCACCGACCCCTTCGCCAAGGGGTAGTTTAGGATATCTGCGCACGAGTAAGCCGGAGCATGGGCATCTCGCCCGTGGAAAGAAAGAGCGAGTGCGGGAATCCGGACTCGCTTTTTTGTGTCAGCGAACGGGGCAGTGCATTCGTACATAGGCGTGGCACTGATACGCGTAACGAGGAACGAGTGGAGCTTATCAGTGTTCTCTTCTCGCCGTCTCGCCGGTCGCAACGTCGGGGCCGCCATTTTCCTTCAGCCTGAGCGCCTTCGCAGCCCGGCTCGCGTTCGTTTCAAGATTGAGCATTTCGTAATCGGAGTACAAGATGACCTTAAAATCGCGCCCAACTAGACTCTTTAGCGTTTTCTCAAGCGTGAAATTGTTCTCAAGGTACTGATTGAAGGTGATGAGATTGCCGGACTCGAAGAGGACGTGAAAGTAGTCCACATAGTTACCTCGATTCCCAATTGAAAGTTTCGAATTGTAGATTTGCGCAATGTGGCGCAAGTCGTCGGATACTTGTAGTTTTCCAGTCGAGTCGAAGAGCGAAATCTGACTACCAGTAACCTCGATCCTTGCTTGAGTATGGTTGTCTCGGTAGAGTCTCCTTAACGAAAAGTAGGTCAAGACAACGCTAATGATTGCCCAGGAGACTCCGAGGGGCACATAAGATTTCGGAGGGAAGAAAAAGCTGGTCAGGAATGCGGCTGGGAAAGCCGAAATCGCCGTGCACAAGAAGAGTGTGAGGCAGCAGGAAAAGAGAAGATTGTCGGTTGTTTTGACTTGATAAACCTTCGGACTTGGCTGCGGAATCTCCTCCACACAGCCATGCTACCTCTACCTATGGGGACTGTTCGTGTCGAATTTATGGACCTTGGCGCTGACGCGCGGGTCGCTTCGCTCCTCGGACTAAGACGTCAATGGCTTCGGACCCAGGCCCGCACATCGATTTTCGCCTAGGCTCAGTCTCGCTTAGCCTGGGCTGAACTATTGCCGCCCCATTGGGGCTGATTTGTCGAACGGAGGCAATTGGTCGGGGCTGGTCCGAGCTCACCGCTTGCCTTGGGCAGAAAATTGAAGCCTTTTGGGGGCATAGGCGTCCCGCCTGTGTTCTTGCGAACAGTCCCATCCCACAAATCCTGACCAAGTAAACTAGCAGGCATGTCCATCGACCTTAATTCCCGCGAAGCCGTGACCGCACTCGACCCGAAAGGCATGCTCCATTTCACCGAGGAGTATCCCAACCAGTGCCGAACCGCGTTGAAGCTAGTCGATGGAGTCGAGCTTCCTAAAGGCGGTGACTACACGGTTGCGTTGCTGACCGGTCTCGGTGGATCGGCTGTGGGCGGCGACTATGTTCGCGCGATGTTCGATGCGTTCGGCAAGATTCCGTTCATCGTCAATCGCGACTACCATTTGTCATCGTATGTCGGGCCCAAGACGCTGGTGTTCGCGACCAGCTACAGCGGCAACACCGAGGAGACTTTGAGCGCTTATGCCGATGCCAAGAAGGCGGGCGCGCAGGTGGTCTGCGTTACCAGCGGCGGCAAGCTGAAGGAGCAGGCGCTGGCAGACGGTTATCCGGTCATCACGGTTCCCGGCGGACAGCCGCCGCGAACGGCACTCGGCTTTATGCTGATCCCAGTTTTGGCGGCGTGTGTGAAGATGGGCTTGCTGCCTGAACAGAATTTCGCCGCTACCTTTGACCTGCTCGAAGGTCTTTGTGGCGAGTGGACGGTTGAAGGCTCGGACCCGATTGCGAAGGATTTGGCGACGTCGCTTCATGGCAACCTCGGAATCTTGTATGGTCTGGGCGGCTGGCAGGCGATTATCGCCAACCGATGGAAGGGGCAGATCAACGAGAACGCGAAGAATCATATCTTCGTGAATGCGTTCCCCGAGCTCAACCATAACGAGATATTGGGCTGGGTGAAGGCGGATGGGCAAGGCGTCGCGAAGTACGTCGGTATGGTTCTGGAAGATGGCGATGAGAGCGCGAAGATGAAGAAGCGCGCCGAGGTGACGGAAGGGCTGGTGAAGGACCTCTGCTCATTTACGCACGTTCAGGCGGTTGGTTCGACGCTGCTGGAGAAGCTGCTGTCGCTGACGTACCTGGGCGATTTCGTGAGCCTGTATCTGGCCGCGCTGAACCAAGTCGATCCGGAGAACATCGACTCGATCAATATTCTGAAAACTGAGCTTTCGAAAGTTCAGTAATTCGTGCGAGTGCGAGAAAGGATTCTTGCACTCGCACTGCTCGCTTGCACTCTATTTGACCATATAGGCGATCTCAGACTTCCACTTGGACGGGTCTTTCTCGGTGTCCGGATTGGAGTAGTAGTATTCGATCCTCGACGCAAAGACATCTGGCTTCGACATCTTGATCGTCTTGCCATGTGCCTTCGCCCAATCCTGTACCGCACCGTTCTGCGGAATGAGGTTGTAGAAGTTTCCGAAGTGGGTGAGTGAGACGTACTTGCCGCCGGGGACCTTACCGGTTCGGATCTCGCCTTCGCCGGGGATCACCTTATCGACCACTACGCCAAGCTCGATCTCAAGTCCTTTGTCCATATCGACCTTGTAGTAGCGCAGGAATCCGGCGGTGTCCTTTAGGTGATGCTTTACGCACCAATCGCGAATCTTGGGCATGAGGCGGGGGAAGACGGTCGAAAGGGTTTTGATGGTTTCTTTCGAGCGGATGGCGACATAGGGCACCGGCTTGCGGGTGACAAGCTCGGGCGTTTCGGGTTTCTGCTGAGTTAGGGCAAGGGCGATGAGAGGCGTCATGTTGGCTCCTTGAGAGTCAGTCGAATGATAGAGTTGGAAATCGACAGGTGTTGCGTTTTCGTTGTAAATACTTACCCAATTGCCCTCACCCCCCAACCCCTCTCCCAATTGAAGCCCATCTCGGAAAGGCTTCAATTGGGAGAGGGGGGGGGCACCGATTAACCTCCCTGCTTTGTGCCGGGTTTGGTGGGGAGCTTGGATTTGTCTGGGAAGTTGGCCAGCGCCGGTCGCGGCAGTTTGTAGTTCGCCATTTGCTTCACAACCTCGGCGATCGCAGCTTCGAGCTGGGCATCGCGGCCCTGTCGCCACATGTACGGATCCAGTTCGACTTCGATGTTTGGCGATGTGCCTTCGTTCTCAATGATCCAGTCGCCGGTACTGGCAAGCATCATCGCGTCGTCGGGAGCGGTGACACTGCCACCGTCTCGAAGCGGGAAGCCCGACGCCGAGATCATTGCGCCCCAGGTTCGTCGCCCAACGAGCGCGCCGACCTTGTGCAGCTTGAAGATGTATGGGAAAATGTCGCCACCTGAGCCGGCCATCTCGTTGATGAGCATGACCTTGGGACCGTAAACCGCGGCGCTAGGGTCGAGAATGCGCGAGCCGTAGCGAGCCTTATCGATGAAGTCGAGAGGCTTTTCGAGTTCGCGAACCATGTAATCATTCACCAATCCGCCGTGGTTGAAGCGGTCGTCGAGGATCATGCCTTCCTTGTCGGTTTGCGAATAGAAGTAGCGCTGGAACGCCTCGAATCCACCGCCGCCGGTGTCGGGCACGTGCACATATCCCACGCGGCCGTTGGTGGCTTTGGCGATAATGCGGCGGTTGTCCTCGGTCCAGGATCGGAAGCGAAGATTGAACTCGTTGGCGATGGGGACAACCGTGACTTCTCGAGCATCTTCCATCTTGGCGGTCGGTCCGATCTTGATCTTGACCTGCTTGCCAGCCTTACCCTCGAGTTCGAGGTAGATGTCCTTGGCATCCGTGAGTTCCACACCGTCGATGGCGAGGAGGTACTCGCCAACTTTGGCGTTGATGCCTGGCTGAGCTAGCGGGGCGGTGAGGTTGGGGTTCCAACGCTCGCCGTCATAGATTCGGGTGAACCGGTAGTGCCCGTTTTCGAAACTGTAATCCGCCCCAAGCAGACCACCGGCGACACCCGGCTTCCTGCTCGGCATGTCGCCACCGCGGATGAACATGTGCCCCACGCAGAGCTCGCCGAGCATGTCCGTGAAAAGGTAGTTGAGGTCGTCGCGACTGACGATGTTATCGAGGAACGGCTCGTATCGGCGGACCATTTCGTCGGCGTCGATGCCGTGGAGGTTCGGCGCATAGAGGAGCATCTTCTCGTTTCGCCACACCTCGTGGAACATCGCTTTCCACTCGGTCTTAGGATCGATCTTGACCTTGAGATCGGAAAGTTCAAGGGTGCCCTGGCCAGGTGCGGGAGGCGCCGTGGCCGACACAATGCTGATGCCACCTGGACCCTGGATGAGGAGCTTCGCGCCATCGAAAGTGGTGCCCATGATCGCGCCGCCATCGAGGAACTTCATCGGTTTGCGATCGGCGAAGCTGTACTTCGTGATGCCATCGTTGCCACCCCGGCGACGACCACCGCCGCTGGCGACGGCGAAGAAGGATCCGGCGGGTCCGGCTTCGAGTTGGCCGTAGTTCTGGGCGGGCAGAGGAACCGCGATGATGCGCTGCTCGATGTTGTCGAGATCGATCGAGAATGGGGCGGGCTTGGGAGCTTCTCCCGGTGCTGCGGGTTTTGTTGGCCTTGCGCCCTCTTCATCGCTTTCGGGCTGGAGTGGATTAGGCAAATCCTTGCGCAGTACGACAGCGTAAATTGTCGAGGTTGGCGGCTCGGCGGTGAGCGTCGTCACGTCCTCGAAGTGCGCGCCGTGGCCCACATCGGTCGATGCCGTGAAGTAAAGATGCTTGCCGTCGCGGTCGAAGACGGGGTTCTGAGCATCGGAAAGTCCGTCGGTGATTTGAGTAACTTTGCCGCTCACAAGACTATACAAAAAGATCGCGCTGTAAAGGTTAGAGAGGTCTCGATTGTAGGTGATCCACTTGGAGTCGGGAGACCACTTGGGATTGATTTCGGCGCGGCCCCGGTACGTCTGCTTGTCCACTGTCTTGTTCTCGCCGGTGGCGATATCGACGATGTTGAGGGTCAGCTTTTCGCTGGAATAGGCGATCTTGGTTCCATCCGGAGACCAGACGAGATTCTTGTAGTAGCCCGAGCCATCGGCCAATGGAATTCGCTTTTCGGTATTGGTCGCGATGTCGAGAAGGGCGAGCTTCTGGTCGCCGTCTTCATCGCTGATGTAGGCGATGGTCTTGCCATCCGGGGACCAGATGGGTTCACGACGATTCACGCCCTGCTTCCCGCCCAGGCTGCGGATATCACCCTTGGAAGCGGGAGCCGTCAATGCCCAGCCCCGAGCGGTGATGACGACTCGCTGCCCACTGGGCGAGAGCGCCATTCCCGTAATCAGAGGTTGGACATTCTTGAATTGGGTTCGAACTTCTTGGAAGTCTCCCTTGATGTCGATGGGGACCCGCTTGCTTTGGTGCGAGGAGAGATCGTAAAGGTTAATCGAACCGAGTCGCTCGTAGACGATCGCACCGGGGCCAGCCGAGGCCGACTTGAGGTCAAATCCTTCGCCGGGAATCTCGACCGAGACGCTTCCTGTCTTAGTGTCGTACCGACTGAGGCCCACAGGCCCGGTCGGATCGGTCATGAAGTAAATGCTGTCGCCAACCCACATCGGATGGTTGTCGTTGGTGTTGTGATGCGGCACCGATTTCCAGTGCGAATCGGCCAGGTCGAGAATCCAAATCGGGGTGGTTTGGCCGCCGCGATAGCGTTTCCAAGCTTCTTGCCACTTGCCATTGGGCACGTAGGCGATGTGCTTGCCATCGGCCGACATCGAGCCTTCGACGCCCGCGGGAAGAGGCAGGGCCTCCGGCATGCCACCGTTCTTAGAAACCGTGAACAGACGTGGATAGTCGGTGTTGGAAAGCATGTTGGACGAAAAGATGACGCGCTGGCCATCGGGTGTCCAACCCACGGCGATGTCGGGTGATGGATGGGCGGTGAGTCGCTTGGGGATGCCACCTTCGACGGGCATGGTGTAGACGTCGGTGTTGCCGTCGTATTGGCCGGTAAAGGCAACGGCTTTTCCGTCGGGGGAGAAGATGGGATTCGACTCAATTCCGGGCGAATCGGTGAGGCGCTTGGCTTGTCCGCCGGTGCGGGGCACCGACCAAAGATCGCCGGCATATTGGAACACGATGGTGGTCGCGCTGAGGGTTGGATTTCGCATCAGCAGCGGATTGGGTCCCGGGTCGAACGCAGTGTCTTTATGGGCAGCGTGGAGAACCAACAGGCTGGCGAGAATCATGGGGCGATTCTACCTAGGGAGTTAAGTCAAGGGCGATCTGCTTGGCGCGGATTTCGCACGATGCATTTAGCAGTCAGCCCTCACCCCCCCAACCCCCTCTCCCAGGCGAGCTGGGAGAGGGGGCTTAAAATTCCCAATTCCTTCGCATCCTCTTTAGCGGCTGGCGCGTCCCTACCTTTCCTGCATGCATTCCCGAGACGCCGCGGCTAAGGTTTTATTGCGCCCGTACCAAGCCAAAGCTTTGGGGCAGATCGTCGCATGTCGAGACCGAGGACTCAAGCGCGTTCTCGCAGTTCTTCCCACAGGAACGGGAAAAACCACCCTCTTCTCCGCTCTGATTGGGCAACTCTACAAAGAGACGAAGGCGTCGACGCTGGTTCTCGCCCACCGCCGCGAACTGCTGGAGCAGGCAGCCGCGCGCATCGCGCTCCAGAACCCGAAGCTGCGGGTCGATATCGAAGCCAACCTCAAGGAGCGACCGTCGAAACAGCAAGTGCTAGTCGGGTCGGTGCAGACTCTTGGCCGCGAAGACACGACGCGGCTGGGAGACTGGCGGCCGGGATGTCTCATCATCGACGAGGCGCACCACGCAGCAGCGGATAGTTACCAAAACGCCATGCGTTTGGCGGGATCGTACGACGAGAATTGCTTCACGGTCGGAGTCACGGCGACTCCGCATCGCATGGACAATCGTCCGCTGCACGGCGAAGAAGAGGCGATCTTCGAAGAAGTCGCGTTCACCTATACATTAAAGGAGGCGATCGCCGATGGGTGGCTTGCTGACCTACGCGGTTACCGGGTCGCAACGGGCGTCGACCTCAGTCGAGTGCGGATTGTGCACGGCGACTACTCCTCGAAGCAGCTTCAGGATGCGGTGAACACCGAAAGCCGAAATCGGACGGCACTGGAAAACTGGCAGAACATCGCGCAGGACCGGAAGACGATTGTGTTCTGCACTGGCGTCGAGCACGCAAAGGCGGTTGCGGAAATGTTTCGTGAGTCGGGGATTCGGGCGGAGTCGGTCGATGGTTCAATGCGGCCCGAAGAGCGGCGCAATATCATGAACCGCTTCGCGACGGGCAGGACGCAAGTTCTCGCTAACGTCGAAATCGCGACTGAAGGCTTTGATGTTCCCGATGTCGGCTGCGTGCTGTTGCTGAGACCGACCAAGAGTTGGGCGCTGTTCTGTCAGATGATCGGGCGAGGATTACGGGTTCTCCCAAACACGATCGAAGGCGTTCCCGACGCTTCGGCGAGGCGAGAGAAGATTCGGAATTCGGGAAAGGCGGATTGCCTGGTCATCGATGTGGTGGATAACGGCAAGCGATCCGCCGCTCCAAAGCCAGAAAAAGAAGAAGAAAAGCCTTCGCTCAGCGCGGTCGTCGGTCTGCCGGAGGACTTCGATCTCGAAGGGCACACGTTGCTCGAGGCGATGCAGAAGTGGGATCAGCTTGACCCGCGAGCCCAGGCACTACTTTTCCGACGCAATATCAACTTCGACGATCTCGATAGCTCGTTGACGGCAGTGGACATCCTCGCCGAACTGACGCCGCCGGAGGAGATCATTGGAGTCAGTCGCAACGCATGGATGAAGGTGGGCGACGGTCGCTACCTGCTCGCCTGTGGATCGTCGAAGCAAGAGGGACATCGTATGGCTGCGATTGAAGAAGATGCGCTTGGTTTCTATCACCTGATGGTCACATCCGCATCGCGCGATCCGCTCGAATTTGAACTTGGGCGCGACGTCGCCGATGCATTCCGAAGGGCAGACCGCAGGATCAAAGACATTTGGCCATTTACCAGCGGACTGACGATGTCCAACACGGGTTGGCGGAACGGGAACGTATCCAATGAACAGAAGGAAGAGCTTAGAACATTGGGGGTCGAGGAGACGGTGTTGGCAATGCTCGACACGGCGGGGCAGGCTTGGACATTGCTGGAATTGAAGAAGCGAGAACTGGCAAATCGACTGTAACCTAAGGCTCGTGAGGCCCAAAATAACGACAAAAAACCTATGCGTAAGTCCGCAAATGAATCTATTTGCCTGAGCGGATGGGGTTTAATAAGGTTGTCGAGTCGATGAAAGAGCCTCCAAGTTTCAATATTTTCAGAAACTTCGTTGCATACCCCCGAAACGAAGCGGGGACCCGGCTCGCTGGCAACTCCCATTACGCGAAATTCGCTTGGTTCGCCCTTCTTTACAACTTAATCGTTGTGGGATGGGGTGTATTCCTTCGCTCGATGGGGCTCGGCGACGGTTGCGGGAAGAATTGGCCGCTTTGCGAAGGCGCCAAGGACCCGGCGAAGGGCCCATTTGCCACCCTCATTGAGTTTTCTCACCGCGCGTCGACCGCGCTCGTGGGCGTGTTGGCTATCGTGATGCTCGTTTGGTCCTATAAGGCATTCGAGAAAGGCCATCTGTCCCGCAAAGCCAGCTGGGTCTTCATGATTTTCACCCTCGCCGAGGGATGGATTGGTCGTCACTTGGTCGTAAATGGCCTCGTGACAAGCAACGACACGGTTCAGCGCGCGATATGGATGGGTGTTCATGTCTTAAGCACGTTCATGCTTCTGGGTTCGATCGCGATCGCCGCACTGTCGGCGAGCCAGATTCGGCCACTGAAGTTGAAATCGCAAGGTACGGTTGGCTGGCTGCTGTTCTTTGGATTTGTGGGGACGATGATTCTTGGGGTCAGCGGAGCGATTTCTGCATTTGGCCATCAGGTTCGCCCCGATATCGAGGGGCTCACCGAAATGATGAAGCCGACCGCGTTTTGGGCCAATAAGCTCGCCCTCGCTCACCCGGTTGGTTCCGCATCGATTGGACTCTATCTGCTCCTGATGTGCAGTCTCGTACAGCACCTGCGTCCCGATCCTTTTGTGAAGAACGCCTCAAAAGCGCTGATCGCGATCCTCATTGTCCAGTTACTTGCCGGCGCGATCAATATCTATCTGAAGGCGCCAGTTGCCATTCAGATGATCCACTTGGTCCTCGCTGACCTGAACTGGGTGAGTGTAGTGATTCTTGCGGTAGCCGCGTTCGGTGTCGGTATCGAACCCGTGGAGGCTCGACCAGCACCGGCTGAAGCGGAAAACATGGATCCGCTGAAAGGGCGCGATCTGATCAAGGCGTACGTTGCCCTCACGAAGCCACGTGTGATCAGCCTGTTGCTGTTTACCACGATGACGGCGATGATCGCGGCCAAGGGCGCTTGGCCAGGATTTTGGCTCTTCACGCTGGTGAGCGTGGCGGGTTACATGGTCGCTGGTGCGGCGAACGCCATCAACATGGTCATCGATCGCGACATCGATATCTCGATGAAACGAACGGCGAAGCGTCCGACGGTCACGCAAAGCATCTCAAGCGTGAACGCGCTGGTGTTTGCGTTCACGCTGGCAACGCTCTCGTTTACGATTCTTTGGGTCTTGTGTAGCTCTCCGTTGAGTGCGTTGATGGCGCTGAGCGGTTTGGTGTTCTATGTCGTGATCTACACGATGCTGCTCAAGCGGCGCACGTGGCAGAACATCGTCATTGGTGGCGCGGCTGGCGCATTCCCCCCGCTCGTCGGATGGGCAGCGGTCACGAATACGTTGCCTCCCCTTGCGCTCTATCTTTTCGGAATCATCTTCGTGTGGACGCCCGTTCACTTCTGGGCGCTCGCGTTGCTCATCAAGGATGACTACGCTGCTGCCGGAGTTCCGATGCTTCCCGTCGTGAAAGGTGACCGAGTTACCGTGATCCAGATCGGCGTCTACACGGTCGCGACGATCATCGCGACTTTTGTGCCAGTTTTCTTCCCGCAAGTGGGATGGATCTACACAATTAGTGCAATTGTGCTGAATTTAATCCTCATTCGTAGTTTTTGGCGACTTTGGAAAAACATGTCCGATCGGCCGCGCGCGAGCGGTTTGTTCCATTACAGCATGCTGTACTTGGCCATTTTGTTCCTTATGTTTGCCATCGATAGGGTCGTGGTGATGGGATGATGGGACAGCAAAACCGCTCGACGACTCGGTATCATCATTTTTCGTTTGCAGGCATCAGTTTTGCAAACCGTGACGACCGGCAAGGATGCCGGTTCAACACAACCAATATGGAGCTTCACGAATAGATATGGGTTCGCAGGTCTTTAAACCAAACGCCAACTCAATTGCCCACATGGCGATCATCGGTATCGCGGTCGGGCCATTGACGATTGGTCTCGCGCTCGCGGCGCTTTCGCGCTCGCCAGCCAATACCAAGGTTAACATTGCTAAGAATCAGCCAGTTCCCTTTTCCCACCAACACCACAACTGGGAATTAGGAATCGACTGTCGATACTGCCATACCAGTGTCGAAAAGTCGAGCTTCGCCGGCATCCCGTCGACGGAGACCTGTATGAGCTGCCACAGCCAGATTTGGACGAACTCGCCGCTCCTCGAGCCTGTCCGACAAAGCTATGAGACCAACACTCCGATCAAGTGGAACAAGGTCAACAAGCTGCCAGATTTCGTCTATTTCAACCACTCGATCCATATCAATCGAGGACTTCAGTGCAATATCTGCCATGGCTCGATGCAGGATGAGCACATCACGATGAAAGGTAACTCTTTCCAAATGGCTTGGTGTCTGCAGTGTCACCGCGCTCCGGAGCGATATCTCGCTTGGAACAAGGACCTCAAGAAGGAATATCCCGGCCTGACTCCCCGCGAGCTCGTCTTCAAGTACTACTGGAAACTCCAGAAGGAAGGCAAGGGCAACCTCTCTCAGAGTGAGACTCAAATCGCAAACAACACCTATAACGGCGAAGAGAGTCCGAAGGATGTCGAAGACGGCAAGGCAATCATCAAAGAACTGGGCATCAAGCCACAGCAGCTTGCGGATTGTACGGTGTGCCACCGCTAAGGGTTTTTATGGATACGCAGAAGATGAACAAACAAGAAGCCCTGGATAAGATGCGTGCCGAATTGGAAGGCAAGCGCGGTCAGCAGTACTGGCGCTCGCTCGACGAGGTTTCGCAATCGAAGGAGTTTAAGTCCTGGTTCGAAGACGAATTCCCGAATCGCCAAGAGCTTTTCCAGATCGACCGACGCACGCTCCTGAAATTTGCAGGCGCCTCGCTCGCTCTCGCCGGCCTCTCGGGTTGCCGTGGAGTGTTTCTTCCTGAAGAGAAAGTCATTCCGTTTGTAAAAGCTCCGGAAGAGATGGTGCCAGGCAAGGCTCTGTTCTATGCCTCAGCCGTTACGCTGGCAGGCTATGCAACCGGTGTCTTGGTCGAGCAGCACGAAGGTCGACCGATTAAGCTTGAAGGTAACCCAGATCACCCGGCTTCGCTGGGTTCGCTCGGTTCGATCGCTCAGGCCGAAGTCCTGAACTTCTACGATCCGGATCGCGCTGGGAATGTTTACGCCCTGGACGAGATTTCGACTTGGGAAGAATTTAACAAGGAGCTGAAAAGTCAGCTCGATGCCCATGTCGCGACCAAGGGCAAGGGTATTGCGGTCTTGTTCGGGACGATCACCTCGCCGACGCACGCGGCGATGATCGAGCAGTTTAAGAAGAAGTATCCCGAAGCTAAGGTTTACGCTTGGGAGCCGGTAGGTCGAACCTCGCTGACGGCAGCCGTGAAGGCAGTTACGGGCAAGGATGGCGTTCCGGTTTACGACTTCAGCAAGGCGAAGGTTGTTGTCACCCTCGATGGAGACTTCCTCTCGCCGACCGAAACTCCGGGCGCGCTCATCTACGCTCGACAGTTCGCTCAGGCGCGAAAAGTAACGGGTTCGAAGGGTGAAATGAGCCGACTGTACGCAATCGAATCAAATTGCGGACTAGTCGGAGCGAGCGCCGATCACCGGTACACGGTCAAGCCGAGTGAGGTTTACCAGTCCGCGTTGGCCCTCGCCAAGGAAGTTGGCCTTTCGGTTCCTGGAGTCAATGCTCCGGGCCGACTGCAGACTGATCTGCCCGCGATTGTGAAGGACCTCAAGGCGCATATGGGCGAGAGCGTCGTGGTGGCCAGCGAGCAGGCTCCGGCTGAGGTGCAAATCGCCGCGTTCCTCATCAATAACGCGCTGGGCAACATCGGCAAGACGGTCAAATTTGTCGCCACACCTGAAGCCTCGACGGGCATGGGGCAGATTGCTGACCTCGTGAAGGACATGAAGTCCAACGCGGTCGATTTGATCTTCATCTCGAACTGCAATCCTGTTTACACCGCGCCGGCCGACCTCGCGTTTGGCGACGCTCTTAAGAGTGTCAAAACCAAGGTCCACCTGGCAAGTCACTTCGACGAGACTTCGGCACTGTGCGATTGGAAGCTTCCTCTCGCCCACTCGCTGGAGGCATGGGGCGACGCTCGATCCTTCGAAGGAACGGCCTCGATTATCCAGCCGCTTATCGCTCCGATCTTTGACGGACGAAGCGAAATCGAAGTCATGTCGAACTTCCTTGGC
This sequence comes from uncultured Fimbriimonas sp., assembly GCA_945952345.1. Lineage (GTDB taxonomy): Bacteria > Armatimonadota > Fimbriimonadia > Fimbriimonadales > Fimbriimonadaceae > Fimbriimonas. Next base: position 57,546 of record CAMFIS010000004.1, read on the forward strand.
GAGAACCGAGGCGGATACGACCTGGTTCGCGATTACTGGAAGTCACAGAAGCTGGGTGGCGCCGAGTTTGAAAAGGGCTGGCGAACTGCAGTTCACAACGGAACGATTCCGAACACGGCTTCCGCTCCGTTGGCAATGACCTCGACCTCGGCAAGCCTGCCGAGTCCGGTCGCATCCGGATCGGGATTGGAAGCAAGCTTTATGGCTGACCCGGCCATTTTCGATGGACGACATGCGAATAACGGCTGGCTGCAAGAGCTGCCGCGACCGTTGACGAAAGTCGTTTGGGATAACGTCATCACGCTCTCTGCGGCGGATGCGAAGAATTTGGGTGTCAAAACCGACGAATACGTTCGAGTCTCGTCCGGTTCGGCTGAGATCGACGGCATCGTCTTCGTCCTCCCCGGCCAGCCAGTGGGTTCGGTTACGATCAACCTTGGATACGGGCGAACGGCCGGTGGCACGCTCGCCACGATCGCAACGGTGGGCAACACACCGGGCGACCAGGGCGGCGGCTGCAACGCCTATGCGCTGCGAACTTCAAAGAATCTCAACTTTACGCCCGTCCAAATCAAGTCGCTTGGTACGGAAATGCACCTCGCCAGCACGCAGGGCCACAGCCCCCTGGGTGGTAACCGAATGCCGGATGAGCCAATTCATCGAGACGTGATCCGAGCGGGAACGTTAGAGGAATTCAACAAGGCTGGCGAAGAAGCTGAGAAGTCTGGCGATTTGGTCAAAAAGGGCGAGATTTACGCAGAGGCGCTCAGCAATGGTAACCACATCGTGGAGGATAAGGAAATTGCCGAGGGCAACCTTTATCCCGAAGAGACTTTCGAGTGGGACGGCGACCAATGGGGCATGACGATCGACATGAACGCATGTACCGGTTGCGGCGCTTGTGTCACAGCTTGCCAAGCCGAGAACAACATCTCGGTAGTCGGTAAAGAGCAGGTTGGCAAGGGCCGTGAAATGCACTGGATTCGAATCGACCGCTACTACAGCGGATCGGACGAAAATCCGGATGTTGCCTGGCAGCCCGTCGCTTGTGTCCACTGCGAGAAAGCTCCATGCGAACCGGTTTGTCCGGTCGCGGCAACGATTCATAGCCATGAGGGTCTGAACCAGATGGTTTACAACCGCTGCGTCGGAACCCGATATTGCTCCAACAACTGTCCCTATAAAGTTCGTCGGTTTAACTACCTCAACTGGACGGATAACCAAGAGCAGTTCACAAAGAAGACTTCGCCGATCAATACGCGCGTCATCCCAGGCCCGATCCGCGAGCCAAAGGCGGAAGGCGTGCAGCTCCTGAAGCTCCTCAACAACCCGGACGTCACAGTCCGTGGCCGAGGTGTCATGGAGAAGTGTTCGTACTGCGTTCAGCGCATCAACGAAGCAAGAATCGAGTCGAAGAAGGCTGGTCGAAGGATTGCAGATGGTGACGTGATCACGGCATGTCAGCAAGCCTGTCCGAGCCAAGCCATCGTTTTTGGAAACCTCGCCGATAAGAACAGCCAAGTCGCCAAGATGAAGGCTGACCCAAGAAGCTACCAGCTACTGAAGGAACTTCAGACTCGGCCGCGAACTTCGCACATGGCAAAGCTTCGCAATCCAAACCCTGAGATCAAGAGTGCAAATGAGACCACGGAGGCCCATTCCTAATGGCTGATAGCCGAATTAACGATCTGCTGATTACCGGCGATCAGAACTACGCGACCATTGACCATTCGGTTGGCCGCCTGGTCCTTGACTCCAAGGCTCACTCGATTGCCTGGTTCAAGTGGCTGATCGTTGGCGTGATGGGATCTGGCCTGCTGATGGTAAGCATCGCATGGTTGATCTTCCAAGGCACTGGCACCTGGGGTAACAATATCCCGGCCGCGTGGGGCTTTGACATCGTCAACTTCGTTTGGTGGATTGGTATCGGCCACGCAGGAACGCTGATCTCGGCGATCTTGCTCCTGCTTCGGCAGCAATGGAGAAACTCGATCAACCGCTTCTCCGAAGCGATGACGATCTTCGCGGTTATGTGCGCGGGCTTGTACCCGCTCTTGCACACGGGACGACCCTGGAACGACTACTGGCTGTTCCCGTATCCAAACATTCTGGGTATGTGGCCGCAGTTCCGATCGCCGCTTCTGTGGGACGTGTTTGCAGTTTCGACGTACTTCAGCGTTTCGCTCGTGTTCTGGTTCGTGGGTCTGGTACCTGACTTTGCCACCTTGCGAGACAAGGCGACCAACCGCTATGCCAAGCTCATTTTCGCTTTGCTTGCGATGGGATGGCGAGGCAGCGCCAAACACTGGCACCGATACGAGCAGATGTACTACATCCTGGCGGGCATCAGCGCTCCACTGGTTCTTTCGGTTCACAGTATCGTTAGCTTCGACTTTGCGATTTCGATCGTCCCTGGCTGGAACGTTACCGTCTTCCCACCGTACTTCGTTGCTGGCGCGGTCTTTGCTGGCTTTGCGATGGTTATCATTTGGGGCATCCCGCTGCGAAAGTACTACAAGCTGGAGCACCTGATCACCAATCGTCACATGGACTGGATGGCGAAGATTCTCCTCGCAACCGGACTCATCGTTTTCTACGGCTACTTCTTGGAAGTGTTCTACTCCTGGTATAGCGGCAACTCGTACGAATTCAAGCTTCTCATGAAGACGCGATTCGACGGAATGTATGCCAAGTTTTACTGGGCGCTGATCTTCTGTAACGGTCTCTGTCCGCAGATCTTCTGGTGGAACAAAGCGCGAACCAGCACGTTCTGGCTCATCTTCGTCTCCATCATGGTCAGCATTGGCATGTGGCTCGAGCGATTCGTAATCATTCCGATGTCGCTGACGAACAACTACTTGCCAAGTAGCGACAAGCCTTACTATCCATCGTTCTGGGACTTGGCGATGTTCGCAGGAACCCTGGGCTTCTTCACGATGCTCATGATCCTCTTCATCCGATTCCTACCAACGATCAACATCTTCGAAGTCAAGGACCTGTTGTTCAAGATGAAGGGCAAGAAAGAATTCGTCGAAGGCCAAGAGCCGGTGGAGGTTGCATAAATGGCACACGATTATTCCGATCCAGTAGGTTTGTATGCGACGGTGGGTGAGTTCGCCACGCCGGAAATGTTGGAGCATGCTACCGAGGAAGCGCGCCACGCGGGTTACACCGTGATGGATGCTTACTCGCCGTTCCCGCTGCATGGTATGAGCGAAGCGTTGGGCTTCCGCGATACCAAGGTGCCGTGGACGGTCATCATCTTCGGCATCATCGGTTTGACCTGCGGCTACACGCTGCAGTTCTACACCTCGGTCATCGACTATCCGATGAACGTGGGCGGCAAGCCGCTGAACTCCATTCCGGCATTCATTCCGGTCACCTACGAATGTACGATTCTCTTCTCCGCGTTTAGCGCAGCGATCGGAATGTTCGTGTACAACCGGCTGCCGATGCCGTACCACCCGATCTTCAATGCCAAGAACTTCGAGCGGGCTTCGCAAGATCGATTCTTTTTGGCGATCGAAGCAAAGGACCCAAATTACGACGGTGAAGCGATCGAGAAGCTGATGCGCAGCAATGGCGCGTTGGAGGTATCCACATGCGATTACTAAGAACTCTCTTGCTAGGTTCGGTTGCCCTCTTTTTGGTGGGCTGCAACACCGACATGTGGGTGCAAAACAAGCAGGCACCGATGTCCGAAAGCGAGTTCTTCGCCGACGGATCTTCGATTCGTCCGCTCGTTCCCGGCACGATTCCTCGTGGCCATCTTCGAGAAGATGGTGCATTCTACACGGGCATCGTTGATGGCAAGTGGATCGATAAGATTCCGGTCCCGGTCACGAACGAACTCATGGCTCGCGGAAAGGATCGATTCGATGTCTACTGCACGCCTTGCCACGGACGTCTCGGCGACGGACAGGGAATGATCGCGCAGCGCGGATTCCAATTGAAGCGACCGGTTGGCAACTACCACACGGATCGTCTCCGCAAGATGCCAGTCGGGCACTTTTACGATGTCATCACCAATGGCTACGGCGCCATGTACAGCTATGCTTCCCGAATCGAACCTCAAGATCGATGGGCAGTGGTGGCGTATATCCGAGCGCTGCAGCTGAGCCAAAGCTCTTCGGTCAACGACTTGACGGAAGCAGAAAAGGCCAAGCTCAACGAAAAGATGGAACCTAAGAAAGAACACGCCGAAGGGGAGGGCCACTAATGAGCGCCGTTCTCAAGAACGACTCGATGATGCAGGGCGATCCGACTCAGCCGAGCTTCCTTCGCCTCAAGCCATTGTTCCAACTTTTGGGAATCGTGGTCGGTCTTCCGGTCTGGGGTTACCTGGCATTCGGAAGCGGCGAGGCTCACACGTGGGCGCTCAATAGCTACATGTACGGTTGGATTTTCTGGCTGATGGCGACCCTCGGGTGCCTCGCGCTGACCTTGCTCCACGGTTCGATCAACTGTATGTGGACGATTGCCGTGCTCCGAGTCTTTGAAGCAGGATCGAGCTGGGTGATGTTCGCCTTGTTGGCGTTCTTCTTCATCCCGATACGGCTGCACATGGGGGACGTTTATCCCTGGGTGAATGCAGACGCCAACGACATAGTTCTCAACTTTAAGCGCGCTTATTTGAACCAAAACGGATTCGATCTTCGTTTCCTTGGTTCGATGGCGCTCATGGGATTCATGTCGTTCATGATGTCCCGATCCTCGCGACGACAAGACAAGTCTGGCAACGATAAGGAACGACAATTCCGAACGAACTTCGGAACGCCAGGTATGGTCGCACTCGCGCTCATCATCACCTTCTTCCTTACCGACGTTGCGATGTCGATGACTCCTCATTGGTACAGCACCATCTACCCGCTGTGGCTGATGGTTGGCGGCGCGCAGACGGCCCTGACGATCTCGATCATCATGGTCTGCAGCAATGCGAAGAAGCAGCCATATGCCGAGCAGATGTCGCCCGCTCTTACGAGGGACCTCGGCAACATGATGTTCGTGCTGACGATGCTGTGGGGTTACACCTCGGTTTCGCAGCTCATCATTCTTTGGAATGGAAACCTGCCGGATACGGCCATCTTCTACGCAGTCCGCGGCGCCGACTTCAAGTTGGGCTGGAACTTTGTAGGAGCCGCTTCGGTGGTGGGTTGTTTCTTCATTCCATTCTCGAGTCTTCTTTCGACCCGGCTGAAGCGATATGCGGACCGAATTCGAAACGTCGCCTTGATCATCTTGGTGTTCCGATTCGTAGACGTGTACTGGATCATTGCTGCATCTTCGCCGCATCGCGAGCACAACTTTGCGGTTCCAACGATGTGGGACGTGATCGGTTTGGTCGCCATGGGTCTGGCTTGGATGGGCGCAATGCTCACTCTGGTCGCAAAGCACCCACTTCTGCCGCAATATGACAACCGCTTGAAGGAGCTGAAATCGAATGCACACTGAGTTTAAACCAGAAGATCCAGAAGTCCTAAGGGAAATGGGTTATGACACCCGTGATATGAAGATGCCGCTTCTGCGGAAGTACATCATTTGGATTACGGCGTCATGCGTTGCGAGTTTCCTTATTGCAGTTCCGGCATATAACTACTTCTCGACAGACGGAAGCTTGCTGGCCCGCCTCACTGGGTCGGAGCGGCAACCGGGGCAGAAGTCGAAAAACCATATTCAGCCTCCGAACCCACTTCTGCAGGACAACTTCACAACCAAGAAAGACATCAAGGACCTTCGACGTCATGAGGATGACGTTCTTGGCTCCTATGGCTGGGTCGATCAGAACAAGGGTCAAGTCCATATTCCGATTGAAAAGGCTATGTCTGAAATCGTGAAGAACGGAGTTTCGACCGGTAACGTCGTTCCCGCAAAGACTGAAGGCAATACGATCAAGCAGAACGCCGTTGGACCTGGCTCGAGCCAGCAACACTAAGGACATGAGTAACAAGACTGCCCCCATCTGGATTCCACTCGCCGTACTGGCGGTGGTGGTCGGGGCGCTTGTCACGATCCGATCTAGTAAGTCGAATGGAATCTGGAGTCAGAAGTACGACCTGAAGCCTCAGCTCGGCGCGCAATTGCCCGTCGACGCTCAGCTTACAGAGTCCGATGGTTCGACTCACATGTTCGGCGAGTACTTCCGCTCGGGCCGACCAGTGATGCTCCTCCCGATTTTCTACGGCTGCAACGGAGTTTGCTATACCGAGACCGAGGCGTTGATCAAGACGCTGTTGGTCGAGACGGCCCTCAGTACGAAGAAGTCGGTGGACTCGGTGGTGCCAGGTCGGGATTTCGATCTCGTCGTGGTGAGCATTCATCCCAAGGAAACTCCGGCGCTGGCAAATGCCAAGCGAACCGAATTCCTGGATGCCTTCCACGCAGCTTGGAATAACCAAACGCCTCAGCGTCAGCAGGAACTGGGTGCTTACCTCGATAAAGGTGTTCACTTTACGGTTGGTAAGCCAGCCGAAGTTCAGAAGTTGACCGATGCCATGGGCTTTTACTACAGCTTCGACGAGAAGCGAAACTGGGTAAACCACCCTGCGGCCGCAGCGTTCCTTGCTCCGTCAGCAAAGATCGTGGCCTACAACACTGGTAGCGAGTTCCAGACGAAGAATCTGCGTAACAACGTCCACGAAGCCACCAAGGGCAAGGTTCAGCCCATCGGCGACGTCTTCCTCCTCGGTTGTTTCCGAATGGAGGCTGCCAGTCCGAGAACCCGATCCATCGTTTTCATTCTTAACTCTTGCGTCATCGCCACGTTCTTGGGAGCAATCTTCATGATCTGGCGATACAACAAGTCCTATCCCAGCAATACGCTTTTCTCAGGAAGTCCTAAGGACGAAGCCGGAGATCCTCATCAGTCATGAACTTTGCGAACTTTCCCTTCAATCCGCCAGCCGCATCGAACTTTGCGTCCGAAATGGACACACTGTTCTATTCGATCCTGATCTTGTCAGTGTTCTTTGCGGTGGTGACGTTCTTCTTCGTTCTGTACTTTGCTTTCAAGTACCGAGCGGGTTCTTCGGCGGATCGGTCTAGCCCCGTGTACGAGAACATGAAGATGGAAATCGTGTGGATTATCGTTCCGACGATCCTTGCGATTATCTTCTTCGTGTGGGGTGCCAAGGTTTATGCCGATACGCGAATTCCCCCGAAGGACGCCAAAGAGATTTATGTGGTTGGCAAGCAGTGGATGTGGCATATTCAGCATCCGAATGGAGTGCGCGAGAACAATACGCTACACGTGCCGATCGACACCGATATCAAGCTGACGATGATCGCCCAGGATGTTATTCATGACTTCTACATCCCAGCGTTCCGAACTCAGTTCATGGTCGTCCCAGGTCGATACACCCAGATGTGGTTCCGACCGACGATGATCGGGAAGTATCACTTGTTCTGCAACATGTACTGCGGTGCACAGCACTCCGAAATGGGTGGCACCGTCATCGTCATGAGCAAGCGAGACTACGCTGAATGGCTCGCGAACAACGGTTCGACCCGCCAGAACCTCACGCCGGAGCAAGCTGGCGAGAAGCTGTTCACCAAGATCGGATGCGGCAACTGCCACGGTCCGGCCGACTTGCCGCCGCGCGCTCCGTCGCTTCATGGCCTGTACAACCAGCCGCGAGAGATGGACAACGGCCAGAAGTTCTTGGCAGACGAGACCTACATTCGTGAATCGATCCTTCGCCCTTCCGAGAAGGTGCGCAAGGGATACATGAACACGATGCCGGTTTATGACAAACAGCTGAGCGAAGAAGAGATCATGTCCCTCATCGCTTACATCAAGGCAGGAGCAAACCCTGCTCTGCCGGCTGGAAATATCGCCGCCTCAGTCCCGGGTCATGAAGCCCAGGTTGATGGCAAGGCAGGACTGAATTCGAATGCGCTTGAGTTCAACGCTCAAAGCGCAGATGCAACACCCACACAACGCGGTCGCAGCCTCGCGGTTGGTGCAATGGCTGCAGAAAAGGTTGATCACAAACCATGAGCACGACGGTAAAAACTCCAATTGGTAATGTCGAACCGGCCAAACCGAGGCTGAATTACCTGACCAATGGCCATTCGCTAAAGACTTGGCTCCTCACCGAGGATCACAAGAGAATTGCCATCCTGTACCTCATCTCTGTCAGCTTCTTCTTCTTGCTCGGTGGCTCGTTCGCGGGCATGATTCGATGGGAACTCATGTCGCCTGCTGGCAACGTGTTCGAATCGGATGCTTACAACCGCATCTTCACCGCTCACGGCGCGATCATGGTCTTCCTGTTCTTGTTGGTTGCGGTGCCGGCGGTTTTGGGCAACTTCTGTTTGCCGTTGATGATTGGCGCGCGGGACCTTGCATTCCCAAGAATTAACCTTCTAAGTTGGTATCTCTATACTGCTGCGGGAACGTTAATCTTGATCTCGGTCGTCACCGGTGGTGTTGACGCGGGATGGACGTTCTATACGCCGTATTCGAGCCTCTATTCAAACAGTAACGTTTCGCTCTGTTTGGTCGGAGTTTTCATCGGTGGATTCAGCTCGATCACCACAGGCGTTAACTTCATCGCGACAACGCACCGCATGCGTGCTCCAGGCATGACTTGGTTCCGATTGCCGCTCTTTGTATGGGCGCAATACGCAACCGGCATTATCATGATGCTGGGGACCCCAGTTGTTGCCATTACGCTGCTCTGCGTCGTGTTCGAACGAACCTTCCAGTTGCCGATCTTCAGCCCTGAGCTCGGCGGCGACCCGGTTCTGTTCCAGCACATGTTCTGGTTCTATAGCCACCCGGCGGTGTACATCATGGTGCTTCCATCGTTCGGTGTCATCTCGGAAGTTATCACGGCCTTCTCTCGAAAGCGTGTGTTCGGCTACCACTTCATTGCCTTCAGCTCTCTGGCGATCGCGTTCCTTGGCTTCCTCGTTTGGGGCCACCACATGTTCGTCTCCAGTCAGTCGATGTACCAAGGCGTTGCGTTCTCACTGATGACGTTCTTGCTCGCGGTTCCGTCCGCCATCAAGATCTTCAACTGGACCGCGACGATGTGGAAGGGCAACATCCACCTCAACTCGCCAATGATCTACGCGATCGGCTTTATGGGTCTGTTCCTTATCGGTGGTCTAACGGGTCTGTTCTTGGCTTGTATGGGCACCGACGTTCACCTCACGGCGACGTACTTCATCGTGGCTCACTTCCACTATGTCATGGTGGGTGGTACGGTTATGGGCTTCCTCGCCGGTATCCACTTCTGGTGGCCGAAGATGACGGGCAAACTGTTCAACGACAACGTGGCGCGTTGGAACGCAATTGTCGTGTTCCTTGGCTTTAACCTAACCTTCTTCCCGCAATTCGTGGTGGGCTGGATGGGTATGCCGCGACGATATCACTACTACTACTTCGCGCCAGAATATCAAGCGTTCAACATTATGTCGACGCTGGGTGCTACGGTTCTCGGAATTGGTTTTGTGGTCCCCGTTTGCTACCTAATCTCGTCGCTCTTCAAGGGTAAGCCAGCGGGCGATAATCCTTGGGGCGCTCATGGTCTTGAGTGGCAGACAACGTCGCCTCCTCCGACTGAAAACTTCTATTACGATCCGATCGTCACCGACGACGTTTACGACTACGATCCGGTTGCTGAGCACGAGCAGTACCTGGAGCGACAACGACAACTAGGAGCACAAGCTTAAGAATGGCAGCACACACGGATAGTCCGGTCAAGTTCCAGTACCACGACATCGATCAGCAGAACGATACGTACATCATCGGCATGTGGTCGTTCATGGTCACGGAGATCATGTTCTTTGGTGGTCTGTTCCTGATCTACTCGCTCTACCGCGGAAACTACCAAGCCGACTGGTATAAGGCGCACGAGCATCTGAGTTGGCAGTGGGGTGGTGTCAACACGGCGAACCTGCTCGTAAGCTCGATGTTCATGGCGCTTGCGGTTCGAGCGGCTCAACGAAAGGATCGAACTTCAGTTTTGGCCATTCTCCCGGTAGTCATAGGATGCGGTGCGCTCTTCATGGCGATCAAGTACTGGGAGTATTCAACCAAGATTCAAGACCACTTGTACCCAGGTCCGAGCTTTACGACTGACCCAGCAATGGTGCACCACGCCAACCTCGACCATGCACAGCTGTTTTACGGTCTCTACTTCGGTATGACCGGTTTGCATGGTGTGCACGTTGTGGTGGGAATGCTTATCATCTCGGTGCTGTGGCTCAAATGGTATCAGCGAAAGAAAATCGTCACGGAGGATTTCATTCCAACTGAACTGGTCGGTCTGTATTGGCACTTCGTGGACATCGTCTGGATCTTCCTGTATCCGCTGTTCTATCTCATGCCTCGACCGTATAACTTGATCGAGGGAGGTCACTAATCATGGCAAAATCTCCACTTCACGCCGACGATCACGGGCATCACATTCACTCACGGGGGATGTATTGGACGACCGCTGGAGTCCTCGCTGCTTTCATGCTTCTCACGATTGGCGCGGCGCAAGTGAACATTGGCGACTATATCCATAACGCCAAACTTGGTTACTACGCCAACAACGGAATCGCATGGGTGATCGCGGGTATCAAAGCATACATCGTTGTCATGTACTTCATGCACCTCAAGTGGGCGTCGAGCACGGCTAAGATTTGGGCTCTGATGGGCTTCTTCTTCTTGCCGATTCTGTTCTCCGTCTACTGCGATTACTACACTCGATCGCATGAGGTGGTTGATGGGTGGATCCCGGGCCAACACGAGACTGCGTTGCCGCGGGTTATCGGCTCGAAGGACCAGGAAGAGCTGCCATCGAAGTATGCGAATGAGCAGAACCGTAATCCAAAGAGTAGCCTTTGGTAATCAGAGAACAGCAAGCTGAGAACCGTGAATAGTTAAGAGGGAGTTGGGTAGCCAACTCCCTCTTTTCATTGAGCAATGAGCGATGAGGTGCGGACGTACCAGTGTCCTAAGAACGCCAGCCTAATGAATGGTCAACGCGGCGACGTTATCCTTCGGGGACATCCAGTTCTCGGTTCGGTATGACTTGATCTTTCGAATGAGATCGGCTTCGGAGTCATGGAACGGGTCAGCGGCATCGATCTTTCCTCCAGGTCGATAGAGGCCCCAGTTGCCAACCGGACCGCCTGCGCCACAAGCCTTCCACGCCCATGAACACCAAGACCAGCCCTGCTTGCTCATCTCGGCGGTGAACTCCTTGGTGCCGAGGGCAGAGTATTGCGGTTCGAGCTGAAACTCTCCAACGTAGATCGGCGAGTTTCGGTAGCCCTGAAGTTCACGTATCTTCGGATCCTCCTTCAGGCGATTCTTGAGGTGGTCTTCCGGTGTCTTAGCATCGAAGTTATAAAAATGAAGGGAGAAGGCGACGTTGGTCCACCCAGGCACGTTTGGATGCGGAGTTGTGTCGAATCCCTTGTAGCCGTCATCCACGAGGACGACCTTGTTTGGGTCGACCTTTCGGATCGCACGAATCACGCGATCGTACACTAAGTGCAGCATGGCCGGGTTCGGTGCGCCCATCGGCTCGTTCATGATGTCGTACACCGCGACGGTAGGGTCGTCGCGGAACATGGTGGCGAGGCGCGTCCATTTGCGCTCCATCTCTGAGATATTCTCGACGTCGAACCATAGCCGGTTGCGGTTTTCTTTGCCCGTATGGTGCTCGTTGCTTTGGCCACCAGGGCAGCCGTGCATGTCGAGTACAACGTAGAGTCCTTCGCGCTTCGCCATCGCAACGGCTTTCTTTAGTCTCTCTTCCCCTCCCGGCTCGTCGATGAGGTCATGGAGGATGGGCAGTCGAATGTGGTTAAGACCCATGGACTTCACTCGATGGAAGTCTTCCTGGGTGATCCAGTTGTCTCGCCATGTGTTTCTCACTCGAATCATCGCATCATGGCCCAGGCGCTTCTCGATGGTGGACCAAAGGGAGTCGTGGTCGCGCACCGTTTCCTTTGCACTCTCGCTCTCTTTGTTCTTCCACGGAGTCATCCAAATCTCTTCGACAAACCAACTGCCAAAATTGATGCCTCGGAGTAGGACGGTCTTTCCGCTTGGGTCGACGAGATTCTCGCCTTTGGTGTGGAGTGGGGCGAGGGCTTGATAGGTGAGAAGAGCGGTCGCAAGCAGCATAGGATTAGCCTTTTGACGAGCTTATCACGAGCTGATTTCAGGTGGGAAGGTGATAACGGGAGGAAATCAGTGAACTGTAAGCAGCGAGCAGCGAACAGGGTAAAGAATGAAGAAAGAAGGGAGAAGGGAGAAGTAAAAAATGAATAGCCAGCTCACGAGGAACTGGCTATTCTGATTTCTGATCTCTGCTTACTGTTCTCTGGTTACTTGCTCGACTTTCCAGTGTCGAGGTTGACGAATGTACCCATCAGCGTCTTCTCGGCGGCACCCTTGTCGCCGCTTTGCAGCGCACGGAGAGCCATCGTGACTTCTTGCGCTTCGGCGGTGCGTCCTTCGTTGACCAGGAGCATCTGCGTCTTCTGCAGTTCTTGGATAGCACCCATCTGAGTGATGGCGCCCGTCTTGAGGCCCATAACCGTCTTCTCGATCGCTTTGCTCGAGGCAACGATCTGAGCGGCCTGAGAAACGCGAGGATTGACGGGAGACGAGTAGCGAGCCGAGTCGGACGAGAATTCCATCTCGAAGTCGAGATCAAGCGTTACATGCTGACCCGTCATCAGGTCTTCGTAATTTAGCTTGCCACCCAAGACTCGGTAATGCCCGAGCGGGTGATTGGCGAATTCGAGATCGATGACTTGTTGGATCGTCGTACCGCGCTCCATATCGGCGAGACCCACCGTGACAGTTCCATCGGTCGCTTGCTGGGGTGATCGCATGGAGACCCAACGCGCCAGCTTAAGCTCGAGCGACATGTTGCGAGTGACCGTCGTCATCAGCTTTTCTAGCTCAGACCGGAAGATTTCGGGGATCATCTGCGGTTGAGGAATGAAGTAGTAGTTTCCGCCTGCCTTCTTTGCCATACCGGCGAGAAGTTCTTCATTGTAATCGGGACCAAATCCGAGGAATGTGACCGAGATACCGCGGTTTCGTAGCTCGCCCGCGTGATTGACCAAGGCGGTGTAATCCTTGATTCCTGCCGTCGGGTCGCCGTCGGTCAAGACGATCATTCGTGTTGCCCGGTTAGATTCGATGAACTGCATCACTTGCTGCATTGCAAGCGAGATGCCGTCGTACAGGTTCGTGGTGTTGCCAGCCTGAAGTCGAGCGATGCCAGCCTTAACCATGTCTTTGTTCGTGAGCTGCTGGGGAGGCATCAGAACTTCAACCATCTCTTCGAAGGTGACGATGCTGAGAACGTCGGTAGGAAGGAGCAGGTCGACCACGTGCGAACAGGCCTGCTTGACGTACTCAAGCGGTTGCCCTTCCATAGAACCTGATCGGTCGATGACGAGACAAAGATTCATCGGAGTTCGCCCACCGCTGACGATGCCGCCAAAGGTTTCGCCTCCGCCACCAGCGCGAAGCTCGAGCAGGTACTGCTCGCGTGCTGGGCCGTTGGCCATGGTGCAGGTGCGTCCCGCGATGATCTCGACCTCGAGGGCTTTCATGGGCGCCATCACCGAGGTACGACCCATGTCGGTTGGGCTCATTGCCACGGTTCTTTGTCCACCCGCAGTTGGGGCGCTCGTCATAACGGTTTGGTTGATATCTACTCTTTGTGTAAGGTCCATGGTATTGCCCTATTAAGATTCTATGCGAAAACTGGTGGCTCCAACTTTAACGATGTCGCCATTTTTTGCCATTGCAGTCGTGACTCGCTGGCCATTTACAAAAGTTCCGTTCGTGCTTCCCAGATCGGAGACATTCACGAACATGCCGGAGGGTTCAAGTCGAGCATGCCGACGGCTTGCGCTGGTGTCGTTGCTCATGGGAACCTGCATCGATTCTCGGCCGAGTTCAATCGGACCAGCAAGCGGGAATCGTTGCCCCATCAGAGGTCCGTCGATCGCGACGAGGGAGGCCATGCCGGTTTGGACGGCCATTGTTGGTTGAAGGTTTGGCTGGGCAGGAACCGCGACGGTTGGCTGCATTCCAGGTTGGGATGGAACCATCATTGTTGGCTGCATGGCCGGATTCATCATCGTCGGCTGCATGGAGGGAACACCCATGACAGTAGGTTGCATTCCCGGCACGGGCTGCATGCCCATAACGGTCGGCTGCATTGGCTGCATGCCCGGCATTGGTTGCATCGGCTGCATTCCAGGCACAGGCTGCATTGGCGCGCCACCCGCGGGATATGCGGCCATACCGCGCAGGTTTTCCGGACCCCGGTTTGGCACTTTGGAGTTCTTCAAGAGAAAGCGCAGATTGAAACTGCCAATCTGGATCATATCGCCCCCGCTCAGCATCGCTTGCTGAACGCGCTGGCCGTTGACCATGAGACCTGCCGGAGCGCCACGATCGACGATCGTGTATTGCTGTCCATTCTTTTGGATGATCGCGTGCTCTTGACCAACGTTTTGATCACCAAAGAGAGGAATATCGGCTCGCTCTGATCGACCAATCATCATCAAGCCCTTGTCGATTGCCCACTCTTTTCCTTCGTTTCGTCCGAGCTCAAGGCGAATCCAGGCAGATCGGAAAAGGGCCTCGATGATGCCAATCATCAGGGCGATGGCACCGCATAGAATTGCTGCAAAGAGTCCACGCCCAAAAGTTCCGACCTCGGTTGCTTGGTTCGGTCCAACGTGTTGCAGTTGAAGCATGATGCCGCCCGTGATCGAGGAAACGGGATCAAACAGCATTCCTCCGATCGCACCTCCGATCAAGCCGCCGATCGCGCCTTGAACGCCACGGCGAAGAACGAAGGTACTAAAGCCAATTCCCGCGCCCATTCCCATTCCGAAGACTGTAAGGGCCACGACGCGCCCAACATAATGGGCAACGCCAATTGGACTATTGATCAACATCTGGATCGGGGCGAGCAGTCCCATTGCCATCGCCATCCCGATGATCGCGAACAGAATGGAAAGACCACCTTCCTTCAGTGCTTTGAGTTTGCTTCCGCGTTGATATCCGCTGAGGAAACCAACCGAACCGCCCAAGGCGATGGCCCAGCCCCAGTAAAGCTTTTGTTCGAAGGCCAACCATTCAAGGCTGTAGAAGTTGACGGTATGGGGCTTGAAGGGTTCGATGAGAGCCCACACGAGGACCCCCGCCAACATTCCCATGATTGCTTTGAAAAGGATGCTTCCCATTAGCCCTCGTATCGATATTCAATGCTTCCGAATCGAACCTTGTCGCCAGGAGTGAGGGTTTGCGAACCCGCAACTTTCATCCCGTTTACCCAGGTTCCGTTGGTGCTGCCGTGATCTTGAACTTCGACGCTTGTTCCCATTTTCAGTATGGTTGCGTGTTTTCTTGAGACCGTATCGTTCGGAACCACGAGCCCATTGCCAAATTCTCGTCCGACGACGGTTTCGCCGTCGGGCAGATCAAATGCACTACCATCGCTTGCGATGAGTTTCGGGATACCGGTCATAACCGGTGCGGCCGTGGAAGGCATCGAAATTGGACCAGCCGATGGGGATGCCACCGGTGATGGCGCTGCGCCGTCGAGAATGATCTGCTGCATTGGCTGGGGCGCGATAGGTGCGATCGGCACCGGATCCTGAGCTGCATTATCTTGGCCAGGCTGTGGAATGTCGGCACCCAGCTTGGTGAGGGTGTCCTTCACCTTGTCTGGATTCTTCATGACGAATTTCCACAGGAAGTACGCAACGCCGCCGATAAATGCCAAACCGAGAACCGTGCCCAGGAGATTCCCGGCAGGATTGGTTGAGCCGTCGCCCTGAGAAGTGTTGGCCGCTGGGGCGCCAGTTGCAGCCGCGGGGGCATTTCCTGCAGCCGTGGTGGCAGTTGCCTTCGCGGGAATAGCTTCGCCATCCGGGAGGGCGATTTTGAGTGTAGCGTCTTTGTCTCCGCCAACGGTAAAGCTCTGCTTGACCGGTTCCTTGTCCTTCCCATCTGCTTTGTAAGTGACCGCGACTTTAACCTCGCCGGGTTTCACAAACAAGAAAGCCGCTTCTCCGTTGGAGGAAGGGTCAATCAATTTGGTTCGCTTGCCGGATGCGTCATTGAATTCAACCGATGCGGCCGCGACCGGACCTTTGGGGGTCGAAACATCCACCTTCACCTTATAGACATTGGAGAACTCCTCCTTCGTGATCGTCCACGTATTGTTTTGGATGTCGCCAATCGCTTTGGTCGCAACCTTGCCCGACTGAACATCGACGACGTAAATATGATCCGCCTTGTTCGTCGAATCAACCGTATAATCGGCTTTCACAGCCTTAAATGTGGTCGACTTCGCCGGATCCTCTTTGGGCCAGGTGGCCGACTCGAAAACGATCTTATCAGTTGCATCGGGAAACCCGAGCGTAACGGCGGTGCCAGCAAAAGCGGCGGACGACAGCAGTACAAATCCTAAAGCAGGAACCCTTCTCAACACTCTGAGCACATTCTAACCCCTAAACGCTTAGAAGCGAAATATTCTTTAACGTTCCATACACGCGGAAACAATTCGCGATCTTGCGAATGGAAGCGCTTTCGCAACGTCCGAAGCACGATATCCAACCTGGCCGATTTCCTCGGCGCAGATGTCTGCGGCGGCTCCGTGCCAAAACATTCCGCAGCCTGCGGCATAGTATCCAGGAAGGTCTTGCCCCATTAGCGTAGCGATCACGCCCCCGAGCACGTCGCCCATCCCTGCACTGGCCTGGCCCGGGTTGCCCGTGCAGTTCACGAGCAACGGTTGGCCAGGCTCGCCCACGATACTATAGGGACCCTTGAGTAGGACGCAGTGCCCTAGTTCGTCCACTGCAGACCGAATGGTGCGGAATCGGTCGCATTGAATCTCGGCGATGCTAGAGTGAAGGAGGCGACTCATCTCGCCGGGGTGAGGAGTCAGGACGCAGTCGGTCTGGGGAAGCTTTACGCCCATCGCGACACAGTTTAAGGCATCGGCATCCACAACGCACGGTAAATGCCACTGGCGGAAGAAGGCGTCCAGAAAGTCGCGCGAGGCTTCTTCCGTGCTCATTCCTGGGCCGACCAGCGTGGATTCAAATTTGTGTTCGAGGTCGACGAGTGTCTTGACCGCTGCAGGGCTAATAACTCCGTCGATTTCGGGCAAAGGCAGAAGGAGCGCTTCGGGCACGTGGCTTGCTACTGCGTCGCAGACGCTAGGCACGGACGCGACGGTAACCAGTCCTGCTCCAGAGGAAAGAGCCGACATGGCGGCGAGGACTGCCGCGCCGCGCATCCACTTGCTACCAGCGACGATGAGCACGTGGCCATTGTCGCCTTTGTGGCTGGACTTTAGGCGTTCGGGGAGCAGACTGGCTACCCATTCCCCGTCGAGAACTCTTGCCTCGGAAGGCTCGGTGAGGAGAACCTGGGGGAAGCCAATCTCGGATACCGACCAGAAGCCGGCGTGCTCGAGGCCGATGCCTTGGAAAAGATAAGGCTTGGCCATACCGAAGGTGATTGTCCGTAGCGCCCAGATGCTTTCACCCAATTCTTCGCCAGTGTCGCAACAGATGCCGCTCGGGACATCGACGGAGATGACGGGCACGCCGCTACGGTTGATGGATTGGATGCAATCTCGGACGACGCCGTGGACTTCGCGCTTTGCTCCAATCCCGAGGATGGCATCGATAATGACATCCTTCGCGCTGACCTGGTCGATCTTTCGACTCCAGGACGGATCGTTGGGAAAGGTCGGCTCGATGCCGACGTTCACAGCATGTTGAAGTTGGTGTCGGCAAAGGGGTGCGAGCTCCTCTTCGACGCTCGTCATCATGACATCGACGCGGTAGCCATGCTGCTGGGCTATGCGCGCAACCACAAGTCCGTCGCCGCCGTTGTGGCCCTTGCCGGCGAAGACGACGACACGACCACCGACAGGGACGAGTTCTCGAAGCGCGTCGAAAACCGCCAACCCTGCGCGCTCCATAAGGACGGAGGAGCAGATTCCGAACTCGCACTCGCTCTTACATTCGAGTTCGCGAGTCCTCTGGACGGTCGCAATCCACATTTGGGTATTTGACTCTACGCTTTCTTTGCGGACGATGTCGCTTTTTGCACTTCAAGCAACGCGATTTGTCCCCCACATTGACGATGATAATAGCGTTTTCTTGCCTGAAAGCGGCGCTTTCGTTCAAAGGTTTCTCCACACTTTTTGCAGGTGTACACAACGACCTGGTGAGATTGATTCCGTTTGACCTCGTATTGGTGATGGACCTTGGGGTCGAGACCTAGGTCGCGCATCGCCGTCTTCCAGTGAATGCCGTGCCCAGCGCCTTTGCGTCCATGGCGATCGAAAGCGAGGAGGTGGGCGTACTCATGGAGCAGCGTTTCTCGAACCTGGTCAGGTTCTTTTAGCACGATCGCCGAGAGCGTGATGATGCCCTTTTGGTAATGGGCCATTCCCGCAGTGACACTATAACGACGCCACTCGATGAGAGGATTATACGAGAGGGGGAAGGAAGCTTGGGCTTGTCGGAGGGCGGTAACGGCGATCTGTTCAAGATGCTCCTCGACCTTGGGACTCCGAACCGTTCGCGGTTTGGGTCGTCGCAAGATCGAGAACATCGATAGACTTTACTTGATTCCGATCGAGCCGAGCATTCCCGAATTTCCGATGTCGCCGTTCACTTTGAACCACTTCTTTTTGTTGTAGCGGTCGCAAACTTCTTGAACTTTGTTGTCGGCTTCGTTTCCATACTGGTCGATATTGCCAGACGTCTTCTCCATTGCCTTTAGTCGATTGACGGCGGCCTCGGAGTTATCTGCCCAGCCCGACATGGCAGCGTTGAAGTCGTAGATCATCGCTTGACGCTCGTCGAGAGCATGATCCTACAGATCGTCAATCTTCTGTCAGATAGGAGAAGGCGGATAGCTGTCGAAGTATTTCTTGAGGTCAGCGTATTCGCCCTTGATTTGCTTGGATGCGTCGCCAATAAGGTCCGGTGCAGCTTTGGGATCCGGAGCGTCCGGATCACCAGTCGCGAGTTGCTTCAAGCTATCCAGGTCGGTACCAAACTGAGCCGATTGAGCCATGACCGAGATCTTGGCCATAAATTTTCGGGTGAGTGCATCGCGTTGTTTTTCGCACTTCTCGAGATGCTGTAACCATCGAAGAACGTCCTCAGGCATTTCCTCGGGAGTTTTGGCAGTTTGCTGAAGCATTGGGGCGGTCTTGGCCGTTTTGTCTAACATCGGTCCGCCCATGACACCCGTCTTGTTCAGCCATGCGCTGACCGGGTTTGAACCCTTTTTGCCTAACATGCCGGATGCGAGGAAGCCGGCAAGGAGTACGAGCACCGCTGCCGCACCTGCAATCCACCATCCAAGTTTAAGCTTTCGAGGAGTGGCCGGAACGGCCACCGAAGCGGCCGGAGCCTTGTAATAGCCAGCCGGAGCAGCGGCGGCAACCGCCACTTTTCGCATCTGCTCTTTCACCGGCACTTGTTGCTTTTGCGCGGGTGATTGCTGGAACAAGCGGAGATCGTTACCGCAGTTCGGGCAGAATCCTGCTCCATCCGGAGCCATACCTCGACATCGTGGACACTTCATGAGGCCTCGCTTTCTTACATATTACGCGAAATCGTTTTTGTCGAATTCGCGAACCTGTTATTTCTATCGGTAGTTACACACCGGTCCGCGAAGGCTCTCGGCAAAAAAGACTCCCCAATTCTTAGTCTTTCTGTTGTTCCATCTTGTTCACAGATTCGAATGCCGTTTTGGAAAATCCTAAGGAATGTAGTCTTCCGACAAAGGCTTGGCGCAAATGCCGCCCGTCTCCTCGTAAGGCCCCTCGACACTTCCCCAACCAAAGCGCGGGATATGGTCGCCGGGTTGAACAGGGTTTTCGTCCAGCTGAGAGTTCATCACTGCCACTCGGGTACCCCACTCGATCTTGGCCGCAAATGCCGATCGAAACTCCGGATCGTTGGGCAACTCGACTTCGTCGGCTGAATCCATCAAGAGTTCCACCCATCGCCGCCTTTGCTGTTCGGTGAGATGACGCTGAAGATGGTGTCCAACCATTTCTCTCAGCGCTTCGTACTCAGAGCCATCTTTCGAATAAGTGGGGCCTCCGCCAAAGCATTGAACCAAGAAGGCGGCGACATGCTTGGGGTGTTCGTCGTCCATGTTCGCGAACACTGGCGCCAAGATGGGGTCGATTTTTACCTTCGCGTAGAAGTGGTCGGTCAACTTCTCGAAGGCCTGCAAGCCTCCAGCGTAGTCAGCGGGTGAGATCATGCTCTCATACTACGCGAGAGTCTTTGAGGTCATCCCACGCTCATGGTTAAGAACTCGACTCGCAGGCTCATTTATTGGGGCCTAGACTTTACGGTCCATCCCATAGGCGGCCGGCGTCGGACTTCCGGATCACTCCATCCTTCCACTCTATATGTAGAATGATTCGAAACAGATTCGTGTCGACAAACTCCTGGGCATCGAGTAGGTGCTCGACTCCAGACCGAGCTTCAAAGCCGTGATCGGCCTTGGGATCGATGAAGCCAAGGATGCTTAATCGCTCTGCGCACGGAGCAATCGGCTGGCCAGGCCGACATTGTTCCTCAACCGCAGCCGTAACGACCCGATAACGTCCGTTGACACCGTTCCACCAGAGGAGGCACGCCGCTGCCGGAACCACGACGCCAAGGCCAATCCATGTTCGCTTCATGTTTGCTTCTATTCTTGAACAACGATTCAGCATGCCAGATTCCCGAAGCAATGCGATTTACCGGTGTATCACATTTGCAAGAATCGTTGTAGAATGTCGCCATGCTCCTCGTGCTCGCAACGTTGCTGGCCCGCCAAGACACCGCATTCCCATACGC